>CAIYGQ010000173.1 GCA_903925745.1 uncultured Actinomycetes bacterium | reverse complement strand
GGTCACCTGCCCATGCTGCTGGAACGGCTCGTCGCCGACACCGCCGGTCTCGGGCCCTGCCTGGGCGGGTTGGTCGCCACGGAGTGACACCAGGACGGCCGTGGTGGCCGGGCACGACGTCACCCCGGTTCGGACGAACCCTGGTCCCGCGACTCCCGATCGGACTGCGCCCGCACGACTCTCTCGAGCTGCTCGAACCGTTGACGGACCTCCTCGAGGCAGTTCCGCCCGAAGCGGTCCAGCCGGTGTCTCGGCCGAGCGAGCTCCTCGGCGAGCAGCTCGATGGATTCGCCGACACGCTCGACCGCCTCGTGGAGGCTGGGGGACGTCGGGTCCGAGTCGGGAGCGACTCCCAGTCTGGCGAGGGGAGCGAGGAAGGGCGCCTCCCCGACGAGGTCATCGTCCCGAGCCAGGGCGTGCAGCGCCGCCGGGTGCAGGTCGGCGTTCCCGGCGGCCTCAGATGCCAGCACGTCCGGATCCACGACGAACCGACGGACCCCCTCCGGGACGCTCCACTGCTCGAACACACTGGGCGAAACACCGGGGAACACCGGCCCCTTGGGGGACGGCTGGATGCCCCCATGACTGGGGTCAACCACCACGATGGGCGACTCCTCGCGTCGACCGCTCACGACGAGCAGTCCGGCGAAGGCGAAGCCCTGCGAGACCTGAGCCACCGGCGCCACGACGACGGCACGCAGCAGGTGCTCGCTGATGAGCCACTCCCGAAGCACCCGACCTGCCTGGGCGGTGCGGCCCCGGCCTCCCAGCCACTGCATCGGGACGAGCACGGCAGCGGTCGACGACCCGCCACTGCGCTCCGTCGCCGACCGGGCGATCGACAGCGCGACCTGCACCCAGGTGCTCGCCGAGTCGTGGGCACCCCTTCTGGCGACGAACCACCGGCGGTCATCGGGGCCAGCGCCACCGGCGGGCCCACCGGTGGGATCCTGCGCATCACCCCGCTCCAGCGAGGGAGACGCCAGCACGACGACACAGTCGGACGTCCCATCGAGGTCCGGCGGGTCGGCCAGCAGGTTCCGCTGCTCGACAACGGAGTCGAATCCCTCCGCTCGGAGCAGCGAGGATGCGCCTGAGGCGAGCGCCGGGTCGATCTCGTAGCCCTGCGGCCGAACCTCGATCCCGTTGTCCCGCAGTCGACGGGCGACGGTCGTCAGGGCGCGCCCTGTACCGCATCCGAGCGACATGACATCGCAGACGGTGACCTCCTCGTCGAGGACGACAACCGCATCGAACAGATCCACCACCGCCGGCGGGTCGTGGAAGTCGTTCCCGTGGGATGCGGACTCGAAGGCGTCACGGATCTCATCACACAGTTCCGGCACCTCCACTTCGCCCAACTGGTCCTCGACGGCGTGGTGGATCTCCTCCGGCAGATCGAGCGCGAGCGCATGGTACGGATCGTCGAGGTCCGCAGCGTCCGGATCGACAGCGATCAGGATCGCTGCAGCCGCCACGGCGAACCTGACACCCGGGGTACCGCTCGGAGGGTCCGGCAGGTCACCCCCCACGGACAGCCCGAGCTTGATCGCCGTGACCAACCGGGAGTGGCCGGACTCCAGCAGGTAGGGAGCGTGCTCCTCGATCCAGTCGCGTCGATAGGTGAGGACCCAATCCAGCACCGATCCCCATCGGAACCGCGGTCGGCTGCCGCCCGCCACCGGTTCGGGGAAGTTCGCGTACCGCTTCCTCCAGTTGGTGACGGTCGACGGGTTGCTGCAGTGGAGCGACCGGGCGATCTCACCCACCGTCACCCAGGCATCGAGTGAACGAACCGGGTCAGGTCCTTGCATTTCGTTCACAGCCATGAATAAACTCTACACACGACGCCACATAACACTCACAGGGAGGGGCACGATGTTCTCACGATCGACAGGCCAACAGGGTGAGGGGTCATCGGAGGGTGACATCCGATCGACCTCGGACGAGGTGGACACAGGGGCTGCAGGGGGCCATTCGGCACGGACCGGATCCTACGGCGAAGTCGACCACCGACAGCGCCTGCTCGACTGGCTCACCACCGACGACGCCGAGCGGGCCGCCCGGGCGCTGGTCGCCACCGACCGCTGGCTCGACGCCGCCGAACTGGTGAGCGAGACCTACCTGGCGGTCACCCTGCAGTCGACGGTGATCCGGGTGGACCGGCCACCGGCCGTCGGGCGGAAGTACCTCTCGTTCACGTACCGCTCGATCGTGCGTCGGCACGCCGCCCGACGTCGGGACACGATCAGCTGGGAGGCCGGGATCGAGGAGCGGGTCACCGACGATGCCGCGGTCGACGGGCTCACCGGATGGACCTCCGGCGGGTTGGACCGAATCCTCGACCGGCACACACTGGACCTCTGGCACCGGTCCGAGACCCGGAAACTCCTCGACGCCGGGACCGACAGCGACTTCGAGGCGACCGCAGCGTTCGCAACGCTGATGGTGGTGGCCAGCGGCTACGCCGACCATCTGGTCGGAGCGCTCAGCTCGGGCCGAGCCGGCTCCCAGTCCGCCGAGGACCGCGGCGTCGTCGCGGACCTGGTCAACGGTCGCCGACCCGGGGCGGTACGGACAGTGGCGGAACGCCAGCGGGACAGCCGCATCACCCGACGGATGCGTCAGATCGCCGGAGTCGCCGACCGGGGCGAACGGGAGGCCGCATGATCGCCACCCTCACCGTCGAGGTCGGGATGTCGGACCGCGCCCAACTCCTGCAGGTTCCCGCTCCCCGGGACCACTCGCTCGAGTGGGCCGCCGCGGCGGATGACCGACGCCTGTACGCCGCCGCCCGGCTCACCCGGAGTGAGGACCGGGGTGGCGGGCGGATCGCGATGCTGCTCATCCCCCGGTGCGATCCACCCGAAGGGCGGCTCTCGATCGTGTTCGGATCGACCCGGTCCGAACTGTGCGAGGCGCTCCGCGACCAGCTCGGAGCCGCCTGATGTACCCGAACCGTGGCCAGCAGCACCCGATGACCAGCGCCGTCGCCCGAGGGATCAGCATCGCCTACTTCATCTGGCACAAGGAGTGGTCGTCCCGCCTGTTCAGCGACTGGTTCATGCTCCGGGGCCTGTCGCGGGAGGAGGCGTACCGGAGGACGTTCCGCTTCAGCGCCAGCGCGACCCTCTGGGGATGGGGCTCGGTGTGGGTGATGCTCTTCGGCTGGTTCATCGTCTACGTCTGCGGCGCCGGCATGTTGCCGTCGTCGGTCGCTGCGTCCTGGCTGCAGCTCCCCAGCTACGAGGAGTACGCCAGCGGGTCG
>CAIYGQ010000172.1 GCA_903925745.1 uncultured Actinomycetes bacterium | reverse complement strand
GGCGGTTTGAGCCAGATGGCAGGTCACACTCGACCACCAGCACACGCTGCAACGCGGTGTTGGTCGTCCCGCTACCGATGCCTGCCTGTTGCCCTACAGAGCGTTCGGTGCCCGGGGTGGGACTCGAACCCACACGCCCTCACGGACAGCGGATTTTGAGTCCGCCGCGTCTGCCATTCCGCCACCCGGGCCGAGACGGCGATGGTACCCGCGTCGCAGGCCCATCCCGCTGAGCGAAGCAGCACACCCGTCACCTACCGTGTGGACGTGAGCGATTCAGGGAGCGGGTCCGGCCGACGGAAGTGGTTCGCAGCACTGGTGCTGGCCTCGGCCGCCATCGGGGTCGTCGCCGCCGGTCGCCAGGCGGCGCTGGCCAAGGCGGACCGGGAGTTCGAGGCCCGCCTGCGGGCCGCCGACGCCAACCGGGACTGAGCTGGACGGAACAGGGTCGGGCCGGGATGCGCGTCAGCCCAGCGACGCGAGCAGCCGCTTCGGAGTGTCCTTCGGGCTGATCCTGTACCAGGCCTGCTCGACCCTGCCGCGCTCGTCGACCAGGAACGCGGAGCGGACGATGCCCATGTAGGCCCGGCCGTAGAGCTTCTTCTCGCCCCACACCCCGTACTTCTCGGCCACGGCGTGGTCGGCATCCGACAGCAGCGGGAACCCGAGGTCGTACTTCTCGTCGAAGCGGGCCTGCTTGTCGGGGGCGTCGGGACTGATCCCGATGACGGCGACGTCACCGATGTCGTCGAGCACGTCGCGCAGGCCACAGGCCTGTGTGGTGCATCCGGGCGTGTCGGCCTTCGGGTAGAAGAACACGAGGACCTTGCGGCCCTTGTACTGCGAGAGGCGGACGGTGGTGCCCGTCTGATCCTTGAGCCCGAAGGCCGGGGCCCGGTCGCCGGGGGTGAGTGCGGGTGTCTGTGCCATGCGGCGAGCCTACGACGGGCCCGCCGTGGGTGGAACGGGCCACGGTGCCCGACGACCCTCCCGGGAACGGCTGTGGGGCCGCCCCGGAGGACGGCCCCACAGCGGAACGCTCGGCGTCGGAACGCCGGGGTCCGGCTCAGCTCACTTGCCGGACTTGGCCCGGTTCTTGAGCTTGGTGCCGGCGGTGACCTTGGCCGCGTTCGAGGCGGCGACCTGGATGGTCTCGCCCGTCTGCGGGTTGCGGCCGGTGCGGGCCTTGCGGTGGGTCTGCTCGAACTTCAGGAAGCCCGGGATGGTCAGGGTGTCGCTGCCCTTGGCCACGATGTCCCCGGCGATGTCCTCGAACGTGTCGAGCACGGCCTGCACGTCCTTCTTCGAGATGTCCGTCCACTGGGCGATGGTCTCGATGAGCTCGGTCTTGTTCATGTGGTTCCTCCAGGTGGGAGCCGGATCGGTCGGTCCCGACGGCAAATTTCAGGAGTGTGATTACCACGATCTCCGGGGCGCGCGGCGGATTCGCCCCGTCTTTCCAAGGATTTCCGGTCACTCGCGCGCTCAGTGGCTGGATTCGACCGATTCGGCGGCGAGAATCCCACGGAGAGTGGTGAACTTCAACCGGCGTCGAGCGCCCGGCGGAACGACGAGACCACCTCGGCCACCACCTCGACGCTGCCCTCGGGGGTGTCCGCCTCGAGGACCTGCCGCACCAGGGCGGAGCCCACCACCACCCCATCGGCCACCTCGCAGACCTCCGCCGCCTGCTCGGGCGTCGAGATCCCCACGCCCACCAGGACCGGGAGGTCGGTCACCGCCTTCAGGCGGGCGGCGATCCGGGTCGCCGAGGCCGCCAGGTGGTCCCGCTCCCCCGTCACCCCCAACAGGCCCACTGCGTAGACGAACCCGCGGGATCGCTGGACGATCCGCTCCAACCGTTCGTCCGGGGCGGTGGGCGCGGCGAGCAGCACCGTCTCGACGCCGGCCTCGTCGGCGGCGGCACACCACGGTCCGGTCTCCTCGAGCGGGATGTCCGGGAGGATCGCCGCGGCGACACCGGCCGAGGACAGCGACGACGCGAACCGCCGCCACCCGGCCCGGTCGACCAGGTTGGCGTAGGTCATCACCGCCGACGGCACGCCCAGGTCGGCCCCTCCCAGCTCGTCCAGGATCGCCGGCGGCGTCGCACCCGCCCGGAGCGCGAGCTCCGAGGCCTGCTGGATGACCGGACCGTCCATCACCGGGTCCGAGAACGGGATCCCCACCTCCACCGCATCGGCCCCGGACGCTGCGGCCGCACGGAGCTGCGCCGTCCAGGAGCCCAGTCCCCCGGTGAGGTACGGGACCAGGCACTTCCCGCCCCGGTCACGCCGCGCCCGCAGCGCCGCCTCGAAGGGCCCCACCCTCAGATCCGGTCCCGCAGCACGTCCATCATCTGCGCCACGTCCTTGTCGCCCCGACCCGACATGTTGACGAGCACTGTCCGACCCGCCAGCGCCTCGCGTTCCCGCGCCACCCAGGCGAGTGCGTGCGCCGGTTCGAGGGCCGGGATGATGCCCTCGGACCGGGAGGTCAGCACGAACGCGTCCACGACCTCCTGGTCGTCGACCTGCTCGTAGCGGGCCCGACCCGACGTGGCCAGGTGCGAGTGCTCCGGACCGACGCCCGGGTAGTCCAGTCCGGCCGAGATCGAGTGCGCCTCGAGCACCTGGCCGAACTCGTCCTGCATCAGGTAGGAGCGCATCCCGTGGACGATCCCCGGGACGCCCCGGCCGACGGCGGCCCCGCCGGCGGGTTCGACGCCGACCAGTTCGACCGACGGATCGTCGGCGAACCCCGAGAAGATCCCGGCTGCGTTCGACCCGCCGCCGACGCACGCGACGACGACGTCGGGCGGGCCGTCGAGGAGCGCCGCGCACTGCTCGGCCGCCTCGGTTCCGATCACCCGGTGGAACTCCCGGACCATCCACGGGTAGGGGTGCGGGCCCATGACCGAACCCAGGCAGTAGTGGGTGTGCTCGACGGTCGCCACCCAGTCCCGCATCGCCTCGTTCACTGCGTCCTTCAGCGTGCGACTACCGGACACCGCCGGGGTCACCTCTGCGCCCAGCAGGCGCATCCGGAACACGTTGAGCTCCTGGCGGGCGATGTCGACCTCACCCATGTACACCAGGCACTCCATGCCCAGCAGGGCCGCAGCGGTGGCGGTCGCCACCCCGTGCTGTCCGGCCCCCGTCTCGGCGACCAGACGGGACTTCCCCATGCGCCGGGCCAACAGCGCCTGGCCGAGCACGTTGTTGATCTTGTGGCTCCCGGTGTGGTTGAGGTCCTCGCGCTTGAACAGGATGCGGATGCCGAGCTCCTCGGACAGCCGGTGGCACTCGGTGAGCGGGCTCGGCCGACCGGCGTAGTCGCGGAGCAGGTCGTCGAGTTCCGTGCGGAACACCGGATCGGCCCAGGCGGACCGGAAGGCCCGGTCCAGTTCCTGGAGCGCCGGGACGAGCGTCTCGGGGACGAATCGACCCCCGAAGTCGCCGAACCTGCCGGTCGGGTCGGGCTCGCCCATCACGGCTGTGGGTTCGCCACCCGCTCCCACGCCCCGGGGGTCGGACTCAGCAGCGGTGCTCACGTCCGCAACGTACCCCGCCCGCCGTCGGGCACCCCAACGTGTTCCGGTCCCGGTCTCAGAGTCCGGACTCGGCCCAGTCGAAGGGGCCGTGGCCGTCCGGGTGGTGCGGTTGCGGGGCGGCCGCCCGGGCCGCCCGGATGAACGCCTGCACCTTGCGGGGGTCCTTGCGGGACGGGTCGCCGGACATCTGGACCCCGGTCGAGGTGTCCACACCCCACGGGTGGACCGCCCGGACGGCGTCACCGACGTTCCCGGCCGTGAGCCCGCCGGCCAGGATCAGGCGACCGTGCGACGGTGCCCCCTCGACGGTGGACCAGTCGAAGACCTTCCCCGACCCCGGGGTCACGCCGTCGACCAACAGCGCGTCGGCCCCGTAGGCGTCGACGTGGCGCAGCGCCGGATCGCCGGCCGACAACGCCACGATCAGGGCCTGGCAGTACGGGCGGACCGCAGCGGCGTCCTCGGGGGTCTCGTGGCCGTGGAGCTGCGCCGCCCGCAGGCCCGCCTCCAGCACCGTGTCGATCACGAACCGGGGCTCCTGGTCCCGGAAGACCCCGACGGTCACGATCTCGGCGGGCAGCCGACGGGTGATGTCACGCACCGTCCCGATCGTCACCTGCCGGGGGCTGGGTGCGAAGACGAAGCCGACGGCGTCGGCTCCGAGTGCTGCGGCCATCAACGCGTCCTCGTCGTTGGTGATCCCGCAGATCTTCACGAACACGCCCGAAGGCTAACGCCGGGCCGCGACGCAACGGGGCACCTCTCCGGATCGGTCAGGCAGTCGGTCGGGCAGTCGGTCAGGCAGTCGGTCGCTCCGCGCCGACCCGGAGCGCCGCCAGCGCCGCACCCGGATCAGCTGAGGTCACCAGGTGCTCACCGACCAGCACGGCGTCGTAGCCGGCGCGGCGCAGCTCGACGGCGTCCCGCTCCCCCCGCACCCCGGACTCGGCGACCCGGACCAGCCCGGGCGGGATCGACGCCGCGACGCGGACGGCACGCTCCTGGTCGACCCGGAACGTCACCAGGTCCCGCTGGTTCACCCCGACCAGCACCTCGGGTCCGCCGACGCCCCCGACCGGGGGCACCGCGGCCAGCGCCCGGTCCAGCTCGTCGACGTCGTGGACCTCGACCAGGACGTCGAGGCCCAACTCGAGTGCCACCGACGCGAAGTGTCCGAGCTCCCCGTCGCTGAGGGCCGCCACGATCAACAGGACGCAGTCCGCACCCATGATCCGGGCGTCGCAGACGTCGGCGACCGACACGGTGAAGTCCTTCCGGATCACGGGCAGGCCCGAGGCGGACCGGGCGGCCACCAGGTCCCCGACCGAACCGCCGAAGTGGTCGACGTCGGTCAGGACCGAGAGGCAGCTCGCCCCGGCGTCCCGGTAGGTGCGGGCCAGCTCCCGGGCGTCCAGGTCGACGGCCAGGTCGCCCTTCGACGGTGAGCGACGCTTCACCTCGGCGATCACGGCCAGCCCGTCGGTGCGACGGATGGCGGCGGCGAACCCACGCGGCGCCGGACACGCCGCCGCCTGCTCCAGGAGCGCCGCCGGATCCCGGTCGTCGGCCGAGGCGGCGCTCCGGTGCGCCTGCAGGATCGCGTCGAGGTAGGTCGCCACGCTGCGAACCTACCGATCGTGGACGCTCGTCGCCGCACGGGTTCCGGACCGCGGGTTCCGGGTGGGACCGGCCTCAGCCGCGGTCGTGGGCCTTGCTCCGGGCCACGGCCACGATCGGCACGCCGATGAACGCGAGCAGTGCCACGAGCGCGGCGGCGAACGCGAGCGCGACCAGCGCCCGGATCCCCGTCATGGCACCGGCCACCAGCAGGGCCAACGCCACCACGAACAACAACGGGGGACCCGCGCCCAGGATCCGGCCCACGCCGGTGCGCGGGTCGTACGGGTCGGGCTCGTGACGCCAGGCCTCGGCCGCGGCGTCCTCGGCGTCCGCGTGGGGATCGGTTCCGACGGCCCCGCGACCGGAGTCGTGCGGGGTGAAGTCGCGGGACGGCCGCGACACGACCGCGCCGGCGGGCCGGCCGGCGGCTCCGGACAGCCCGATGCTCCGGTCGTAGGCCGCGCGGCGGTCGGCGTCGCCCAGGTCCGCCCACGCGGCGTTCAACAGCCGCATCCGCTCCTCGGCCGCGGCCACCGCCGCCGCATCACCGACGTGGCGGTCCGGGTGGGCCCGCCGGGCCGCGGCCAGGTACGCGGCGCGAATCTCGGCGGTCGTCGCCGTGGTGGGCACCCCGAGCAGCTCGTAGTGGCTCCGGGCCGGGGCCGTCACGCCGGCGTCGTCCGGTCGGCGGGCAGGTCCACCACCCGGGCGGCGACGTGGCCACCGGACCAGCGCACCTCCACGTCATCGCCGTCGTCCACCGACCGGTGGAGCAACGCCAGACCGAGCAGCCCACCGAGTTCCGGCGAGCAGGTGAGAGAACTCAACGCTCCCCGAACCTGCCCGTCGTGGACGACCTCGGACCCCTCGGGTGCCCCCGACGGATCGTCGAGCCGGTCCGTGACCAGCACCCCACGGAGTCGACGGGGCGTGTTGCTGCCGCGGCTGTCGACGCGGGCGACGAGCTCCTGGCCCGTGTAGCACCCCTTGGTGAAGCTGACCGACGCGTCGATGAACCACTGGCCGATCTCGGCTGGAATCACCGAGTCGTCGAGCTCCCGACCCATCGCCGGCCAGCCCTGCTCGATCCGCAGGACCTCGGACTCCTCGGCGGACAGGACGGGGATCCCGTCGGGCACGGCCGCATCGACCGCCAGCAGGTCGACGCCGGGGAGTCCCCGCCAGTCGGTGGGAGCGACCAGCCGGGCGTCCGTCAGATCGGCTGGACCGAGTGCGACCGACGAGGACTCCGGGCCGCGCAGCGCGACCCACCGCCACGTCGCGACGTCGATCGACACGTCGACCCGCAACAGGAATCGCCGCAGCCGGGTGGCGACCTGTTCGCCCCAGCCGGCGTCGACGTCGAGGACGAACCCGTCGGGAGCGGTGCGCCACACCCGCACCCAGGCCTCGAGCCGACCCTGGGGTTCGAGCAGGAGGGACCACGTCGACGCGCCGACCGCCAGGGCGGCGACGTCCGCCGAGAGCTGCCCCTGCAGGAACGTGGCCGAGTCGGCGCCCCGCACGGTCACGACGTCGCGGTCGGCGACGATCGCGGCGACGCCGAGGCGGGCCTCGCTGGACCGCGCCCCGGTCGATCCCGGTCCGGCGGATCCGGCCGGGGCGGACACGGGCCCGCTGGGTGGTGTGTCGCTCACTCCCGGAGTCTCCCACCCGCGGAGCACCACCGCCGAGCCGACCGGAACCTCCGGCCGCCCCGGACGGCGCCACCGTCGGCAGCGGGCCGGGCCGTTCAGCGCGCCCGGCGCTGCTCGGTCATCCGTTCGGCGGCCGGCACCGCGCTCAGCAGGGCGCGGGCCTTGTTGCGGGTCTCGAGCTCTTCGTCGGTCGGATCCGAGTCGGCCACCACGCCCGCACCCGCCTGGACCGACGCCCGACGCCTCCCCGAGGAGTCGGGGGGCTCGACGACCATCGTCCGGATGGCGATCGCGGTGTCGACGTTGCCCGAGAAGTCCAGGTAGCCGACGACCCCGGCGTACGGCCCACGGCGGGTCGGTTCCAGGTCGTCGATGATCTCCATGGCGCGCACCTTGGGCGCCCCGGACACGGTTCCGGCCGGCAGCGTGGCCCGCAGGACGTCGATCGGGCCGCGACCGTCAGCCAGCGTCCCCGACACCTGCGAGGTCAGGTGCATGACGTGGCTGTAGCGCTCCAGGGTCATGAACTCATCGACGCGGCAGCTGCCGAACTCGACGACGCGACCCACGTCGTTGCGGGCGAGGTCGACGAGCATGAGGTGCTCGGCCCGTTCCTTGGGGTGCTCCTGCAGCTCGGCCGCGAGCTGCCGGTCGTGCTCGTCGTCACGTCCCCGGAACCGGGTCCCGGCGATCGGCCGCGACACCACCCGGTCGCCGAGCAGCTGCACCATCGGCTCCGGCGAACACCCCACCAGGGTCAGGTCGTCCTCTCGCACGTAGTACATGTACGGCGACGGGTTGACCTGCCGCAGTGTCCGGTAGATGTCGAGCGGCTCGGCGGTGGTCGTGAAGGTGAAACGCTGCGAGAGCACAACCTGGAAGATGTCCCCCGCCAGGATGTGCTCCTGTGCGGCCCGGACGGCGTCCGCGAACCGGCCCGGACCGAGCGACGACTCGACCTCGACGGACTCGTCGGTGCGCTCCGGTGGGGTGACGAGCGGTTCGTCGAGCGGTGTCGCGCCGTCGGCGGCCATCCGGCCGAGGCGGGAGAGGGCGTCGTCGTAGGCGGCGTCGAGGGTGACGGGGTCGGCCCCGGCCGGCACCACGGCGTTGGCGACCAGGGTCACCTGCTGGGACCAGTGGTCGTAGGCGGCGAGTTCGCCGATGACCGACAGCACCGCGTCGGGGAAGCCCCGGTCGTCGGTCGGGGCGTCGGGCAGGTGCTCGACCTCCCGGACGACGTCGTAGCCGAGGTGCCCGACGACGCCGGAGTGCAGCGGCGGCAACGGGTGGCCGAAGGTCGTCTCGTCGGGCGCTCGGAACTCCTCGAGGAGCGCCTCCAGTGCCGCCAGGATCCCCCGGTCGGTCGGCACGTCGAGGTGGAGCGCCCCGCTGACCTGGACCTGCCGGCCCCGGGCCACGAGCCGGGCGAGCGGGTCGCGCCCCAGGAAGGACCACCGGCTCCAGCGACCACCGTGGTCCACCGACTCCAGCAGGAAACCGGGCCGGGCCGACCCGTCGTCGCCGCACAGCCGGGCGAACGCCGCCAGCGGCGTGGTCAGGTCCGCGAGCAGCGTCTCGCAGACGGGCACCACGCGGTGGTCCGCCGCCAGCGCGTGGAACACCTCACGGGTCGGGTGGACCACGGCGGGATCAGACCGGCCCGGGCCGGTCGGGCGCTGTCACGTCGGAGCCGAACGGCTGGGCGAAGCAGGTGTAGGTGCCGGTGTGGCAGGCCCCGGCGCCCTCCTGTTCCACCAGGAACAACAGGGTGTCGCCGTCGCAGTCGACCCAGGCCGACCGGATGAACTGGCGGTCACCAGACGTGTCGCCCTTGCGCCACACCTCACGACGGGACCGGGACCAGAACACCGTCCGCCCCTGCTCCAGGCTCATCCGGAGGGTCTCGGCGTTCATCCACGCCATCATCAGGACCGCCCGGGTCTCCACGTCCTGGACGATCGCCGCCACCAGTCCGTCGTCGTTGTAGCGGACCCGCGCCAGGTCGTCGTCCCGGATCTCGACGGGGGTCACTGCGGGGGCGTCGGCCATGGGCGCATCGTAGGAGCCCGCCCATCCCGACCCGAAACGGGATAGGACTCAGAGGTAGAGACCGGTGTGACCGTCGTCGAGTCGCTCGGCGGCCACGGCGTGCAGGTCCCGCTCCCGCAGGATGATGAACGTCTCGCCGCGGACCTCGACCTCGGCGACGTCCTCGGGGTTGAAGAGCACCTGGTCGCCCTCCTCCACCGACCGGACGTTCGGTCCGGCGGCCCGGACCTCGGCCCAGGCCAGGCGACGACCCAACTGTGCGGTGGCCGGGATGAGGATCCCTCCCGAGGACCGCCGTTCGGCGTCACCGGCGTCCATCTGCACGAGCATGCGGTCGCTCAGCATGCGGACCGGCAGCTTGTCGCTGCGGCCCATCGCCCCGGCCACCGGGGCGGGCTCGTCCTCCGGGCGCTCGTCGTCGTCCACGTCCGCACCGTACCGCGGTCCGGACCCGGGGCCCCCGGCGGCGGCGTCAGCGGTAGGCGGCGCGCAGTCGGTCGATGGCCGCACCGATGACCTCGGGCCGTTTGCAGCAGGCGAAGCGCACGAGCGTCCGACCGTCGGAGGGGTCCTCGTAGAACACCTGGTTCGGGATGGCCACGACGCCCGCCCGCTCGGGCAGCTCGCGGCAGAACGTGAGTCCGTCGACCGCCCCGAGGGGGGCGACGTCGGCGGTCACGAAGTAGGTGCCGTCAGGCCGGAACACCTCCAGACCGATGGACTCGAGCCCGTCGCAGAGCAGGTCGCGCTGGGACTCCAACGCCGCACGCAGGTCGGCGACCACCTCCTCGACGTCGTCGAGTACCGCGGCGATGGCGTGCTGGAACGGGGTGCCGCCCGAGTAGGTCAGGTGCTGCTTGACCGCCCGCACCGACTGGACCAGTTCGGCGGGACCCGAGGCCCACCCGACCTTCCAGCCCGTGGCCGAACAGGTCTTGCCCGCCGAGGAGATCGTGACGGTGCGCTCGAACATGCCGGGGAGCGTGGCCAGCGGGACGTGCCGGTGGTCGTCGAAGGTCAGGTGCTCGTAGACCTCGTCGGTGACGACCAGGACGTCGCGGTCGCAGCACACCTCGGCCAGCACCTCGAGCTCGGGGAGCGCTGCCACGTGGCCCGTGGGGTTGTGCGGGGTGTTGACGAGCACCAGTCGGGTCCGTGGTCCCACGGCGGCGCGCAGCTCGTCCGGGTCGACGGTGTACCCGGGAGGCCGGAGCGTGACGGTGCGCAGGGTCGCGCCGGCCAGCGCCACGACGGCGGCGTACAGGTCGAAGAAGGGTTCGAGCACGACCACCTCGTCACCCGGCCCGCAGAACGCCAGGACGGCTGCGGCCAGCGCCTCGGTGGCACCCATGGTGATCTGCACCCCGTCCTCGGGGTCGACCTCCAGGCCGTAGCGGCGAAGCTGGTGGCGGGCGACGGCGTGACGGCGTTCGGGGATCCCGGCCCCCGGCGGGTACTGGTGGTGACCGCTCCTCAGGGCCTCGACGGCGGCGTCGACGACGACGGCGGGCGGGTCCGAGTC
>CAIYGQ010000171.1 GCA_903925745.1 uncultured Actinomycetes bacterium | reverse complement strand
TCGTCGATGATCTGGCGGGGCACGTACTCGTCGCCCATGGTTGCGACCGCAGTGTCCTGCGGCTGGGCCTCAGCGGGGGTCTCGTCGGACAAGGGGGACTCTTCACACTCGGGGACAGGGACCCCGAGAGGCTACCCGAGCCCACAGGACCACGAAAATGCCGGGGATCCGCCGGTCCGGCTGCTCAGTCCGGCCGCCTCAGTCCGGCCGGTGGACCAGGAGCAGGAACTCGGGGGAGTCGATGGCCGGAGCCCGGGGCCCGTAGTCCCCCGGGGTGACCGACCGGACCTCGTCCACGGACAGGCCGACCCGCTCGGCGAGCATCCGCAGCTCCCGCGGCGTGTAGCAGGTGGTCCACAGCTCGGCGGGCACCGCCCGGCCGTCCGCGTCGCGCACCTCGGTGTGCTCGTGGTTCACCCCACCGGCCGCATCGAAGTCGTCGCCGTCCTCCAGGTAGCGGACCTGGAAGTAGGACGAGAACGCCGAGACCGCCGCCCGGCCACCCGCTCGCAACGCGGCACGCACGCCGCCGAGCACGGCGGCGTCGGGCGCCAGGTTCTGCGGGTCGTCCGGGCGCGACCTGCCTCCCAGCCCGAAGGCGCCCTGGCACAGCGAGACCGCCGCATCGAACGGCCCACCGAGGGTGCCGTCGAGCGCCGCGGTGGCCAGGTGGCGGGCATCCAGTCGCAGGAAGCGGGCCAGGTCGTCGAGACCATCGGCGGCGGCCAGCTCCCGGCCGACCTCGACGAACCGGTCGCTCACGTCGACGCCGAGGACGGCCACGCCCCGCCGGGCGAACTCCAGGCAGTGGCGACCGGGCCCACACCCCACGTCCAGCACCCGGTCGCCGGGAACCAGGCCGAGCACGTCGAGGAGCACGTCGACCTCGTGGACCGTTCCCAGCGTGAACGAGTAGCGCAGGTAGGCCGGGCCCATGTGGTCGGCCAGGTCCTCGAACCAGTGCCGGCCGGTCTCATCGGCGGCCACGGGGTCGCTCACCCCTTGGCCGGTCTCATCGGCGGCCACGGGGTCGCTCACCCCTTGGCCGGTCTCATCGGCGGCCACGGGGTCGCTCACCCCTTGGCCGCGGCCCACGAGTCGCCGACCGCCAGGTTGACCTCCAGTGGCACCCGCAGGTCGAAGGCGTTCGACATGGCGTCGCGCACGACCGCCTCTGCCGCTGCGTCCTCACCCGGTGGGACCTCGACCAGCACCTCGTCGTGCACCTGCAGCACCAGCTGGCTGTCGAGCCCGCCGTCGTCGATCGCCCGGTCCAGGCGGACGAGCGCCACCTTGAAGATGTCGGCGGCCAGGCCCTGGATCGGTGCGTTCATGGCCTGGCGTTCACCGGCCAGGCGCACGTTGCGCTGCGGTGAGGCCAGCTCGGGGATCCGGCGGCGGCGACCGAACACCGTCTCGGTGTACCCCCGATCGCGTGCCTCGGCCACCGTTCGGTCCATGAAGTCCCGGACGCTCGGGAACGCCTCGAAGTAGGCGTCCAGGATCTCCTGGGCCTCTCCGGTCGGGATGCCGAGTCGCTGACCCAGGCCGTAGGCCTCCATCCCGTAGGCGAGTCCGTAGGAGACCATCTTCGCCTTCGACCGCTGCTCGACGGTGACCTCGCCGGCATCGACCCCGAAGACGCGGGCGGCGGTGCGGTCGTGGATGTCGTCACCCGAGGTGAACGCCTCCACCAGACCCGGGTCGTCCGACAGGTGGGCGATGCAGCGGAGCTCGATCTGGTTGTAGTCCGCGACCAGGAACCTCCAGCCGGTCCGGGGAACGAACGCCGCCCGGAAGCGGCGACCCTCCTCGGTGCGGACCGGGATGTTGTGGAGGTTCGGCGCGTCCGAGGACAGTCGCCCGGTGCGAGCCACCGTCTGGTTGAACGTCGCGTGGATCCGCCCGTCGGGCGCGACCTCTGCGAGCAGGCCCTCGCCGTAGGTCGACCGGAGCTTCTCGACCTCCCGGTAGCGCAGCAGGTGCTCGACGATCGGGTGGTCACCGCGCAGCTTCTCCAGGGTGGCCTGGTCGGTCGAGTAGCCGGTCTTGGTCTTCTTCTGCGGGGTCAGCCCCAGCTCGTCGAAGAGCACCGCCCGCAACTGCGGCGTCGAGTTCACGTTGAACTCGTGGCCGGCCAGGTCGACCACGGCGGCCCGCTCGCGATCGGCGGTCTCGGTCAGCTCCCGGTTGAGGGACCGGAGCACCTCCACGTCGACCCCGATGCCGAGGTGCTCCATCCGGGCCAGCACCCGCACCAGCGGCACCTCCACGTCCCGGTTCAACTCGTCCAGGTCCTGCGCCTCCAGCGCCGCACGCATGGGCCCGGCGAGGGACGCGACGCCGAGCGCCTCGCGTCCGGCCTGCTGGGCGGCGTCGACCGAGTCACCGCCCAGGTCGAGCTGCCCGTCCGGCACGGCGTCGGCACCCGCGAGCTCGGCCCCGGTGTGGGCCGCCAACAGATCACCCAGGGCATAGGCGGTGTCGGCCGGGTCCAGCAGGTAGGCGGCGAGCTTGGTGTCCAGCGTCAGGCGGGTCAGGTCGGCGCCCAGTCCGAGCAGGGAACGGACCAGGGGCTTGGCGTCGTGGGCGACCACCTCGGGTCCGCCGCACAGCACGTCGGCCAGCGACGGTGCCAGCTCAGCGACGAGCGCCCCCGGCAGGAACGTCGCCGAGCCCTCCGTGGGGTCGGCCACCAGGGCGAGCCCCACCAGGTCGCTCCGGCCCGGCTCGTCGGCCCAGGCGCCGGCGACGGCCACGACGTCGGCGTCCGCCAGGGACACCAGCGCCGCCGCTCCGCCCGCGGCGTCGGCGACCGTGTCGACCTCGGCCTCCAGCACGTCGGCGGCGGCACCGGTTCCCTCGGCGCCCGTGGCGTCGTCGAAGATCTGCGGGAACGCGGCCGGCAGGCGGCCGAGGATCGAGTTGAACTCGAGGAAGCGGAAGAGGTCCCCGACGGCGCCGACGTCGACCGGACCCTGGTGCAGGTCGTCGAGTCCGACCGGGAGCGGGACGTCACGCACGAGCCGCATGAGCTCCGCGTTCATCCGCGCCTGCGCCTCGTGCTCGGTCAGGTTCGTCCGGAGCGCCGGCGTCTGCTCATCGACGTGGGCGAAGATTCCGTCGAGGTCGCCGTAGGTGGTGACCAGCCGGGCGGCGGTCTTCTCCCCGACCTTCGGTACGCCGGGAAGGTTGTCCGACGGGTCACCCCGCAGGGCGGCGTAGTCGACGTACTGCGCCGGCGTGACACCGGTGCGCTCCAGGATCCCGGCCTCGTCGTAGAGGGCGTAGTCCGACACGCCCCGCTTGTTGTAGAGCACCCGCACGTGGGGGTCCTCGACCAGTTGGTAGCTGTCGCGGTCACCCGTCACGATGATCACGTCGCGTCCGTCGGCCGCGGCCCGGGTGGCGAGGGTGGCGATGACGTCGTCGGCCTCGAATCCGGGGAGCTCGACGATCGGCAGCGCCAGCGTCTCGACGACCTGGCGGACCAGGCCCATCTGCTGCACGAGGATGTCCGGCGTGGCCTCGCGGTTGGCCTTGTAGGTCCCGAGCCGCTCGTGTCGGAACGTCGGCTCGGGCCGGTCGAAGGTCACCACCACCTGGTCGGGCCGGTGGTCGCGCACGAGGTTGACGAGCATGGAGGTGAACCCAAGCACCGCGTTGGTGACCTGCCCCGAGGCGGTCGTCAGGTCGGTCGGGAGCGCGAAGAACGCCCGGTACGTGAGGGAGTTCCCGTCGATGAGCATGACCGTCGGCACGTCGGCGAGCCTAGGTGGCGCCGGGGACGGCCGGGGTCGGGGGTTCAGGGCTGCAGTGCGCCGTCGAGGACGTCCTGGGAGACGTCCCGCATGGTGCGTCGTGTCTGCATGGCGGTCTTCTGGATGAAGTCGAATGCCGCCTTCTCGCTCAGGCCACTTCCGTCCATCAGGATCCCCTTGGCACGGTCGACCACCTTGCGGGACTCGAGTCGTTGCTCAGCGCTCGCCGCCTGGTCGACGAGCGCCTGCTCGGCCCGGAACCTCGCCAGGGCCACCTCGATGGCGGGGACCAGATCGTGGCGTTCGAACGGCTTGACCACGTACCCGTGGACGCCGGCGTCACCGGCCTCCTCGATGAGTTCCCGCTGTGAGAACGCCGTCACCAGCACCACGGCTGCGAGTCGGTCCGCCGAGATCTCGCGGGCCGCCGAGATGCCGTCCATCCCGGGCATCTTGATGTCCAGCAGGGCGACGTCGGGCTGGTGCTCGCGGACGAGCTCGACGGCCTCGTCGCCACGGCCGCACTCGGCCACCACCTCGTAGCCCTCCTCGCCGAGGAGTTCCCGCAGGTCCATGCGGATGATCGCCTCGTCCTCTGCGACCACGACTCGAGTGGGCAACGTCGCCCTCCGTTCTCCGACCGTTCCCCGACGCTGCTCCCAGGGCTGACCGGTGCACGGCGGCGTCGGGTCCGCGCTCCGGCGGACTCAGTGTAGGCGCACCCGCCGACACGCCGGTCCGGTCAGCCGGCTCAACCGCGGCGTCGGGCCGCCATCTGGTCGAGCAGCTGATCCTGCTCGGCCTCGAGGCGGGAGATGCGCTCGACGAGTTCGGCCCGGTGCCGGGCCATGGCGCTGCTCGTTCGCTCCGCGTCCCGGTGCTCGACGTCGGCCAACGGCGTCTCGGACACCAGCGCCCGGATCCGGGTGTCGTCCGTGATGTCGGCGAAGTGCGCCAACTGCTCGTCGGCCACCCCCAGTTCACCGCGCAGCTTGGCGAGCTGACGCCCCACCGCACGCAGACGACGTTCCACGAACACAGCCACGGGCGGAGTCTACGGACCGGGTCGCGCCCCGGCGGATTCAGGGTGGCGGGTGCTGGCGGGCGGGTCGGGAACCGCGTCGACCGCGACCAGACTGGACGGGTGGACAGCGACCACGTCGACGATCCGGATCCGTGGCGGGTGACCGACGGCTGGTGGGACACGCGTGGCGAGTGGCGGCGGACGGATCCCGACGTGCGGACCGCGCTGCACGAGGCGCTGGGGGACCCCCCTGAACCGCCGCAGGTCCCGACCTGGTTCGTCCGCTCGGGCACGGACCCGGAGATCTGGTCGGCGGGCGAGGTCGAACTGGAGGACGGCGGCCGAATCGTCGTCGGTGAGCGCCTCCCGGCCGACCTGCCGCTCGGGATCCACGTGCTCCACTCCCCCGGCGACCACCGGACCCGGCTCGTCGTGGTCCCACACCGGAGTCCCCGGGCGGATCGCACCTGGGGGTGGGCGCTGCAGGTCCACGCCGCCCGCAGCGACGACTCCTGGGGTGTCGGCGACCTGGCCGACCTGCGTGGGATCGCCGAGCGGTCAGCCGCGCTCGGGGCCGGCCTGCTGGCCTGCTCCCCGACCGGCGACCACGTACCGGGAGCCGTGCAGGCCTCGCCCTACTCGCCGTCGTCGCGGCGGTTCCGTTCCCCGGTGTTCCTGCGCATCGAGGAGGTACCCGGCGCCGAACTCGCCGCCGACGCCGTCACGTCGGGCGCCGCGGCCGGACGCCACCTGGCCGAGGCCGGCCTGATCGACTGGCCCCGGGCCTGGAGGGCCAAGGTCGACGCGCTGGGCCACGTGTTCGACGCGCTCGGGCAGCCACAGGTGCCCGAGCTGCAGGGTCGGGCACTGCGTGAGCACGCGACGTTCTCGGCACTGGCCGAGTTCCATGGCGGTGGCCGCCACCGCTTCCCAGCCGAACACGCCCACCCCGGGCTGCCCGGTGTGGCCGCGTTCGCCGATCGGCACGCCGACCGGGTCCGGTTCTGGGCGTGGGTCCAGGTGCAACTCGACGTCCAGCTGGGACGGGCAGGCGGGGCCCTGGGCCTGGTGGGCGACCTGACCGTGGGCGTCGACCCCGACGGCGCGGACGCCTGGAGGGACCAGGACCTGCTCGCCGAGGGCTGCCGGATCGGAGCGCCACCCGACGAGTTCAACGGCCAGGGCCAGGACTGGGGCCTGCCGCCCTACGTGCCGTGGCGACTGCGCGACGCCGGCTACGAACCGTGGATCGAGACGCTCCGGGCGGCGTTCCGCCACTGTCGGGGGCTGCGGGTCGACCACGTCGTCGGACTGACCCGCCTGTACTGCGTGCCCCCCGGGCACGGCCCGGACCGGGGCGCCTACCTGAGGCAGTACGGCACGGAGCTCCTGGACCTGGCCTGCCTCGAGGCGGTCCGCGCCGGTGCGCCGCTGTTCGGCGAGGACCTGGGCACCGTCGAGGAGGGGTTCCGCCGGGAGCTCACCGAGCGCGGCGTCGCCGGCTACCGGGTCGCCTGGTTCGAGGAGACCCCGGCCGAGTCGTGGCCGGCGCTCAGCGTCGGCATGTTGTCCACCCACGACCTGCCCACCGTCGTCGGGGTGTGGACCGGCGCCGACGAGGGGGACCGCCTCGGAGCGGGGCTGCCCGCCGACCCGGTGGGCCTCGGCGAGCTGCGTGATCGGCTGGCCCGGTGGACTGGCCTCGAACCCGACGCCGGGACCGACAGCGGCGCCGGTGCCGACACTCCGGTCGAGGAGGTGGTGGCAGCCTCGTTCCGACGCCTGTGGCGGAGCGGTTCCGATGTGGTGTTCTGCACCCCCGAGGACGCGCTCGGGCTCCCGCACCGACCCAACCTGCCGGGGACGACGACGGGCCACCCGAACTGGCGGCGGGCGCTGCCCGACCTGGATTGGGCAGGGCGCCTGCCGCCGGGGGTCGACCCGTCGACGGAGGACCGGCAGCCGGATGCCACCCCTGCACCGCCCGAACCACTCGATGGTTGATGGGAACCTCGGAGTCGATCCCTAGACTGTCAAGCGTGACTCAACGGGGCGAGCGCCGGGTGGACGACCGACGTTCGGTCGCCCCGACCGACGACCCGGTCCGTCTGGTCGGACTCCACCGACTCGTCCGGGGCACGATGCGGTCCTTCGCCGAGACGGTCGCCGAGAGCGTCGACGAGGTCTTCACCGTGGCCCTCGGCGCTGTCGGTTCGTTCTGCGACGTCGACCGGGCCTACATCTTCCAGTTGGATCCGGACGGCGACCACCTGAGCAACACCCACGAGTGGTGCGGCACCGGGATCAACCCCGAGATCGACAACCTGCAGCACGTACCGATCGAGGTGGCTGGGCCGTGGTTCGAGGCCTTCGAACGCGACGAGCACGTCTACATCGCCGACGTCGACGAACTCCCGGACGATCAGGCGGAACTGCGCGGAATCCTGGCCGAGCAGGGCATCCGATCGCTGCTGGTGGCACCGCTGCGGTCCGGTGGAACGATGCACGGCTTCATCGGCTTCGACTACGTCCGGCACACGTCCGCGTTCTCGCGAGCCGACCTGGACGTGCTGCGGATCCTGGCCGATTCGATCGCTGCGACGATGAGTCGACTCGCCGCCGAGGAGCGGATCCGCCACGTCGCGCTGGTCGATCCACTGACCGACCTGCCGAACCGGGCGATGTTCACCGAGCTGGTGGAACAGGGAGTGACGCTCGGCACGCCTCGATCCCGGGTCGATGATGGGTCGGACCACCAACCGGAACGACGGTCCGATCGAGCCGCCGGGCGAGCAGTGGTCGGACTGATCGACCTGGACCAGTTCGCCCAGATCAACGAGGCGATGGGCTTCGAGGCCGGGGATGAGCTCCTGGTGGCGGTCGCCGACCGGTTGCAGCAATCGCTCCGGCCCGAGGACCACCTGGCCCGGATCGGAGGCGACGAGTTCGCCGTGTTGATCGACGGTGCTGTCGACGAGAGTTCCGCCGAGGCGGTCTCGGCCCGGCTGGTGGCGGCGCTGTCGGAGCCGGTGCCGGTGGCGGGCCACGTGCTCGCGGTGACCGCCAGCATGGGCTTCAGCATCGACGACGGCACCTTCATCCACGCCTCCGACCTCATCAGCGCGGCCGAGACCGCCATGAGGGAGGCGAAGTCACTCGGTGGCGCCCGCGCCGTCGCCTTCGACAAGGACAGCGGCCAGCGCCTGGCCCAACGCGTGAACCTGGCGCTGTTCATGCGTTCCGCCGAGGGCCTGTCGGGCCTGCACGTCGCCTACCAGCCCGCTGTTGACCTGGCCACCGGGCAGATCCTGGGGGTCGAGGTCCTCGCCCGTTGGGAGGACGCCGACGGCAGCCCGGTTCCTCCGGACATCTTCATTCCGATCGCCGAGGAGTCCGGACTGATCCCCAACATCACCCGGCGGGTCGTCGAGACGACGCTCTGCGATGTGGACGAGCGGTTCGCCCCGCTGGTGGACGGCGTCCTGGCGGTCTCCGTCAACGTCTCAGCGTTCCACCTGACACAGACGCGCTTCATGGACGACCTGCGGGGGCTCATCGACCACGCCTCGGAGTCGGGCCCGATCCGGATCTGGGTCGAGCTCACCGAGAGCGGCGTGATGGCCGAGAGCGGCGTCGTGGTCGAGCACCTCCAGATGCTCGCTGACAGCGGTGTCCGCATCGCCATCGACGACTTCGGCACCGGCTACTCGTCGTTCGCCCGGCTCCGACACCTCCCGATCGCCGGACTGAAGGTCGACCGCTCGTTCGTGACCGGCATCCAGGACGACCCCATCAACCAGACGCTCGTGCGGGCCCAGGTGGACATCGCCGCCGAACTCGGCCTGCTGCTCCTGGCCGAAGGGATCGAGGACGAGGCGGAGCGGGCGACGCTCGCCTCTCTGGGCGTCCGCTTCGGCCAGGGGTTCGGTCTGCACCGACCCATGGGCGCCGACGACTTCGAGGCCCTGCTGCGAACCCAGCGCGCCGGCGACTGAAGCACCCCTCGGGACCCCGAGGACGGCGTCATGGTCGACACTGGCGTCCCGGACCGCCTCTGCAGCGATCACACGGGGGGCGTGGCCGGACGGGCCCCCTGCGCCGAGTCCGGGGCCGAGCGACCGTCTCCACCGCCACCACGTTGCATCGACCACGACATGAGCGGTCCGGCCATGATGGTCGTCAGCACGGACATCACCACGAGCGCCACGAACACCCGCTCGTCGATGATGCCGCTCGTGCGGCCGACCCCAGCCAGGACGATGCCGGTGGCACCGCGCGCGTTCAGCCCCCACGCCACCGACCAGGTCGTCCGATCGAGGGGGAGGCCGACGAGGACCGAGCCGAGCAGCACGCCGACGACCTTCGTGATGCAGGCCACGAGGGTCAGCGCTGTCACGAGGACGAGGTCGAAGCCGCCGATCATGTCCGTACCGAGCGCCATCGAGACGAAGTAGAGGGGGGCGAAGAAGCCCAGGGCGAACCGGGCCATGGTGTCGTGCGCCTCGCGGTGACGCCGATCGTGGCCGGCCAGCGCGACCCCCGCCAGGAATGCGCCCAGGAACGCGTGCAGGCCGACTGCGTCACTGGCGGCCGCCGCCGCCAGGATCAGGACCGCCACGCAACCCAGGAACCCGGTCGGCCACGTGGAGCGTTCGGCGAGGAAGTTGAGCGCCGGCCGGGCGAGCAGACGGCCGCCACCGACCACGAGCACGATCATTGCGGCCACGAGGAGCAGCGACACGCCGAGACCGGCATCGCTGGAGCCGCTCGACGGCGCCGTCGTGCCGAGCAGGACCGCGAACACTCCCCAGATCACCAGGTCGTCGACGACCGTCGCCGCCATCGTGGTGCGACCCACGTCGGACTTGAGCAGGCCGAGATCCATCAGGATCCGGGCCAGGACGGGATTGGCCGAGTTCGCCAGGCAGAGTCCGACGAACACGGCCACCGGCCAGCGGTCGTCGGGAGCACCCCACCAGTCGCTGGGCGTCGCCAGCACCAGCGCAATGCCGGCCGCCAGCGGAGTGAGCGTTCCGGCGAGGCCGATGGCGACGGCTCGGACGCCGACGGACCGGACCTCACCGATGTCGACCTCGGACCCGGCGACGAAGAGGAAGAACAACATGCCCAGGGTGACGAGCGCGTCCCGTGTGGTCGTGACCGCGACCGAGCCGCCGAAGAGCCAGTCGAACACATCGGGCGCCAAGGCGCCGAGGACGGTGACCCCGACCAGGATGCCGCCGATGATCTCCCCCACCACGGCCGGTTGACCGAACCGCTGTGCGACGCGTCCGCAGACGACGGCGACGCCCAGCATCACCGCCAACTGCAACATCAACATCGTGAACGAGTCGAACCCCAGCGCCCCGCCCTCCTCGGACAGCATCACGGTACCGGAGCCACCCGGGCAGGCCAGCGTTCACCAGAGCGGGCTGGCTGCTCGAACATGGGCTCCGAGCAAAGGGACTGACCGCTTCAGTGGAGTTCGGAGCGCATTGCAGCCCACTCAGATGCGCAGGGCCGAACGATAGGGTTGGGAAATGGGTGGACAAGAAGGATTGCTTCCGGTGGTGACGCTCGTCATCGGTGCCGTGCTCTCCTTCATCGCACAGGAGTATCGAAGCCGTCGGGAAGATGAACGACGACGAATCGCTGAGCTCCGCGGCCAACGGGCAGACGCGTACCGGGCCTGCACCCGCGTGGTCCAAGAGTGCGCCTGGGCCATTGCGCGAGCTGCCGAGGGGTACGAGCACCCGTACCCGAGCGCCGACGAACGCGCTGCCGGCCTAGCGCTACCTGACCACCATCTGGTTCAAGCCCAGTACGACATCGAAGTGATTGCGGGCGATGAGGTCAGGAACGCGTTCGCAGAGGTCCGTGAGGCGCTCAAGGACTGGCGGGACGCCGTGAAGGGCGATCAAGCCGGAGAGGGCTGCAGATTCGGCGATCCCGCATTCAACCAGCATCGTGAGCGCTTCCGAACGAGCAGCCAGGAGTTCCGTGAGCAGTGCAGAGCTGAAATCCTTGTCTGAACCGCTACGCGACTCCGGCCACATCGCACGCGGCTCCTGCCCCTCGGGCCTGGATGGCAGCCGGTTCGAGGCTCCAACTCGTGATCGACAGGAACTTCCCCAGATGCTTCGTCCCCATCCGCTGGGCCGCTTGAATCGGCTGGATGCGGCGGTTTGAGCCAGATGGCAGGTCACACTCGACCACCAGCACACGCTGCAACGCGGTGTTGGTCGTCCCGCTACCGATGCCTGCCTGTTGCCCTACAGAGCGTTCGGTGCCCGGGGTGGGACTCGAACTCCTGCTCGACCCGTGACGACCGAGTCGGTCCAGTGCCGAACTGCCCGTGTTTTCGAGGATCGAGGTGCTGATTCAGAACCCACCGTGACACCTCGTACCAGCCCGTGGTGGATTGTCCGGTAGCAGTTTCGGTAGCAGTCCCCCCGGCCCAATAGGCGCACGACGACCGCCATGGCCGCCGCCCAGAGGGCCGACGGCTCGGCAAGGACTACCAGAACGAGGACGTCAGAGACCGCCGCTCTGACGAACGGACGGACACGTCGAGGCTGTCGCAGCAGCGGCGAGGCGACCCCAGCGTCAGAGCGACGTTCCTGCCGGACAACGGCCATCTTGGGGGTGTTAGGTGTTGGCGTCCCGGTTGCTACTTGCCTCGGCTGGCGAGGCGGATTCCCAGGGCCACTGCACC
>CAIYGQ010000170.1 GCA_903925745.1 uncultured Actinomycetes bacterium | reverse complement strand
TGTACAGGAGCTCGCGGGTGAGGATGCGCGAGGGTGGTGGCGGGAGCGTCACGACGACGTGGTCGAACTCCGAGCCCTGGGACTTGTGGATGCTCATCGCCCACTGGGTGGTGTAGTCGGCGAGTCGAGCCGAGGGCACGCCGAGCGGCTCGGGCTCCCGGGCGAACCACACGTCGTGGAACTCGCCGTCCGGTGCACGGACCGCCACCCCGATGTCACCGTTGAAGACGCCGTTCAGGTAGTCGTTGCGCAGCACCATGACCGGTCGGCCCGAGTACCAGGTCGAACGAGCACCCCTTCGGCGGCGAAGGTGCTGCTCGATGCGATGGTTCCAGTCGTCGGCACCGGTCGGGCCACGCCGGAGGGCGCAGAGCACCTTGACCGCTGCCAGCCGCTTCAGGAGGGCATCGACGACGACGGCACTGCGGTCGCGACCGTGTGCGACCTCCCGGGCTGCGTCGACGAGCTGCTCCGCCTGCGCGCAGAGGGACCGGTTGAGGTCGGCCCACTCCCCGTCACCGGCATCGGAATCCGGATCGATCCACGCGATCCCGACCAACCCGGATCGGAGCTGCCCGACCACGACGTCCGGATCACCCGACCGGATCGACTCCGCCAGGTCGGCGATCTGAGCCTGACCCTCGACCCGGTGCATGGTGGCCAGCTCGACGGCGCTCGAGGCCAACCGTGCCGGTGGGCCGGGAGCGGCGGCCCCCACCGGATCCCGGCCGAGCAGGTCCCCGAGCACGCTGCCTGCCTCCACGCTGGCGAGCTGGTCCGGGTCACCGACCAGGACCAACGAGGCCGTCGGTGGAACAGCGGCCAGGAGGTGGGCCATGAGTCCGAGCGACACCATGGAGACCTCGTCGACCACGACCAGGTCGGCCGTGATCGGCTGGCCCGGGCCGTGTCGGAATCCGCCGTCCTGGCCTCGCCCGAGGAGTCGGTGGACCGTGGTGGCCTCGAGGGACTCGAAGATCGCCTGCTCACCCGGATCGAGTGCGCTCCCGAGGGTGGTCGCCGCCCGTCGGATGGCCTCAGTCATCCGGGCGGCCGCCTTGCCCGTCGGCGCCGCCAGGCGGATCCGTTCGCCCGTGGCGCCCGCTGCACCGGAGCGGATCCATGCGGCGAGCATCGTGGCCACGGTCGTGGTCTTGCCCGTACCGGGACCTCCGGAGATGACCGCCAGGGCCGAGCGGGACGCAGCCTGCGCTGCTGCAACCTGGGCCTCGTCGGGTCGGGCTCCGTGCCGACCTGCGGCCACCTCGAACATCGCTGCAACCGTGGCGTCGTCCGGGCCGAGGGCGCCACGACGGTCGACCGAGGCACGCTCGCTCAGATCAGCCGCCACGAACCGTTCGAGGACCCAGTGGCGGTAGAGGTAGAGGAGCGAGCCCTCGACGACCACGAGTGGGACCTGATCTTGCTCGGCGACCCGCGCGACGGGTGAGGTCGCCACGAGCTCAGCCCAACCAGATGGATCCGGCCACGCGAGGGCGTCCACCGACCCCGGTTCGGCGGCCGTCGAGACCGACTCGGTCCCGACGTCGCCGTCGACCGCTCTGTCGGGCTCCTCCGCCGTACCGACTGCCGCAGCGTCGGCGGGCGACACGAGGGCCGGGACGACCTGCTCGGCCACTCGTGTCAGATCGACACAGACGGAGCCGTACTCCGGCGCGCGCACTGCCAGCGCCAACGCGAGCACCACCTCAGCGCGGTCCTCGCCGCCGAGCGAGGCCATGACCGATGCGGTCCGCGCCTGACCAGACCGCAGGATCCCGGCCTCGACGAACGGTCGGAGACTGTCCGGAACGTCCGGGAAGTGATCCATCCGGCTCACGAACCCTCCTCGACGGCACCGCGGGCCAGCAGGCCGTCGACCTCGTCGACCAGCGCCAGCGGGATGGACCACGAGAGCACACCGCTCCGACCCGGGGTGCCACCCGGACCCGGATCGGCGGCGGTGTCGACGGGCGTGGCGGGACCGATCATGCCTCGGACGAAGAAGTAGCCGACCGGGCCCAGGTGGACGTCAGGCCGGTAGTCGTCGCCGAGACGCCAACGGAGGAACCGGTGGAGCACGACCGTGTAGAGGAGCGCCTGGAGCGCGTAGTCGGTGTCGAGCATGCCCCGTCGGATCACGTCCGGGTCAGACGGCCGGTAGTCCGCCAGCAGGTGGTCACGGCCTCGGGGGGTGAGGTTGTTCGTCTTGTAGTCGACGATGCTGTAGCTCACCTGTCCATCGGGGCGGGTGAACTGCATGACCAGGTCGATGGCACCGTTCAGCACGCCGTGGAGCTCGACGCCTCCGAGCCGATCAGCGAGTCGTTCCCCCCACTCCTCGTAGGGCGTGCCGGATGCGTGCCGGACCACCGCCCGGCCGAGCTCCGCCGCGGGGAACGGGCCACGCGGCGAGAGCGGGAGCTCGAAGCGGAGCTCGTCGATGCGCGCGGTCCGCTCCAGCTCCAACATGGAGTGTTCGCCGAACGGCCCGCCGAGCGGCGTGCGGACGACCTGCTCGAGTGCCTCGGCGAGACGGACCTCCTCGTCGGGTCCGTCCAGACGGAACGAGTGGTCACGTCGGATCCAGTCGAGCAGGTGGCCGGCGAGGGGTTGCACCCGGAAGTCGGCGTGCTCGAACACCGAGTGGACGAGGAGGCCGAACTGACGCCCGGCACCGAGACCCTCGAACGGGCTGCGGGAGGACCACGGATCCTCCGGACCAGGAGCGACGACCGCCTCGGCCCCCCACACCGGCGGGGACACGAGGAGTTCATCAGCGATGCCGGAGTCGGCACCGGTCTCGTCGTCGGGGTCGGTGAGCTCCTCGATCGGCCGGCCGAGGCTGCCCTCGGACTCGGCGACCGCTCGGTGGATGCTGGAGAACGACCACGACCGGTCGGTCCGGAGGAGCGACCGGGTCAGGCGGGCTGCTGGACCGACGGGGTCCGACGAGGTGGTCGTCACAGCAGGGCTCCGTCGGTGCTCGATCCCCGGTGGAGCCACCTCGACGACCGAGATCCACTCCGAGCCCGACACGTCCTCCACCCGACTCCGCACCGCACCCACGACGTCCGTGAACGACTTGAGGTCCACCGGCTCGTCGGGTGGCATCGCGGGGTCGTTCGCAAGGAGCAGACGGGTGAGTCCGCTCCGCGAGATACCGGACCTGCTGGTTCCCCCGGCATCGGTCCACCAGGCGACCACGTGGTGGGCCGCCCGGGTGAGCGCCACGTAGGTCATCCGGTGCTGGTCGCCACAGCGTTCACGCCGGGTCAGATCCACCGGGTTCGGCAGGCGGGTGCCGTCGGACTGACGGAGCATCGTGGCCGTCGGCTGCTGCTGCGAGACGTCGAGGACCCGGTGTCCGTCCTCGCCGGGAGCCGCCGGACCCTCGTAGTAGGTGTAGGGCCTGCCGGCCTCGACCCGCTTCCCTCCTGCGAACAGCGACGGCAGCAGGACGATCGGGAACTCGAGACCCTTGGCCTTGTGGATGGTCAGGATCCGGACTGCCGGCAGGTCCGACTCGACCCGGCGCTGGGCTGCCTCCGTGGCCGGCTGGTCGTCCGGGGCGGTCCCGCCCAGCTCCTCGAGTGCGACTGCGGCACCGAACGCCGACGTCCGACCTCGAGCGGCGTGGACCAGCTCCACGAGGTGCTCCAGGTCCGTGAGGTTCCGTTCGCCATCGGGTGAGGCCATCATCCGCTCGAGGAAGTCACCCGAACCCCGGATTCGACCGATGAGTGCCGGGAGTCCCTGGGTGCCGAGGAGTTCGGACCAATCCACCAACTGCTGCTGGAACCGGACCATCGCCTTGACGGCGTCCCGGTCGTCGTCAGCGGCGGCGGCGAGACGGTCGGACGACCACCCGCCCCACCAACCCAGCGCAGCCGCCGCCGCCCTGGCACGGTCCGATGGTCGGTCGAGGGCTGAGAACAACCGGGCGAGCTGGCCGGCCGCCTCACTGGACACGACCGACTCCTGGAGCAGCAGCACCGACGGGACGCCCACCTCTCGGAGGGCGTCGGCGATCGGACGGGCGTGGGCCGTGGCGCTCACCAACACTGCGATGTCGCTCGCCGTGACCGGTGTCGACTCGACCGTCCCGTCGGCCGTCGGGCGCTCGATCTGCGCGCCGTGGAGCAGGTCGAGCGTGACCGTCACCAGGTCGCTCGCCACTCGACGTCGCACCGAGGTGGCGTTCACGTCCGTTCCCACTGACCGGTCGGTCAGGATCCGCAGCGACAACCCCTCGGCAGGGCTGCCCTCGGCCGTCCGCAACCGCCGGCCCTCCAGCCTCCGGGTCGGCTCGATCGGATCGACGACGATCTGGTCCGAACCGAGGATGTGGCCGCTGTAGAGCGCGCTCAGGGCCCGGACGACCGCCTCGTCGGATCGTTGGTTGACCGCCAGACGACAGACCTCGACACCGGGGGAACCGACAGCCTCGAGGTAGGTGTAGACGTCGCCACCCCGGAACGAGTAGATCGCCTGCTTCGGGTCGCCGACCACCACCAGCGTCCGTCCGGTCGTGGGGCCGAACACGGCACGGAAGATGCCCCACTGGGCGGCATCGGTGTCCTGGAACTCGTCGATCAGAGCGACGCTGAACCTGGAACGGAGGTCCTCCACGACGGCAGGGTGGTCGGCGAGCTCCCGCTGGACCGAGGACACGAGCGAGTCGAACGAGAGCAGCCCCGCCGAGTCGAGCATGTCGGCCACTCCGTCGCTGGCCGAACGGACTCGCTCGAGGAGCCGCTCGTGGATCTCGTCGTGGATCGACGTGCGCAGCACGCTCCCGGGGAGCTGTCGGAACTTCTCGACCAGCGTGCGGAATCCCGACACCTTGAGCCGGTCGTCGGCGAGCAGCGGCGACGTGCTGGTCAGCGCGTCCACGGCCAGGGCGTCGTTGCACGCCGCCCGGACCTGCGCCGACTCGCCCTCGCTCGGGACGGCATCAGGGTTGCCCCGGAACCGCACCCCCATGGCGCTGCGGGCCTGCGAGCAGAACCCGTGGATCGTGCTGATCGTGGCCGAGTCGAAGTCGAGCACCGCCTGCTGCAACCGTTCCAGGTACAGCGGCCACTGCTCCGGCCGAGCCTGCAGCACCTGCAGTACCGGGTCCAAGTCTGGTCCGAGCACCTCGGCATGTCCCTCCGCCAGCACACTCAGGTCCCGGTGCACCTCGACGAGTCGAGCGCGGATCCGATCCTGGAGCTCTGCCGTGGCCGCCCGGGTGAAGGTGACGACGAGGAGTCGCTCCACCGGCACACCCCGCTCCGCCACGTAGCGCACCGCCAGGCCTGCGAGCGCGTAGGTCTTGCCGGTGCCGGCGCTCGCCTCGATCGCGACCGTGGTCTCCCACGGCAGCTCGCCGGCGAGCGAGAACTCCGGTCGGGAGGCCGTCACGATCCACTCCCTCCGTCCACCAGTCCGTCCACTGCGGCCAGCACAGCGCCCCAGCTGCGCTCCACTTCCTCGGTGAACGTGCTCCCGGCGGCGTCCAGATCGACGAGTTCGTCGAAGGTCAGATCTCCGAAGAGGGTCCGGACCGCCACGTCCGCGCACTCACCGGAACCGAAGTCGCTGGAGTCCGACGGGTCGCCCCACTTCTTCGCGGCCGCCTGGTACGCGCCGTCCCCTCCGACGGCGTACGCCGCCGACGTCTCCGGGAACCACAGGAGCGGTGCACGGTGTCCATCGGTGAACTGGCCGAGGACGGAGCCGAGCGCCGAGAGGGCTGCGGACCGACGGTCCGATGGCTCAGCTCCCCGCACCGACAGCACGTTGACCGCTGGTGGAGCGATGCCGCCGTTCCTCGGCTTCTCTCCACGAGTGACCTGCAGCGACCGCCACGGGGTGGACGGATCCTGCGCCGTCAACGCCAGGAGATCGAGCGCACGTTGGAACAGTCGGGACCACTTGGGACGGGAGAACTCGACGACGACCGGCCCTGGTCGATCGTCGGCGCCCGCAGGCGAGCAACGCGTGACGACCCCGATCAGTTGCGTCGAGCGCGACCCGGCACCACTGCCGCCGAGCGCCACGCCGACGTCGACCTGAACCTCGGTGGTCGGTCCGAGCTGGAACCCTGCCGCGACCGCTGCGTCCACGAGGTCGGCCACCTCGGCGGCGACGCGCTGGACCTCGACCGAGGCGATCGGTGCGAGCGGCAGCCCACCCCGTGCCGTGGACAGGTCGACCGCCCGCTGCACGAGGTCCGTGGGACGATCAGGCCGTTCGTACCGGAGGTCGTCCGGTGAGCCTGCGCGCACGACGGCGTCGAACAGGGCGCGACCGAAGGCTGCTGCGTCCAGCCCGCCGAGCTCGAGCGGCAACTCGTCCGAGGCATCACCCGACCCGGAGTCGGTCGACCCCATCGCAACAGCCAGCCGGTCCCGGAGGAAGCGCGCCGCCGGTGACCGGTGGAATCTGTGGAGCTCCTCGAGCTGGACCGAGTCCGGCTGCGCCCAGCCGAGCGGCTCGGTGACGAACAGCTGACCGTCGTCGCCGGTGAACCCAGCGGTCCTCCGCGCCTGGACCACCTTCGCTGCCCGCTCAGCCTCGGCGTCGAAGCTGCGGAACCCTGACTCGGTCCGGCTGTCGGCAGCAGGTGGGAAGTTCGACGGGTCGTACGACTGGCGCGGGTGCAGGCGCACCAGCCTCTCGGGCTCCACCCCGAGGGTCTCCACCGCCTCGACCAGCTCGTCCAGGACGGCCGAACGCGGTACCGAGGCGTTGGTCCGGATGTCGTGGGACGTGAACGTGACGACGAAGGCATCGGTGGCAGTGGTGAGTGCTGCGAGCAGCTCAGCACGGGCTTCACTGCGCACATCGCGGTCTCCCACCAACGGGAACTCTGCCCCCAGGTCGTCACCGGAGCGGCCGCCCACCGGCAGCGCCCCCGCGTCGAGACCGAGGACGCAGACGACCCGGTACGGCACCGCCGCCAGCTGGGAGGGCCGGGCCACGGCGATCGCACCGAGCCCCAGATCCGCTCGGACCTTGGAGCCCCGGAACGACGGGCCCATGAGTCGACGCAGATCGCCGAGCGTGACGGCGATCCCGGAGCCCGAGGAGTCGGGGACGACATCCGGATCGTCTGGCTGGTGGGGCGTCCCCGACGCAGCGACCAGGTCACCCAGGATCCGGTCGACCTTGAGCGACTGCCAGTCCGCGAAGCGGTCGGGGGCGAGGAGTCGGTCGACGCAACCGACCAACAGTTCCCGCCACTCCGCCACCGTCCTGACACGCTCGGCCGACAGGTCCTCGACCACGTCGGCCAGGGTGCACACGGCGTCGACGACCCGAGCGGCGGCCTGGATCTGCCCGTCCGGCACGGTGGTGATGGCCGTCGAGCCGAGCGCCAGATCGAACTCGTCGACCGGTGATGCAGAGGTGCCCGGGACGTCAGCGAGGCGGAGTGGCTCACCACTGGCGACTCCGGCGACGAGCTGCCGGAGTCCCGCGGCCCAGGTGTTCGTGTCGAACTCCTCGGGCAGCCCGACCGACCGCGCCCGGTGGGCGCCGTCGAGCCCCCAGCGCACCCCGGCCTGGTCGACCCAGCTGCTGAGCAGCTCTCGCTCCTCGGGTCCCAGACCGAACCGGTTGCCCACGGCCGGCAGGCTGAGGAAGCCGACCACGGCGCTGCGCTCCATCCGACCGCCCACCAGCTCGAGGAGCGTGGCCAGTCCGTCGAGCACGGGGTTGGTCTCCCGTGGAGTCCGGTCGACGATCGAGTAGCGCAGCGTTGGAGTGACCGGCTCCGTGTCCGGACCAGCGGGCACGAACGGACCAGAGGCCGGCGGTCCCCACACCGATCCGATGATCGGGGCGAACTCGTCGAGCTGGTGACAGACCACGGCGATGTCGGCCTCGGCGAGCTCCACCGGGGAGCCGTCGCCCAGATCGAGTCCGTGCTCGAGCAGGTCGCAGATGACGTCCCGGAGCACCTCCACCTGACGGGTGCGACCCGGGGCACCGTGGATCTGCAGGGTGCGGTCGGGCTCGACACTGCCCGGAGCGACGCCATCCACAGCCCGACCCGCGCGCACGCCAGCGCGGAGCGAGCCCAGCACCGTGGCGACCTCGCCGGGAGCGCTGTCCGACGGCCGAGTGTCCGGGACGACCGCTCCGGCACCGAGGAGCAGCGCCGTCTCCAACGGCCGTCGTCCCCACGACACCAGCAGCGGGTGGTCGACCGGTGGATCGAGTCGCTCGACACCGGGCCAGCTCAGTGGCTCACCCGCAGCCCCGGGGGAGGCTGCGCCAGCGAGGTCCGCGGTCCCGTCCGAAGCCTGCCGGGGCGACGACCAGGTGAGCGCTCCGGGCGCGGCGCGCTCCGTCGTGGCTGCGGCCAGACGGACCGACGTCGACGCAGACGGGGACGGGACGAAGGCCCTGACCAGCCGGTGCTCGGCGAGCGCCGCGAGCACCGGTCCGGTGTCCGCACCCCAGGTGGACTGACCGAAGACGAAGAGGCGCGACGGCAGCCAGCCACCCCCCGGCTCGGTGACCGCCAGCTCGCCTGATCGCACACGTTCGAGCGCCTGGGCCAGCCGGACCGAGGGAAGTCGCCCGAGGCCCGAGCGATCGACGATGAGTCGGTGGACACGCCGATAGAGCTCGGGCTGCCAGACCTGGTCGGTGCGGATGGCTCCACCGGAAGCACCGACGTCGTGCCCGTCGACCCAGGCCTCGACCATGCCAGCCCGGTGGACGTTGTAGGAGTCGAAGAGCCTGGCGATGGACTGGGCGCGAGCGGCGAGCGAAGTGCCCTCGGTGGAGAACAGGCGCTCGTCGAGCCCTTCGGCCTGACCCTGCAACACCTCGAGCACCGACCAGACCAGCCGCTCCTCCTGCCACGGGTCGTCCTCGACGACCTCCGACCCCTGCTCCGCCGCTGCGGCGGCGCGGAGGATCGTCCACCGCAGCCTCCCCGGGAACGGGAACTCGATGTTGGCGGC
>CAIYGQ010000169.1 GCA_903925745.1 uncultured Actinomycetes bacterium | reverse complement strand
GCTCGGTCGGGAAGTCCGACTCCATGAGCGTCAGGTAGCGGCGCATGTCCAGGATCTTGTCCAGGATCTCGATGTTGACCGGGCAGTTCTCGTCGCACGCCTTGCAGGTGGTGCAGGACCAGACCTCCTCGGCGGTGATGCGCTCGAACAGCGAGTTCGCCGAGACGGTGATCTCCTTGTCGACCCCGATGGGGGGCGACACGACCGGGGTGCCGGTGGCGGCCATCACGGTGCCGGTCTTGAGCACGATCTCGCGCGGGTCGAGCGGCTTGCCGGTGGCGTGGGCCGGGCACACCGAGGTGCAGCGGCCGCACATGGTGCAGGCGTCGGTGTCGAGCAGCTGCTTCCAGGTGAAGTCCTCGACCACCGAGGCGCCGAACGACTCGAGCTCGGTCTCCATCAGGTTGGGCATGGCCCGCATGGCGCCCTTCGGGCGGTCCCGGTCCGACAGGTACATGTTCAGCGGCGACGTGAAGATGTGCCGCAACATCGTCACGGGCAGGATGACCAGGAAGGCGATGAAGGTGAGGACGTGGAGCGTCCACATGGCGACGTGCCAGCCGCCGAGGTTCGACATGCCGTCGACCAGGCCCGAGAGCGGGTACCCGATGAACGACCACACCTCGAATGCAGGACGGCCCTCCTCGGCGATGCGGAACATCTCGGCCAGGTAGCCGGTGACGCCGATGGCGAAGAGGATGCCCAGGATGACGGCGTGCTCGGGCTTGGACTTGATCCGGATCCGGTAGGGCCTCTGGACGTAGCGCCGCACGATCGCCCAGACCACACCGATGAGGAAGATGGCGCCGCCGAGGTCACCGACGAACGCGAACGCCTGGTAGGTGCGTCCGTTCAGGAACTTGATCGCCTCGGGCACCTGGTGGTTGATCTCCAGGATCGTGGTGACCGCCAGCAGGATCAGGAACCCGAAGTAGATCATCGAGTGCATGATCCCGGCCGCCGGATCGCGCAGCAGGGTCTGCATGTAGAGGCCCGACCGCAGCCGCTCGAGGCGCTGCTTGGCGTTGCCGGGGGTGATCGTGCGCTTGTCGGGAGCTCCCCGTTCCCAGTTCCTGATGCGCTGGGAGAAGAGCACGGCGCCGACGATGAACATGACCGGGATGATCACGTAGAACAGGACCTTCAGCGGGGTGGGGATCCCACCGAAGACCTCCCGCTGGATCGGCGACTCGTCGTGGAATTGCAGCGTCGCCGCTGCGATCCCCGACACGACGGTGACCAGCGCGATGCCGACGCCCAGCAGGATGGCGATCTGCTGCGGTCGGAGGCGCTTCGGGCCGGGCACGGTGTCGGTGCCGGACTCGGCGCTGGACTCGTTCTTCTCGGCGGTGTCGGTGGCGCTCATAGCGAGGTGAATCTACCCCGCAGCCTTCCGTCCGGGTGAAGTTCGCACCCCGACCGGGCGGCCGACCGGCGTTCGGGAGGCCGCGGCCCTGCGACTCCGGTGGCGCGTGGTCCGTGTGTCATCTGACGATCGGGCAGGATGGGGAGGTGCGCCGTCGGGCGGCGGGTCACCCCGACCCGGAGCCGTCCGCCGGCCGGGACCGGACCGGGGGTTCGCATGCAGGTCGTCGCGGTGGCCGGCGCCAAGGGAGGGGTGGGGAAGACCGCAGCGGCGGTCAACCTGGCGTTCTTGGCGGCGTCGGCCGGGCACCGGACGTTGCTCTGGGACCTGGACCCGCAGGGTGCGGCCACGCACTGCTACCGCGCGAAACCCAAGGTGAAGGGCGGCGCGTCTCGACTGCTGGGTGGCAAGCGCGATCTGCAGGGCTACACGCGGGCCACCGACTACCCGAACCTCGACCTGTTGCCGGCCGACGGCAGCTTCCGCGTGGTGGACACCGTGCTCGGGACCCGGCGCTGGCCCGACCGTGTGATCCGCAAGCTCGTGCGGCCGCTCGACCGGAGCTACGACGTCGTCGTGCTGGACTGCGCCCCGGGTCTGGGTGTGGTCGCCGAGGCGGTGGTCGCAGCGTCGGACCTGGTGCTGGCCCCGATCGTGCCCGCCCCCTTGGCGGTCCGCAGCCTGGACCAGCTCGCCGACTTCGTCGACGCGCAGCGGCCCGGACTCACGCTGCTGGCGTTCCTGTCCATGGTCGACGAGCGCAAGGTGCTGCACCGACAGATGCTCGACCTGGTCCGGTCGGACCGCCGGTTCGCACTGAGTGCCGTGCCGGTGTCCTCCGCCGTCGAGCGGATGGGCCTGGAACAGGTGCCGGCGGTGCTGGCCTCACCCAGGAACCTGGCGGCGGCGGCGTACCGGCGGTTGTGGTCCGAGGTGACAGAGCGGCTGGGACTCGAGCCCGGCGAGGCGGTCGACCTGGACGTGCTCCGCTCCCGACTCGGCGTCGCCGTGCCGACCGAACAGGAGGCCGGTCGCGTGGTCGAGCCGGAGCCCGGTCCCGTGGTCGAGCCCGACGCCGAGCCGACCACCGGGGACGAACCGGAGTCCGGGACCGACACCGCCGGGACCGACACCGGGGGGACCGACACCGGACCGGCGGATCCGTTCGCCGGGTGGTTCCGGGACCGTCCGTGACGTGGCGACCCCCGGCGGGTCAGCCGCCGC
>CAIYGQ010000168.1 GCA_903925745.1 uncultured Actinomycetes bacterium | reverse complement strand
GCTCCAAGGAGTGCGGCAAGGTGCTCGTCGTTCCCTGAGGCGACTTCTGATCTGGCGGTGCTCCCTTCCCATCGGCTCCGCTCGGGAGGGTCCGGGCCGACCGTCTCCTAGCCTGACGGCGTGACCACTGCCGTCGAGGACCCCGCAGCTGCGAGCGCCTGCTCAGTGCGCCAGGAGCCCTCACCGACGGTCAGACCGTGATGATCCTCGTCCAGATCGACATGACCTCCAGATGAACCTTCTCGCCTTCAGTTGACCGATCGGCGGTGGGCGATAGTCTCCGCTCATTCAGCGAACACGGTGCTGGTATCTCGGCGAGGGAGCGTTCCATGGGTAGAAGTCGGTTGCCACGTTCACGATCAGGGTTCTTTGTGGTTGTCGTCGCAGTCGTCGCCTGTTGCGTGGTGGCTTGCGTCCCACCCCCATCGTCCCCCACCGGCACCAACGGCCAACCGATCACCAACCCGGGCGATCCAATCACGCCCCCCGGTGGCTTCGACCCGAACAACACCATCGTTCCGACTCCGGTCTCCACGACCGTTCCTGCGCCACCGTCCGTGCCCCTCGGCAATGTCCGCACACTTGCGGCCGGATACGACCACACCTGCGCAGTCGTCGACCCGCCGGGAGATCGGTTTGACGAATCGGTGGTGTGCTGGGGACGCAACGCCAGTGGACAGCTCGGCAACGGGTCGACCGCACTCCGGTCCAACTCACCGGTGACGGTCGCTGGTCTGAGCAACATCTTCGTTGAAGATCTCGCCGCGGGCGGGGATCACACGTGCGCCGTGGTGAAACCGCAACGTATCCCAACAAATCAGCTCTTCTGCTGGGGATCGAACAGTCGCGGGCAACTGGGGCTGCGTCTGCCCGGGTCTCCCGGTGGCATCGCTTCATCGAGCACTCCGGTCCTGATCCCCGGCCTCGAGTTTCCGATCGGGGTCACCGCCGGCCGAGACCACACCTGTGTGGTGGAGGAGCCGTCGGGGCGAGGGCGCCTGAAGTGCTGGGGCAACGGCGACTCGGGTCAGACCGGGATCCCGTTGCGCCGACCCGCCGGAGTGCTCAGCGGAGTCGAGGGTAGGTTCGTCGTCGCCGGAGCCGACCACACCTGTGCCCTCACCCTTCCAAGATCGGGTCTTAGCCTGAGCCCTGCCAAGTGCTGGGGATCGAATCTGGAATCGCAGCTCGGGAGCGGCCCTCCTTCGAACGGCGGTCCGCGGGCCCGGAACGTCTTTGCCCCAAGGGACTTTGTGAGACTCAGCTCGAAGGTCAACCACACCTGTGGAGTACGTCGGTTCTTCACGGAGCAGGAGATTCTGTGCTGGGGCAGCAACTTCGCCGGGCAACTCGGGTTCGCTGGGCCGAACCCCCCCATCCCGGTGCGGGTCGACCCGACCGGCATCGTCCCAGCGGCCGACGGTTCATCCTGGGACATCGCAGCCGGCGGAGGTCACAGCTGCGTCACCGACACTTACAGGCCGGGCCCGGTTGCGTGCTGGGGTTTGAACGCGACCGGCCAACTCGGGAACGGCAGCCGCACATCGTCGACACGCCCCGTCCAGGTCTCGGGAATCACGAATGCCACGCAGGTCGAAACCGGGCTCAACCACACCTGCGCCCTGCTCGTCTCCCGCAGCGTGCAGTGCTGGGGACAGGGCGGCCGCGGCCAGCTCGGGGCGGGGTCCGCACAGGACTCCACGGTGCCGGTGACCGTGACCGCACCGTTGCCGCCGCCTCCACCTCCCCCTGCCGCCGAACGGATCAGTTCCGGAAGTCAGCACACCTGCGCCATTGTGGACGGGGGGCGGGTTCGCTGTTGGGGCTTCAACAGCAGTGGCCAACTCGGAACCGGCGACAGAAGTGAGCGACAAGCCGCGTCTCCGGTCCCCGACTTGGCCGGCGCCATCCAGATCTCTGCGGGCGGGACCCACACGTGCGCAACGCTCGGGGACGGAACCCTCCGCTGTTGGGGGAGCAACAACCGAGGCAAACTCGGGACCGGCGACCGGGAAAGGCGACTTCGGCCCACGCCAGTGACCGGACTCAGCGACGTCATCCAGGTGTCCGCCGGCCGCGATCACACCTGTGCGCTTCGGCGTGCTGGCCGCGTCAGCTGTTGGGGGAGCAACTTTGCTGGCGCCCTCGGGAACGGGAGCGACGTTGATTCCACGACTCCAGTCGACGTGGTGAACAGCGACGGAACCCCTCTGACCGAGGTGGTCCAGGTCGCAGCCGGGCTTGACTTCACGTGCGTTGTCCGCCTGGACTCTGCGGTCAGTTGCTGGGGGAGCAACAAAGGGATTGCGAACGGGGACGACCCGGACAACGCGCCGTTCCCCCAACCGGCTCTCGACGAAACCGGCGAGCCGGGGACACAACTCCGCGGTGCAGTTCGAATCGACGCCGGTTCACTCCATGCCTGTGCGATGATGACGGACGGCTCAGCCCGGTGTTGGGGAGACGGGGGCGATGGTGAACTCGGCGACGGTCGGGATCGGGGTTCTTCGTTCCCGGTTCGGGTGTCCGACATCGAGGACGCGATCTGGATTACCGCCGGAGACGATCACTCGTGCGCCATCCTCAGGAACGGCAGCGGTCGGTGTTGGGGGAGCAACTTCTACGGTACATTGGGCAACGGCCTCCGGGGGGACGAAGCACCGGACGCGCTCTCACCCATCGCGGTCGCATCGCTGGGCTCCGCAACCCAGATCAGCGCCGGCGCCAACCACACATGTGCGCTCGTCACAGGAGGTGGTCGGTGCTGGGGATTGGAAAACTTCGGGGAGCTGGGCAACGGCCCTCGGACAGGAAGTTCACCGATTCCCGTCGCCGTGATCGGCCTCTGAACAGCGAGTACGCCGTCAGGACACTGGGTCTCCGGAAGGAAACCGCAACTCAACCAGCGTTGGTCGGCCACTCCAACAAGTGCACCCCACTAGGGCACGGCGGCAGATCCCACCGCACCGGCGTGTGCGACAACCGCTCGACCGGAGCGAGGTGCGTGAGCAGCCCCCGCTCGGTCGGCGTCTGTTGCTGTCGGGCCGAGACATCACCGAGTCCGCTCGCCGTAACCGGGTCCAGCACGGCGCCGAGTCGGACCAGCCACGCCGCGGTTGCGCACAGTGACACCTCCACGATCCACGAGCCGCCCTCGGTCGCACGCTGCGCGAGCGCCACGGCTGCGCCGGCAGCGCCCAAGTAGCCGGTCGTGTAGTCGGTGACCGCGGCGGGCACCAACTGCGGATCCTCCGGGTTCTCCGCATGCGCCAGTCCGCTGGTCGCCTGCGCAAGCTGTTCCCACCCGCGTCGCGTGGCCCACGGTCCGCCGGTGCCGTAGCAGCTGACCTGGACGACGATCAGGCCCGGGCGACGAGCGATCAGGTCGGCTGGACCCAAACCGCGCGCCTCGAACGCACCCGGCCGGTACCCGCACACCACCACATCTGCACCGTCGACCAGCCGCAGCAGCGCGTCGCGGTCCTCCGGAACGTCCAGGTCGCACCATGCGCGCCGCTTGCCGTGCCCGGTGTCCACGTCGAACGCCTCGACTGTCGGCAGGGTCGGGCTGTCGACGCGCAGCACGTCGGCGCCGTGGCCGGCGAGCGTCCGGCCGATCGTCGGTCCCGCCAGGATGCGGGTCAGGTCGAGTATCCGCACACCGTCGAGCGGGCGGACCGCCGCCGACGCGTCCCGGCCACCGGCCGACTCGCTACCGCTCTGACGACCACGCTCACCCGGACCGCTGAGCGGACCGGGACCGTCGGGGCCGTCGCTGTCGATCCGGGTGAGGCGGATCGCCGGACGCTCAACGAGCAGTCGGCCGTGCGGGTGCGCTGCCCACTCCGACGCGCTGCGCACGATCGCACCGCACAGGCCGGCATCGGCGAGCGCGTCCTCCAGGTCATCCGCCGTCCAGGTGGACACCGCCCGGGCCAGGTCGCCGGTCTCGGCCCGGCAACCGAGCAGGTCCGTGGTGCCCTCGGCCAGGTGCGGCAGCCCGCCGTGGAGGTGCACCATCCGGCCGTCGCTCGTTCTGAACACGTCGGTCACCGGGCTGAACGTGCGGGACACCTCAAGCGGCCCGTCCAGGGTCTGGAACACGAAACCGAGGAGCGACGTGGCCGCCGCGGTCACATCGACTGTCACTGTCTGCGGCGGCAAACCCCGGACCTCCCCCACCCGTGCCGCCCAGGCTCCCGCTGCACCGACGGCTGCGGCTGCTGCCTCGCCGACCGGGTGGCGGCAGCTGAGCACCGGGTCGACCCCAACCAGCCGCACGTCCGCGCCGTCAGGCAACTCGACACCTGCGGCGTGGAGCAGCGGGACGGGGTCCGGTGTGCGGTCCACGCCCACACCCTCGCGCACCCGGCGCCGAGGCCCGCTCCCGGATGCAGGCGGCGCTGATGCAGATTGAGGAGCTCGACGCCGCAACGCTCCGTGCCGCGGCCGAGGGCCCCGACCGCTCGGCGTCGTGAAAGGCGCCGCGAACCTCCCAGGCCGTCCACCGACCCGGAACTCGACGGATCGCCGGGATCCTCGCTCGGGAGGGTCCGGGCCCACCGTCTCCTAGCCTCATGGCGTGACCACTGCCGTCGAGGACACGACGAGCGCCGGGAGCGCCAGCCGCCTCGCCCTCGTCGCCCTCGCCACCGCCCAGTTCGTGATGGTGCTCGACCAGTCCGTCATGAACGTGTCGATCAGCCAGCTCGTCGACGACTTCGACACGTCGGTCACGGCCATCCAGGGCGTCATCACCCTGTACT
>CAIYGQ010000167.1 GCA_903925745.1 uncultured Actinomycetes bacterium | reverse complement strand
GACCCGTTCGTGCTGCTCGCCGAGGTCGCGACGCTCGAGTCGACGGGGGTGGACTGCTCCCGGCTCCGGGTCAGCGGCAACGCCCACCTGATCCTCCCGTACCACCAGGAACTCGACCGGCTCACCGAGCGCTACCTGGGCAAGAACAAGCTGGGTACCACCAAGCGCGGCATCGGACCCGCCTACGCCGACAAGGCGATGCGGGTGGGGATCCGGGTCCAGGACCTGCTCGACCCCGTCATCTTCCGGGAGAAGCTGGCTGCGGTGCTCGGCGACAAGAACAAGGTCTTCGCCCGCGTCTACAACCGCCTGCCCGAGGACCCGGACGCGCTCGCTGACCGCGTGCTCGACGAGGTCGCCCCGGCGCTGGAGCCGTACATCGCCGACACCGTCTCGCTCGTCCACGAGGCGCTCGAGTCCGGCGCACACGTCCTGTTCGAGGGCGCCCAGGCGACGTTCCTGGACCTGGACCACGGGACCTACCCCTTCGTCACCTCGTCGAATCCGGTCGCCGGCGGTGCCTGCACCGGTGCCGGCGTCGGACCCCGCCACATCGAACGGGTCGTGGGAATCGCCAAGGCCTACGTCACCCGGGTCGGTGCCGGACCGTTTCCGACCGAGCTCTTCGACGAGGTCGGGGACCACCTGGTCACGGTCGGTCGTGAGTTCGGCACGAACACCGGGCGTCGTCGGCGTCCGGGCTGGTTCGACGCGGTCATGCTCCGCCACGCGGTCCGCCTCAACTCGCTGTCCGAGCTGGCGATCACGAAGCTCGACATCCTGGACCAGCTCGACACGCTCAAGGTCTGCGTGGCATACGACGTCGGGGGTGTCCGTCACGACCACCTCCCGTACCACCAGTCCGACCTTCACCTCGCCGAGCCGGTCTACGAGGAGCTGCCGGGCTGGGGGACCGACCTCAGCTCGGTCACCGAGCGCCACCAGCTCCCCGCCCAGGCGGTTGCCTACCTGGAGTTCCTCGAGGCCCAGGTCGGCGTTCCGGTGACGTTCGTCGGCACCGGTCCCGGTCGCGACCAGTACGTCCACTTCAGCGACACGGCCCGATGAGCGGAGCGGAGGGGGTCGTGGTTCCCGGTTCGTGGAGGACTCCCCGGTGAGGGTCGTCGTCGTCGGTGGCGGTGGTCGGGAGCACGCACTCGCGGACGTGCTGGGCCGGCACCACGAGGTCGTCGTCACGCCGGGCAACCCCGGCATCCCCGGTTCCGTGTCCGACGACCCGGAGTCGATCGACGCCGACCTGTACGTCATCGGGCCCGAGGCGCCGCTCGTCGACGGGCTGGCCGACCGACTGCGGGCCGCCGATCGCTCGGTGTTCGGTCCCGGCGCCGACGGCGCCCGGCTGGAGGGATCGAAGGCGTGGATGAAGGAGGTCGTGGCGGCCGCCGGTGTGCCCACGGCCCGGCACCTGGCCTGCACCGACCGGGACCAGGCGGTGGCGTTCCTCGAGTCGCTCGACGCCCCGTGGGTGATCAAGACCGACGGTCTCGCCGCCGGCAAGGGGGTCCTGGTGACGGACTCACTCGACCGGGCCCGGGCCGCAGTCGACGAGTACCTCTCGGGTGCCGCCTTCGGGGACGCAGGCCGGACGCTGGTGGTCGAGGAGGGCCTGGTCGGCCCGGAGCTGTCGGTGCTCGCGGTCTGTGACGGCACCCGGGCCGTGGCGCTCGCTCCGGCCCAGGACTACAAGCGGGTCGGCGACGGCGACGCAGGTCCGAACACCGGCGGGATGGGCGCGTACTCCCCGGTCGCGCTGGCCGACGACGAGGTGGTGGACGACGTGGTCGCCCGGTTCGTCCAGCCGACCCTGGACGAGTTGCGTCGACGCGGCATCGACTACCGCGGGGTGCTGTACGCGGGGTTGATGTTCACCGCCGACGGACCGCGGTTGATCGAGTTCAACGTGCGCTTCGGTGACCCCGAGACCCAGGTGGTGCTGCCCCGGCTCACCACGGACCTGGGTGAGCTCCTGGCGCAGGCCGCAGCCGGTCGGATCGAGCAGCGCCCCGGCTTCGGCGACGACGCCCAGGTCACCGTGGTGCTGGCGGCCGAGGGGTACCCGTCGTCGCCGCGGACGGGTGACCCCATCACGGGGATCGACGAGGCCCGTTCCGAGCCGGGGGTGAGCGTCTACTGCGCCGGTGTCGCCGACGGACCGGACGGCCTGGTCACCTCCGGTGGACGGGTCCTCGACGTTTGCGGGCGGGGTGCCGACGTGGCGGCGGCCCGGGCAGCGGCCTACCGCGGCGTGGCCCGGATCTCCTGGCCCGGTCTGCACCACCGGCGCGACATCGCGGCCGGATGACGGTGCAGCCCGTCGTCGCGGTCGTCGGAGGCGGCCAGCTCGCCCGCATGCTCGCCGAGGCCGCGTCGCCGCTCGGTGTCCACCTCCGGGTGCTGGCCGCCGACGGCGACGAGGGCGCCGGCGAGGTCGTCACCGACGTCGTGCGGGGTGACCCGGACGACGAGGTGGCGCTGGCGGCGGTCGCCGAGGGCGCCGACGTGGTGACCTTCGACCACGAGAACGTCGACCACGCCGCACTGGAGTCGCTCGAGGCGGCCGGCGTGGTGGTCCGGCCCTCGGTCGCCACGCTGCGCTGTTCGGACAAGGCCCACCAGCGGCGCACGTTCGCAGCCGCCGGCCTGCCGGTCCCCGACTTCGTGGTGCTCGACGGCACGGAGCCGGTGGTGGCAGCGGCACGTGGGTTCGCGGCCGCACACGGCGGTCGCGTCGTCGTCAAGGCCAGCCGCGGCGGCTACGACGGCCGCGGAGTGTGGATGCTGTCGGGGGACGAACTCGAGGCGTTCGTCGACGAGTGGACGGGTGCACCGCTCGTGCTGGAACCCGAGCTCGACCTGGTCGGCGAGGTCGCCGTGCTCGTCGCCCGTCGGCCGTCGGGTGAGGTGGCGACCTGGCCGGTCGTCGAGACCGTGCAGGTCGGTGGCATGTGCGACGAGGTCGTGCTGCCGTCGGGCCTGGATGCCTCGCTGGAGGCCACGGCGTTGGACGTGGCCCGACGGGTCGCCGAGGTGGCCGGTGCCGTCGGTGTCCTGGCCGTCGAGCTCTTCCTGGTCGCGACCCCGAACGGCCCGACGGTCCTCGTCAACGAGGTGGCGCCGCGTGTGCACAACAGCGGCCACCTCACCATCGACGCGTGCGCCACCTCGCAGTTCGAACAGCACCTGCGGGCCGTCCTGGACTGGCCGTTGGGTCCCACCGACCCGCTGGTCCCCGCGGCGACGATGGTGAACGTGGTCGGCGGCGCCGACGACGACCCCCGGCAGCGCCAGGCGCAGGCACTCGCCCGGGTCCCCGGGGCCCGCATCCACCTGTACGGCAAGACGTCCCGGCCCGGTCGCAAGATCGGCCACGTGACCGTGGTGGGGGCCGACCGCGACGCGACGCGTGAGCAGGCCCGGCTGGCCGCCGACCTGCTCGCCGGTTCGTGAATGCACACCTCCAGCGGCGTCCTGTCGTGCGAGGATGGGCCCGATGAGTGACTCGCAGTCCGATCCCGTCGTGGGTGTGGTCATGGGGAGCGCCTCCGACCTGCCGACCATGCAGCCGGCCGCCGACGTGCTCGCCGAGTTCGGCGTCCCCCACGAGGTCCGGGTCGTCTCGGCCCACCGGAGCCCGGAGCGGATGTTCGACTACGCCCGCACCGCCAGGGGCCGCGGACTGCGGGTCGTCGTCGCCGGCGCCGGCGGTGCCGCCCACCTGCCGGGAATGATCTCGTCGTTGACGACCCTGCCGGTGATCGGCGTGCCGGTTCCGACCCGCCACCTGGGAGGCACCGACTCGCTGCACTCGATCGTGCAGATGCCGGGGGGCGTCCCGGTGGCGACCGTCGCGATCGGGGGCGCGCTCAACGCCGGCCTGCTCGCCGTGCGGATCCTGGGCGTCGACGATCCGGACCTGGCCGAGCGGCTCGAGGCCTACCGCGAGTCGTTGGTCCGGCACGCCCTCGACCAGGACGAGCACCTCGACCGCTGAACCGCTGCGGCGGTTCCCGGCCGCGTGGTGGTCCGGGGTCCCGGCCTCAGAAGCGCCGACTCCACCCGGTGCGATCCACCTCGTCCCACCAGTCGTCGGTGGTCGCGGCGGGTCCCCGGTCCGGGACGTGCTCGTCGGCGTCGCCGTGGCCGGAGGCGTGCGGGGTGTGGCTGCCGGTGTGGCTGCCGGTGTCGATCGATCGTCGGGCGGCATCGCTGAGCTCACGTCGTCGGCCGGCGACCAGACGGCGGGGAGCGACCGGAGGCATCCGCCGACGTCGGACGCCGCTGGCCCCGAGCGCGCACGCACCACACCAGACGGTCCTGTCGGGACCCACGACCGAGCACGTCCCGCACAGCGTCGTGCCGCAGCGGTCGCAGACCTGGACCGCCGGGTGACTCGGATGCCTGGTGCAGACGAAGCCCATGCCTCGGACCTCCCGATGAGCCATCGGCACCGGGGCGCCGCGACTTCAGGGCAATGGTCCCGATGGCCCACTCCGTCGGGGAGAATGGCCACATGAGCGCCGACCCCGCAACCGTGCCCGTCGTGCCGAACGTCCTGGCGGCCCGGTACGCCAGCGCCGAACTCGTCCGACTGTGGTCGCCCGAGGAGAAGGTCGTCCTCGAACGACGGCTCTGGATCGCGGTCATGCGGGCCCAGGCCGACCTGGGGCTCGACGTCCCCGCAGCGGCGGTGCAGGCCTACGAGTCGGTCGTGGACCGGGTGGACCTGGCCTCGATCGAGGCCCGGGAGCGGATCACCCGCCACGACGTGAAGGCCAGGATCGAGGAGTTCTCGGAGCTCGCCGGCCACGAGCACGCCCACAAGGGCATGACCAGCCGGGACCTGACCGAGAACGTGGAGCAGCTCCAGCTCCGTCGGAGCCTGGAACTGATCCGGGACCGGGCCGTCGCCGCGCTGGTGGCGCTCGCCGAACGGTCCGCAGAGCACGCGATGACCGTCGTGGTCGGCCGCAGCCACAACGTGGCCGCCCAGGCGACGACGCTCGGCAAGCGGTTCGCCAACGCCGGCGAGGAGCTGCTGGTGGCCTTCGAGCGCCTGGAGGAACTCCTGGCCCGCTACCCGATGCGTGGGCTCAAGGGCCCGGTCGGCACGCAACAGGACCAGCTCGAACTGCTCGGTGACCCAGAGCTGGTCGACGAACTGGAGCGGCGGGTCGCCGCGCACCTCGGATTCACCAACGTGCTGTCGAGTGTCGGTCAGGTCTACCCGCGGTCGCTCGACCTGGACGTCGTCGCCGCACTCGTCCAACTCGTGGACGGACCCGCGTCGCTCGCCGTCACCCTGCGACTCATGGCCGGTAACGAGCTCGTCACCGAGGGGTTCCGGCCGGGGCAGGTCGGATCGTCGGCCATGCCCCACAAGATGAACGCCCGGAGCTGCGAGCGCATCGGCGGGTTCCGCGTGATCCTCAACGGTCACCTGGCGATGGCCGCGGGGCTCGCCGGTGAGCAGTGGAACGAGGGCGACGTGAGCTGCTCGGTCGTGCGCCGGGTCCTGTTGCCCGATGCGTGCTTCGCGGCCGATGGCGCATTCCAGACACTGCTCGACGTGCTCGACGGATTCGGTGCGTTCCCGGCCACCATCGAGCGGGAGCTCCACCGCTACCTCCCGTTCCTGGCGACGACCAAGGTGCTGATGGCGTCGGTCCGCGCAGGTGTCGGCCGGGAGACCGCCCACGAGGTGGTCAAGGAACACGCTGTCGCCGTCGCGCTGGCCATGCGCGAACAGGGCGCAGCGGGCAACGACCTGGCCGAGCGGCTCGGTGCCGACCCCCGGCTCGGCCTGGACGTGGACTCGGTCCGCGCCGCCATGGGTGATCCCGCGTCGTTCATCGGCACGGCGCCCCAGCAGGTCGCCGCGTTCCTCTCCCGGGTCGATGCGATCGCCGCCCGGTACCCCGACGCCGCGTCGTACCGGGGCGAGGAGATCCTCTGATGGCGTGGCCGTTCGTGATCGAGTGGTACCGGGTGGACAGGACGTGAGCGTCGTGCGCGACGTCGGCGACGTGGGGCTGCCGCGGCTCCACCGCGGCAAGGTGCGGGACCTGTTCGACGGCGGTGACGACCGGTTGGTGATGGTGGCCTCGGACCGTCTCTCGGCCTTCGACGTCGTGATGGACGAGCCGGTTCCCGACAAGGGTCGGGTGCTGACCGCCATGTCGGCCTTCTGGTTCGCCGAACTCGCCGGGGTCGTCGGCAACCACCTGATCTCGACGGACCTGTCGGACCTGCCGCCGTCGGCCCGCCGTCCCGAGCTGGAGGGACGCACGATGCTGTGCCGTCGGGCCGAGATGCTGCCGATCGAGTGCATCGTCCGGGCCCACGTCGCGGGCTCCGCCTGGAAGGAGTACCGGGCCTCGGGCACGATCCACGGGACGCCGGTCGCGTCGGGGCTGGCCGAGGCCGAACGTCTCCCGGAGCCGCTGTTCACCCCCTCGACCAAGGCGGCGGTCGGTGACCACGACGAGAACGTGACCTTCGACCGGGCCGTCGAGCTGGTGGGTGGGGAACTGGCCGAGCGGGCCCGGTCCGTGTCGCTCCAGGTCTTCGCCGTGGCGAGCGCCCGCGCCGAGGCCGCCGGGTTCCTGCTCGCCGACACGAAGTTCGAACTCGGACTGGTTCCCTCGCCCGACGGCGGCACCGAGCTGGTGCTCGCCGATGAGGTGCTGACCCCCGACTCGTCCCGGTACTGGCTCGCCTCGGAGTGGACGGCGGGGAGCACCCCGCACGGCTTCGACAAGCAGCCGGTGCGGGACTACCTGGAGACGCTCGACTGGGACAAGACGCCGCCGCCCCCGACGCTGCCCTCCGAGGTCGTGGCCGCGACCCGCGACCGCTACGTCGCGGCCTACGAGCGGATCTGCGGCCGGTCGCTGGCGGACTGGCCCGGTGCCTGAGCCGCACCGAGTTGGCCGCCGGGCCCCCGTCGGTGTGCGAGCATCTGCCGCATGACCTTCGACGTCGTGGTCCACGTGAGCCTGCGACCCGGGATCGCCGATCCGCAGGGCGCCACCATCGAGCGGGCGCTGCCGGCGCTCGGCTTCGAGGGGGTCAGCGGCGTCGGTGTCGGCAAGGCCATCTCGTTCCGGGTGGAGGCGCTCGACGAGCCGTCGGCCCGCTCGCTGGTCGAGGACCTGTGTCAACGGTTCCTGACCAATCCGGTCATCGAGGACTCCGAGATCGCGATCTCGTCGGTCGCGGCCACGGGGGCCTGAGTGGCCCGGCACGTCGCCGTCGTCAGGTTCCCGGGAACCAACTGCGAGTTCGACGTCGTCGAGGCGGTCGAGTCACTCGGAGGGACCGCGGACATCGTGTTCCACGACCGTGACTCACTCGGCGACGCCGACGCCGTGGTGGTCGCCGGCGGGTTCGCCCACGGCGACTACCTGCGACCCGGTGCGATCGCCAGGTTCTCCCCGGTCATGCGGGCGGTGCGCGAGTTCGCGGCCGACGGGGGGCCGGTGGTGGGGATCTGCAACGGCTTCCAGGTGCTCACCGAGGCCGGCCTGCTCCCCGGAGCGCTCCAGAAGAACGCCGGCCTGCGGTTCCGTTGCCAGATGGCGGAGCTCCGGGTGGAGACCACCGACTCCTCGTTGACCCGGTCCTCGACGCTCGGCGCCGTGCTGCGGGTGCCGATCAACCACTTCGAGGGCAACTACACCTGTTCACCCGAGACGCTGGCCGAGCTCCGGGGTGAGGATCGGGTGGTGCTCCGCTACGTCGACAACCCGAACGGATCGGTCGACGACATCGCCGGGGTGTGCAGCGAGGAGCGCAACGTCGTCGGGCTCATGCCGCATCCGGAGCGGGCCTGTCACGAGCTGTTGGGCTCGACCGACGGGCGTGAGCTGATCGCTTCGTTCCTCTGATCGGTCCCCGGGGGCGCAGCGGGCAGGCGGCCGGGCCTCAGGAGGCGCCGCGGGAGATCCCGGCGGCCCGCAGGACCGAGGCGGGCACGCCCACCTCACGCCAGGCCCCGTACGAGATGCCCTTGCGCTCGCCGTAGGATGCGGCGACCGCCACGAACTCGGCCTCGGCGGAGCTGATGTCCTCCTGCTCGCCGAGCCGCTCGAGCTCGGCGAGCAGGTCCAGGCGCTCCTGGACCAGGCTCAGGCGCTTGACGACGTCGGCGTCGACGAGCTGTCGATCGATGACGTCGAGT
>CAIYGQ010000166.1 GCA_903925745.1 uncultured Actinomycetes bacterium | reverse complement strand
CCGTCGGCGTGGTGGGCATCGGCCTGAGCGCATCGGACGGCCAGACCACCGGCAGCGCCACGGTCAACGTCGAGGTGCTCAACCGTTCGCCGCAGGCCGCCGCCCCACAGGTCGACCCGAACCCGGTCGCCGTCGGTGCCACCATCACCCTGACCGACACCGGGTCCACCGACCCCGACGGCGACCCGCTCACCTACACCTGGGACCTGGGCGACGGGTTCACGCCGGTGCAGGGCCCCTCCGCTCAGGTGGTCGTTCCCGCCGGCGTGGAGCTCGGCGAACGCCAGGTCCGCCTCACCGTGGCCGACGACCGAGGCGGATCCGACACCGTGTTCACCTCCGTGTCGCTGACCGCCGGCGGGACGCTGCCCACCGAACCGCTGCTCCAGGTCAGCCCGCCGGGTGTGCTGGTGGGCGGCAACCCCCGGCCGCTGCTGGGCGGGGTGGGTGTGGGTCGGACCGTGTCGGCCACCTTCGGGCTGCGACCGGGTGCGCCTCCGGCGGTCAACGCCGTGGCACTGTTCCGCGCCGGGTCCGACAACCCGGTCCCCAACTGCGACGGGTCCGGGACCAGCTGCCAGCTCGACTTCCAGGCCGCCGACTCCGGTGACTTCGACCTGGTCGCCTTCGAGACCACCGGCACCGCCCCGCCCGTGGAGCGTGAGCGGTTCCGGTTCCGCGTCGGGCGGGTGCCCGTGGCGTCCATCCGGGTGACGGCCAGCGGTGGCGACGTGCCCAAGATCGTGACGTTCACCTCGGCGGACTCCACCGACCCCGACGGTCAGATCGTGTCCCGCCGCTGGGACTTCGGCTGCGGCGACCCGGCCTGCACCTCGACCGACGTCGCCCCGATCTTCACCTTCGAGACGCCGGGGACCTACACCGTCACGCTCACCGTGACCGACGACGACGGACTGGTCAGCCAGGCGACCGAGGTCGTCGAGGTGGTCGAGCAGTGAGCATCGTCACCGCGCTCCACCTGGTCCGCCGACGGCTGGCGTCCCGGGACCGCCGCGGCCAGGACGGCTACGTGCTCATGGTCGCACTGGGGGTGATCGCCCTCACGTTCCTGACCATCATCGCCCTGCTCGGTCTGGCGTTCACCACCTCCAAGGTGACCGTCGTCCAACGCGAGAGCAACGAGCGCAACCGCGCCGCCGACGGGGCGTTGGAGGCGGCGCTCACCTCCGTGTCCGACGGGACCACCCAGCCCTGCGACAGCGTGCCGACCGGATCGCAGACCACCTTCGACGGTGCCGACGGACCGCTCGTCGTGGACGTCGAGTGCGCCACGGGCACCGGCGCCGAACTGGCCGACGATCCCGACGCCGACTTCGGTGGCGACAGCGTGTTCGTGGCCGACCAGGACCAGGGGGCACTGCAGGCCGGTGACGGACCCCCGCTGCGCTTCGACGCCGACGTGTGGGTGCGCGGTGGTGCGACCGGACCGTCCGCCGGCGCCGGCCCGGCGTACCAGGTGCTCGGGCAGTACCGGCAGGGGCTCGCCGGTGTGGGCGTCGGCGACCAGACGTCCACCGACTGCGGGCCGCTGGTCGCCGCCGGGGAT
>CAIYGQ010000165.1 GCA_903925745.1 uncultured Actinomycetes bacterium | reverse complement strand
TGGGAGATGAGGAGCTCGTCCACGTCCACACCGATCCGGTCGGCGTAGACCGGGTCCATGGCGTGCTCGGCGTCGATGTAGGCGCACACGCCCCCGTTGCGCTGGGCCTCGGCCACCACGTGCATGGCGAGGGTGGACTTGCCGGAGGACTCCGGCCCGTAGATCTCGACCACTCGACCGCGGGGCAATCCCCCGACACCCAGGGCGATGTCCAACGCGAGTGCACCCGTGGAGATCGACTCGACCGCCATGGAGCCCTTCTCGCTCATCTTCATGACCGAGCCCTTGCCGTACTGCTTCTCGATCTGGCTGAGCGCCATCTCGAGTGCCTTCTCTCGTTCCACGGTGCTGTCCCTTCTGTGGTGTCCCGGCCCCCTGGGGTGGGTTCCGGTGCTGGTGTCGGGGAGCCGGGGCTCCGATGCAGTGGACCGACCGTATCGACGGCCTGTGACAGCGACGGAGGCTGGCGACAGCAGCGTAGTTACGAACAGGTGTTCGTACAAGCATTTCCCGGGAATCGCAGCGGAGGGGACCAGTCGGGGCCGGCTCAGATGCAGCCGGGGCCGGCGCTCGGGCCGGGCCGGCTCAGATGTAGCCGGGGCCGTCGCCGGGCGGACCGGTGCGCTCCGAGAGCTGCGCCCGCATCCCCTGCAACTGCTGTTGGGCCTGGACCTGCTGGGCGACCAGCATCGCCTGGATCCCGTGGAACAGACCCTCGAGCCAGCCGACCAGCTGCGCCTCGGCCAGGCGGAGCTCGGCGTCGGTGGGCGTGGCGTCCGGGCTGAAGACGAACGACAGCCGCTCGAGTTCCTCGGCGAGTTCGGGTGACAGGGCCGTCTGCAACTGGTCGATCGAGGACTCGTAGATGTCCCGCAGCTGGTCACGTGCGGGCTCGTCCATCTCGGTCTGGCGGAGTTCCTCGAGCAACTGCTTGGCCATGGCCCCGATGCGGATCACCGTGGCCGGCGACGACACATCGGGGACCCGCTCACCCTCCCCCGCCTCGCCCGGGCCGGCTCCGGTCGGCTCGACCGCAGCCGAGGGGGTGGTCCCGAACGAGGCACTGCCCCCCGGGAACTCCCCCGGCCCGAGCACCCCGTCGGGGCTGACGACATCGCCCGTCGGCTCGGCCGGGAACTCGGCCGACTCCGGGCCCGGGGCGGAGGGGTCGTCGGACATGGCTCGGGATACTAGGTCAGGACTCAGCGCCCGCCGAGCGAGCACAGGAGGGGCACCCAGACCTCGTCCGCGGTCATGGACCCGTGCCGACCCTGGAGGTGGAACGGTCCCGTGTCGGCCGGATCCTCGAAGGCCACGGGTTCCCGGGCGACGAGGGCCACGTCCCCGAGACGTGATGCAGGTCCGGGCAGGACCTTCGGGCCGAACCAGCCCTCGTCGAGGACCTGGTCGCGACCGACCACCCATGCGACCCCGCCGTGGGCCTCGGTGGCGGTGGCGAGCAGTTCGGCCGCGGCGCCCGGGACCGCGTGCAGCCAGCGGAATCGGGCCTCGCCGGACTGGGATGCCACCAGACCCAGCACCTCGGGTGCCGGTGGCAACACCCGGTCACCCACGTCAACCTGTCCGTGATCCGAGGTGATGACCAGCGCGGAGCCGGGGGGAAGCGAGTCGAGGAGGAACTCGACCATGCGGTCCACGAAGACGAGTTCGGCGTCGTAGCAGGTTCCCAGGCCGTACTCGTGGGCCACCTTGTCGATGCCGTCGTAGTAGGCGTACACGAACGGCTCACCTGCGTGGAGCTGGTGGAGGATCTCGGCGACCAGCGTCGAGGGCATCCGGTAGGGCACGTGCCGGCACCCGGCCAGGTGCGCGCGCGTGAACCCCGAGTCGCGGAACTCGGCGCGCACGACGACCGGCGGCCGTTGGCCCTCGAAGGCCGCGGCCGACTGGATGGACTCGGGCGGGAGCGACTCCCGGGCATCCCCCTTCGACGTCGACCACCTGAGCACGTTGAGCACGTCGCCCTCGACGTGCATCCGGTACCCGATGATCCCGTGCTCCCCGGGTGGGAGGCCCGTGCAGATGCTGGTGAGCGCCGTGGCCGTCGTGGTCGGGGCGACCGTCGTGATGCGCACCGCGTCCATCCGGGTCAGCCCCCTCAGGAAACCGAGGCGTTCCTGCATCTGGTTCCATCCCAGACCGTCGAGGACGAGCACCACCACCTGCTCGGCGTCGCGGACCGCCGCAGGCATCCACTCCGGGGCCCGGGCGGGGTCCTCGACGAGCGGACCCACCACGTTGCTCGTGCACGCACCGTCGTACTCGGGGAGCACCGGTTGGTTGTCGTCCACCGCTCGACCTCCTGGCCCGCAGGAACACGCTACCGACCGGGCGCTCCGACGGGAAGGCCAGCCGACCGGCCGGGGCCTACAGTGGCGCCGTGAAGGTCTCCACCCGGGGCGACTACGCCAGCCGGGCCCTGTTGTCGCTGGCGCTCCACCGCTCCGACGGGCCGACGTCGGTGCGGGACATCGCCGAGCGGACCGGACTCCCCCAGCCCTACCTGGAGCAGATCCTCCTCGCCCTCAAGGGAGCAGGCCTGGTCCGCTCCAAGCGCGGGGTCGGCGGGGGCTACGTGCTCGCCCGGGAACCCGAGGAGATCACGCTCGCGCAGATCGTCTCGGCCGTCGACGGGCCCATCCGCGCCGGCGACTTCGGCGAGCCGCACACCGGAGGAGCGTGCGACCACGAGGGCCAGTGCGTCCTGCTGGCGATCTGGGGGGACCTCAGCCACCGCATGAGGTCGCTGCTCGACGACTACACCCTGGCCGACCTGTCCGGCATGACCCGCGGCGAGCGCGACTGGCCCGGGTGACCCGCCGGCCCGCGGACCTCCGACGGGTCACCCCGGCTGCGGCGAGAGCCGGGCGAGCACCTGCTCCAGGTCCTGGGGCAGCGGGGAGTCGAACGCCACCGTCTCACCCGAGCCGGGGTGGATGAACTCGAGGTGCCGGGCGTGGAGGAACGGCCGGTCGAGCCCGGGAGTCGGACGACGAGGGCCGTACAGGTCGTCGCCCACGACCGGATGGCCGATCGAGTCCAGGTGCACCCGGATCTGATGGGTCCGCCCCGTCTCGAGTCGGCACGTGAGCAGGGCGCTCCGCCACGGGTCATCGAAGCCGCCATCCACCTGGTAGTGCGTTCGGGAGTCCCGCCCGTCGACGGCGACGGTCATCCGCAGCGGGTTCCGCCGGGACCGACCGATGGGCGCGTCGATGACCCCGTGGGCGTGCTCCGGGTGCCCCCACACCAGCGCGGTGTAGACGCGTCCGACCCGGTGGGCGGCGAGCTGTGCGACCAGGTCTGCGTGGGCCTCGGGGGTCCTGGCCACGACCAGGAGCCCCGAGGTGCCCCGGTCCAGACGGTGGACCAGACCGGGCCGATCCGGTTCGCCGACCGCCGACGCCCACGAGTTCGGATCGAGCTCGGGGTAGCGAGCGGCCAGGCCGTGCACGAGGGTCGAGGCGTCGTGACCCGGACCGGGGTGCACGACGAGCCCGGCCGGCTTGTCGACGACGATCAGGTCCTCGTCCTCGAACACCACGTGCAGCTCCACCGCCGGATCCGGCGCCAGCGGTTGCGGAGTGCGCCGGGGGTCGACCAGCACGACCAGCTCGTCACCGACCTCCAGCCGCTGCGAGGGCTTGGTGACCACCCGATCAGAGACCACCACGTCGCCGCGGGTGATGGCGTCCGAGGCCTCGGACCGGGTGCAGTCGCTCAGCCGGGCCACGGCCCGGTCGACACGCTCGCCCGCCAGCACGTCCGGGGTGACCGCCCGGACGTGCGGAGCATCCGGGGGGTCCGCCGACTGCGGCTCAGTCGGATCCGGCACGGGCCTCCGGCTCCAGGACCATCGACACCGCCAGCAGGATCCCCCCGACCACCACGGCGGCGTCGGCCACGTTGAAGATCGGCCACCACTGCAGGTCGATGAAGTCCACGACACCGCCCGACATGAAGCCCTGATCGGCCCGGAACAGACGGTCCACGACGTTGCCCAGCGCCCCACCCACGACCACCCCGATGAGCACCAGTTGGAGCCGGGAGGTCACGCGGCGGGACACGACGAGCAGGGCGACCACGATCCCGGTCGCCACGATCCCGATGAGCCACCCCCGGTTGGCTCCGGCCGAGAACGCCATCCCGGTGTTCTCGGCGTAGTTCAACCGCAGGGTCCAGAACAGCTCGATCGGCTCGGCCGGGACACGGTCCGGACAGTACGGCGGGCCACAGAGTCGGCGCACCGCCCACCACTTCGAGGCCTGGTCGAGCGCGAGCACCAACGCCGCGACCGGCAGGATGATCGCCCACCTGCGGACCGGCGCCGACTCCCCGTCGAGGGGGGCTCCGTCAGCGGAGTCGGTTGACGCGGTACTCGACACGCTCCCTCGCCCACGGGATGGCCTGCAGCCGCTCCTTCGGAATCCGCTGCCCCGAGACCTCACAGATGCCGTACACACCGCGGTCGGCCCGGTCGAGGGCCGCATCGATCTCCTCGACCACGGCGAGCGCCTGCCGGGCGCGGACCAGGTCGAAGTCGCGCTCGACGGCGATGTTGTCGCCCTCGCCGCCCTCGTCGTCGAACTGCACATCACCGGGTTCGCGGTCGCGGACGAGCGAATCGGCCTCCTCCTGCAGTGCGGCAGCCTGCTGCACGTGGATCGCCCGCTCCTCGAGGAGCGTCCGCCGCTGCTCCTCGACGAAGGCGTCGTCGTAGGGCTTGCCGGGCCGCGGCTTCGGCGGTGTGCGCTTGGCGGCAGCCTTTGGGGCCGGCGCCGGCTTGGGGGCCGCCTTCTTCGGGGCCGCCTTCTTCGGGGCCGCCTTCTTGGGGGCCGCCTTCTTGGGGGCCGCCTTCTTGGGGGCCGCCTTCTTGGGGGCCGCCTTCTTGGGGGCCGCCTTCTTCGGGGCCGCCTTCTTC
>CAIYGQ010000164.1 GCA_903925745.1 uncultured Actinomycetes bacterium | reverse complement strand
CGAGCACCGGGACGCCGAAGCCGACCCGGCACCCGCCCGGCGCAGACTCGATGGTGTGGCTGGTGGCGGGGATGCCGGCCACCACCCAGGACCAGCGGCGAGCGTCGTTGAAGTCGGTGATCCGGAACGGCACCCACACAGCGACCGCCGTGCGGACCCGGCCGGTCGAGCCCGCCCGGATGCGATTGCCATCGTGGTCCAGTTCGACGGCCGTCACGCTGGGGCCCCACTCGGGCCAGCGGGTGGTGTCGACGAGCAGGTCCCACACCGCTTCAGGTGCCGCAGGCACGAACCGGTCGACCATCACGTGCGGTCCAACCGGGCCGGCGGTGGGGATCTTCCAGTGGAGCAGCACCGCCAGTGGCGCCTACCCGTCGTCTACAACAGGCACGGCGAGGATTGAGTGATTCCGTTGGGACACGTCGTCCGGATCCAGGTGGCATCGGCTGGGTCGAATGTGAATACTGCGCCCGACAGGTTCACGTCCTCGAAGGTCACCCCCCAGACCGTGACGTTGAGCAAGGCTTCTGTCAGGTTTACGGAGCTCAGGAGCAGTAAGTCGAAGGACGAGCCGCCAACGATTTCCGCGCCAGTCCAGTCGCCTCCCCGGATCGTGCCGGACCATCTCGATTCGACGGCGCGGGCCCCCCGAAAACTCGAGTTGACGAGGTTCACCTCGAAGAATTCGGTGCGCTGGAACTGGGCCCCCGAGAAGTCGGGTCCCGGGAAGGCGCACTCCGGTGAGGACGTGGGCCTGGAGGAGTCCATCCGGCTGAAAGTGGCCAGATTCCACACGGTGTTCCGGAAGGAAGTGCACTCGAGCTTCGTGTCGGAGAAGTCGACGCCGGAGAACGTGCTCCCGGTGAAGTCCATGGACCTGAGGTCGACTCCGCTGAACACTGCTCCGTCGAAGATCGCAGCGGCGAAAACCGGCTGGGTAAGGGAATCGTCCCCGAGGAGGGTCTGGCTGAAGTCGATCAGGAAGAAGGTGGTGCCGACGGCGCTGGCGCCGATCAGACTGAACGGCCGGTCCGCCACATTGGCGCCGACGATGACGGCGCGGTCGAGGATCGCTCGGCTCAGGTCGGCACGGTCGACGCCCACCATGCGGGCGCCGGTGAGGTTGGCGGAGCGCAGGATCGCCCCGTCGAGCGGATCGAGGAATGCATTCCGCAGATCGGCACCAGTGAGGTCCACTCCCTGCAGGCCGAAGATCGTCGCCCCCTTCAGGTCGACGCCCGGACCGACGATGAAGCCCTGCGTGGCCAGGTAGCCGGGCGGCATCGACGACGGATTTCCGGTGATGCCGCCAGAGGTGACCCCGACGAGCTGGGAGCCGGCGAGGCTGGCACCGCCGACAACCGCGCTCGCCAGCTTCGCATTCACGAGGTTCGCCCCCGCCATGCGGGCGTTGGTGAGGTTTGCTCCTGTGAGGTCGGCGCCCACCAGGTTCGCGCCGGTCAGATCGGCACCGGTGAGGTTCAGGTTGCGCAGGTTGAGGCCTGACAGGTTGGCGCCCGACAGGTTCACGCCCGCTCCCACGATGTACCCGCCGAGCAGTGAGTATCCCGTTGGCATCGATGCGGGGATTCCGGAGATGCCCCCCGACCGGACCCTCGTGAGTTCCGCTCCAGCGAGATTGGCCCCGGACAGGTTGGACTCGCGCAGGGACACGTCAGCCAGTCGGGTGGACGCGAGGTTGCTGCGGACGAGGATCGAGTCGGTGAAGTCGGAGCTTCCCCAGTCGCTCTCGGAGAGGTTGGCATCCGTGAGGTCAGAGCCCGAAACGTCGCGGCTCAGGTACTCGCCCTCGGAGAAGTCACATCCCGAGAGGTCGCGGTTCGGCCCGAGGTCGCACAGCGGGGCGGGCGGCGGGGGTTCGGGGACCGAGCACGGGACCGACTGCACCGCACCGTTGGGACAGATCGTGTTGTTCCACACAGCGCCGGTCACGATTGCGCCAACCAGGTCGGCCCCGGTCAGATTCGCATTCGTGAGGTTCGCATTGCTGAGGTTCGTGCCACTCAGTGTCGCACCGATGAGTTGGGCCCCCGTGAGGTCGGCTCCCGGGCCGACGAGGTAGCCCCCGACCAGGGCGAAGCCGTCCGGGAGGGCCTCGGCCGTACCCGTGACCTCGCCAGACGTGGCCCCCGTCAGGTTGGCGCCCGCCAGATTCGCCCCGACCGTCAGGAGCCTGAGCGGGTCACTGCCGCCGGGCGGATTGCCGAGGGTCTGGCCGCCGAGTGCAACCCCGAACAGGTCGGAGCCCGCCAGATTTGCGGACCACAGGTCTGCACCGCTGAGGTCGGCCCCGACGAGGCTCGTGGCCGAGAGGTCGACGCCTGCAAGGTTCGAGCCCGCGAAGTTGGTGCCGTTGAGTCGGGCGCCCTGCAGGATGCTCCCGGTCAGGTCGATGCTCGCCAGGTCGGCCCCCGACAGGTCGACGCGGGGTCCGACGAGGTGACCGACCCGGACGCTGTAGTTGAAGGGAACAGCCGCAGGGGCTCCTGTCATGCCGGACGAGGAGACTCCATCGAGTCGGGTCCCGCTGAAGTTGGCCCCTCCCACGGCGACAGCGCGCAGCGATGCTCCGCGCAGGTCGGCTCCGGTGAGGTTGGCTCCGGTGAGGTCGGCGCCCGTGAGGTCCGCCTTGCTGAGCGATGCGACCGCCAAGTTCGCGAAACGGAGGTCTGCTCCTGAGAGGTCAGCGAACGAGAGATCGCACCCGACGAGGTTGGCCCCTGGCGCAGGGACGCAGCCTGCCGGGGGTGTGGTCGAGGTCGGGGCGACCCCGACTGTTGGTGAGCACGCAGCTGTGACGATCGCGATTGCAGCGACGATCGCTCCGACAGCGGGGCGTTGACAGAGCCCGGAGATCCGAACAGCCGACATGATCCCTCCCAGTGGAATGCGGCGCTGATCGTCATGGATCGATCAGAATCGCCCAGCCAGCGGATCCGACCACAGGGGCCTGACCGTGTCAATCAGATCGGTTGCACGTTCATCCCTTGTTCACCCGACCGGCATGGATCGAGGACGTCCACCGGACCCCGGCGTCGATTCCCTCTGCGTCGCTCCAACCCGTGACGGATGACCGCCTCCGCTGCGCTGGCCGGGGGAACAAGGCCCCGCCGCAGGTGTTGGATCGATCTGAGCGTCGGCTGGAACCCCGCCAGCGCAGGTCACAGGGAGGAAGCCAGTGAAGGCAGTCTGGAACGACACCGTGATCGCCGAGAGCGACGACACCGTCGTCGTCGAGGGCAACCACTACTTCCCGG
>CAIYGQ010000163.1 GCA_903925745.1 uncultured Actinomycetes bacterium | reverse complement strand
TCGGCGAACACGGGGTCGTCGGTGGCGAGCAGGTGGTCGGCGCCGTCGTAGGTGTTGGTGACCGTGCGCGTGGCGCCGGTGCCGTCGGTCGTCACCCGAGCGGTCAGGTTGCCGTCCGGGTCGTACGCGTACTGCCACGCCCGCTCCGTCACCGGCAGGGGCGTGTCGAGCCGGGCCGCGACCAGACGACCGTCGACGTCGTAGGTGTAGGCGTAGCTGCCGTCCTGGTCGGCAGGTCCGTCGAGCGTCGCGGACAGGGTCCGGCCGGCCGGACTCACGACCTGGACCTCGGACCATCGGCCGGACGGTCCGTCGACGGTCCGCTCGATGGGACGACCGTTGGCGTCGTAGCCGTAGGTGGTCACGTTCGGGCCGTTCGTGATGGAGCGCACCCAACCGTTGGCGTCGTAGGCGTAGGCCGACAGCACCAGGTCACCGGTCCGGGCCCCGAGCCGGTCACCGGTCACGTCGTAGGAGTAGGTCGTCACCCGAGGCGCCGCACCGACCGGCGTGACGGTGCTGGCGACCATGCGGTCCGGGAACTGTGGGTCGTAGACCTGTTCGACGACCGTGCCCCACAGGTCGACCACGCGGATGACACGACCCAACAGGTCGACCTCCTCGACCTCGGTCGACCTCGAGCCCGACGCGAGCGTCGACACCGCCGTGGTGACGAGCGGGTCCTGTGCCGAGCGGGCGGTCGCGGTCGTGAAGTCGAGTTCGACGCTCCGCTCCTCGTCACCCGTGGCACCCAGGTTCTCGGTGCGCACTGCTCGGCCGGCGGCGTCCCGGGTGGTGCACGTCCACGATGCGCTCGACGTCGGGCGCATCGCCACCTCGCGCCCGGCGCCGTCGTAGACCGCCTCGGACACAACGGCCGGCGCACCCGTTCCCGCCGGGTCGACGCTGCTGCGGACCAACCCGCCCTGGACGTAGCGGCGCTCCGGGGCGCACGGGTCGGCGACTGCGTCGCGCGTCGGGTGGTAGGCGAGTTCCCGGGTCGCGCCGTTGGGGTCGGTCTGTCCGGTCACCCGACCGTAGGCGCCCTCGGCCGGTCGGTACGGCTCGACGACGGTGCTCCGGCGGATGCCCGACTGCGAGTACGACGCGCCGATCACACCTGCGACCGGGTCCGCCCACTCGGTGCGGCCGACCGCGTCGAACGGTGCGCCGACGGCGGTGGCGTCCGCGGTGCGGACGGCCCCCTGGCGGCCGAGCGCCGGTGCCAGCGAGCGGGACGGCACCGTGCCGCCCACTCCGGGCCCGGTCCAGGCCAGGTCGACGTCACCGGATGGACCGGTGACGTCGATCCGGATCCGTGCAGCCCGGGCCACCGGGGTCACGACCGTGCACGTCGGCCGACACGGCCGCTCGTCCACCCACAGGGGTGCACCACCCGTCGTGATCGACCACTCGCCCGCAGCCGGGAGTCGCAGCACGCCGGACAGCCGCGCGGACCAGTCGGCGCCGGGCACTGGGGAGTCCGACCAGCTGAACCGGTAGTCATCGGGGACCTGCCCGTCGAAGGTCGGTCCGACCTCGGACCGCTCCGGGTCGCCCTGCCGGGTGCTGTTCGCCCAGTAGGTGACCGCCAGACCGCGCATGTCCTGGCCCTCCAGATCCTGTGCGTCACGGAAGGTGCGGTCGACCTGGATCTCCTGTCGGGGCGCGGCGCCGGTGTCGATCGCCGCGGCGGAGGCCGGTCCGACCCGACCGGTCTGGACGCCCTGCTCGTCGACGGTGAAACGGGTCACCAGACCACCCGGGTCGACCTCCTCGACCACCCGGTCGGTCCCGGAGTCCCAGGTGATGAAGCGCGTCCGACCGGCAGCGTCACGCGACTCGCGCACCTGGAACGTCGTCGGGTCCACCACGGCGGTGGCGATCACCGGAGCGCCGGGCGCGGCCGGGGCCGCGACCGAGGAACTGAGTCCGCGGTCGTCGAGCGAGTAGGTGATCGATCGGATGGAACGGGGCTCACCGGCGCGAGCCGCCGGACCGGTCACGAGCACCACTCGACCCAGGTCGTCGTGCACGACCTGGGTGGTGACCGAGTCGTCGGCCGTCCGGACCCCGGCGACGACGGCCCGGGCGGCGAGCGGTGACCGGACCGTGGCGAGTCGACCGACGTCGTCGAAGGCGAGGTCGGTGACCTCGGTCCCCGAGGCCGCACCGACGAAGGCGACCAGACGGACCAGTCGGGTCCGGTCCCCCTCGCCCCGGTAGCCGAACGCGACCTGGCTGCCGTCCCAGAAACTGGCGCCGCAGAGGAGCCCGTTCGGTGCACCCAGGCCCGCCCCGGCGGCGGGGCAGTCCTCGCCGCCGTAGCGGAGCTCGATGCTGCGACCCGAGACCTGGTCCTCGATCGCGACCAGCCGGCCGTCCTGGAAGCGTCGGACCGGACTTGGTGCACCCGCCTGCCAGACGCTGGCGACCGGAGCCGTCGACCAGCCTTCCGGGGCGGAGAAGGTGGTGACCACTCCGGAGGTGTCCTGCAGGGTGTACGACACGCCGTCCTCGTTCCGCACCAGTGACGCGAACGTGCCCGACGGCCAGTTCTGCCGTTCGCCCCAGACGGCGCGGTAGCTGCCCGGATCGTCCGTGGGCTCGTAGACCACCAGCAGCCCGGCCTCGGACTCGGCGGTGATCGTGCCGTCGCCGTTGGCCACGAGCTGCCGCCAGCTCCCGCCACCACCCGACGACAGCCGCCACCCCGCCGGCAGACCCGGCGAGCCGACCCCGTTGCTGGGCCGGTGGGTGAGACGGAACCCCACGGGACCCACGACGCTCTGGAGCGCGGGTGACTCCCAGTCGAGGACCGCCTCACCTGATCCGGTGGCCACGGAGACGTCGCCGACCGCGCCGACGGTCTGGACCCCCGGTCGCTGCACGTCGACGCGGAACACGAGCGGGCCGAGCGCACCCCCGGCGCCGTCCGACACCGTCCAGCGGTAGGCGCGGCCGTTCGCCAGGACACCGTCGGGGACGGTGACCTGGGACTGCGGCTCGTCGCCGGAGCTCCACAGTTCCCGACCCCCGTCCGGTCCCAGGTCCCGGATCGTGAACCGGTACGGCCCTGCACCCCGGGCCCCGGTCCAGCGCAGCTGCGGCTGGGTCGACGTCGACGACCCCCGGGTCTGGTCGACGACCACGCCCGAGACCAGCGGGGTGACGGGACCCGATCCACCGGGGACCGGGCTCAACGGTGGCACCGAGGCCGGATCGAGGGTGTCCGCACCCTGACCGAGCGACGCCGACTGGACACCGCCGCTCGCGTCGTCGGACCCGTCGTCACCGGTGCAGCCGGCGACGAGCGCCAGGGTCACGAGGAGCGCCACCACGGCCACCACCGGACTCGCCGGTCCCACCCCGTTCGTCCTCACCCCGTTCGGCCTTCGCGTCATCCTCACACCTCGCTCGCTGTCAGCATCATCGCCCACGCAACACCACCGGACCGGACACTCCGGCCGACGCATCGGGCGCGGTGACGGAGCCCGCACACCGGACCGCAGCGATCGTCGGCACCTCCTGATCCGACTTGAGAAACCGTGGAGCCGTGGACCGGCCGACCCGGGGACCGGGCCGGCCGCGCCACCAACGCCCGGGGCCGAGGCCCTACGGTCGTGGGGCCGGACACGACCGGTGCACCATCATGTCGACCCGCCGTTCCCGAGCATGCCGATCCACCCTCGTCGCCCTGCTGGGCCTGTTCCTTTCAGCACTCGGCGTGGCCGCAGCCTGCTCCGCCGGTGACTCGAGCGGCCCCGAGGGAGCGGTCGGCGACCCCGGTGACGAGCGCTTCTACGTGGTGGTGTTCGAGGACTACCCGGAACTGGATCCGATCGCCGAGCTGCCCTTCGACCAGCGGGGTCGAACGCTGGTCGACGAGCTGCGCGCCACCGCCGATCGCAGCCAGCAGGAGGCCCGCGAGCTGCTGGACGACGAGGGCGCCGAGTACCGCACCCTGTGGCTGTCGAACGCGATCGCCGTCTGCACCTGCGACCAGGACCTCGCCGACCGACTGGAGGGACTCGACGGGGTCGCCGAGATCGTCGGCGGACGAGACGCGATCGTCGAGGCCGCCGACGACGAGCCGGTCTTCCCGGGGACCGCACCGACGTCTTCACCCGCCCTGGACGCCCTGGGAGTCACGGCGCTCCGGTCGGCGCCCGGGGCGCCGACCGGCGACGGCGTGACCGTCGGCGTCGTCGACACCGGCGTGGACGCCACGCACCCGGCGCTCGCCGCCGGCTACCGCGGGGCCGCCGGGGCGCAGGGCGGTCCGGTCGAGCACGAACGGAACTGGTTCGACCCGTACGGAGTGTGCGACCAGCCATGCGACCCTCAGGGCCACGGGACGCACGTGGCGTCGATTGCGGTCGGTCGGGCCGTGACCCCGACGACCCCGGCCGCACCGGGTGGCGCGCCGTGGGCCGGCGGCTCGACGGCGGTTCCGGCGGTGGGAGTGGCGCCCGGGGCCAGCTGGATGGCCGCCCGGGGTTGCACGGGTGCGGTGTGCGATCTGGACGAACTGCTCGCCGCACTCCAGTTCATGGTCGCCCCCACGGATCGGGATGGCGGCAACCCCGACGCCGACCTCCGGCCCGACGTGCTGGTGAACTCCTGGGGGCTCCGCAGCCCGAACCTGGCGCTGGAACGCGCCCAGCGGGCGATCGAGACCTCTGGGATCATCCCGGTCGCCGCCGCCGGCAACAACGGCCCGGAGTGCGGAACCGTGACGACACCCGGTTAGCACCGGACGACGCTCACGGTCGGAGCGCTGAGCGCCGACCTGACGCCGCTGCCGTCCTCGGGTCGTGGGCCCGGTCCGACCGACAGCCAGCCGAACGTCGCGGTCGTCGGTGAACTCGTGCCCGGAGCGCTGCCCGGAGGGGCGTGGGGAACGATGACCGGCACATCGCAGGCCGCGCCGCAGGTGGCTGGGCTCGCAGCGCTGCTCCTGGATCGGGAACCGGACCTGCGCGGCAGGTTCTACGACGTCGAGGAGCGGATCGACGGCTCGACCACACGTCTTCCCGACGAATCGTGTGGGCTCGACCCCGAGAATCCGGAGTACAACAACGTCACCGGAACCGGGATCCCGGACGCCGTGCGGCTCCTCGCAGACGCCTGACGGAACGGGCTCCGAACCGGGTCACCGAACCTGCAGCAGACCCGAGCGCGGGCAGCCCCGCGGCTTCGGAATGCGCCAGAAACCCGGCTACGGTGGCCGCCTCCGGGGGTGTAGCTCAGCTGGCTAGAGCACCTGCTTTGCAAGCAGGAAGTCGTGGGTTCGAGTCCCATCACCTCCACTCCGTCGTGGAAATGACAACCCGTCGTGGAAGTGACAACGGTTCACTTCGGTCTGCACGACGTTGACGGGTCTCAACGGGCGCGAAGTTCTCGGCAGGCGTCGGCGGTAGCGTCGTCGTAGGGGAACCAGTGTTCGATGCGTAGTCGCTCGACCTCCACGTTCTGGGGCGCCTGGAACGCGGTGATGGTCGTGAGGAAGCGGAGTTCCAGTTCGCTTCGCGACAGGTGGAGCACCAGAGCCGGCTCGGACGGGACGGCGAAGTCCACTTGACGCCAGCGAGGCGAGACGGTGGACATGCCAAGGAGCTCGTCAAGGAGCGCCCTGAGTTCCCGGTTGTCAGGATCCGCCAGGACCTCGCGCTGGATACGCCACAGGAGGTGACGGCCGACATCGTCGAAGTTCCTGATGTAGGGCTGGGCACCAGCGGGATCGAAGGTGAGTCGTGCGAGGTTGATCGCTCGGTTGGCGCCGAGCTCCGGGGTTGGGGGTACGCCATGCGCCAGACGCCCGAGCACCGCTCCGATCGTGGTGATCGCGGCCTGGTTCGCGTCGATGACGTTGTAGGCGCCATCCAGGACCATCAGCGGGAAGGGCTCGTGGTGAGCTTTCAACAGTTCGATCGCACCCGCAATCTGCTCGGGTATGCCCTCGTCGGACTCGTCGAAGGCGGGAGGGTGGCCGGCTGCAACCAGCATGAGGTTCACTTGGCCGAGCGGGACACCCAGCGTCGATCCGAGCAGGAGCACCATCTCTGGGCTCGGGAGCGACCGGCCCGTTTCCAGGAAGCTGATGTGGCGGGCCGACACGTCGGCAGCATTGGCGAGGTCAAGCTGGCTGAGCCCACGCCGGGAGCGCCACTGCTTCAACAGGACGGGTACCAAACCCGTTCGCTGCTCCGTGGAACGCATCACGGGCGACCCTACGGCCTGGTCGTCGCGGCTGACACCTACCTCGGGAGGTAGTTGCCGCCGGTGTCATCCGGTGCGACCTTCGGGTGGCCAAGCCAAGGAGAGCGATCATGGCCACGCTGACCGCCGCGGACGCTTCCGAACTGTTTCGTGCCGAACCGCAGAAACACCTCGACGTCGGCGCCGGTGACATCGCGTATCGCACGATCGGTTCAGGGCCCGATGTGCTCTTCGTGCACGGGTGGCCGGTGAGCGGGGCGACCTTCCGAACGCTGCTCCCGCACCTGGCCGACCACGTGACCTGTCACGTCCTCGATCTCCTGGGCGCCGGGTCGAGCCGATTCGGAGCCGACGCCCCGCTCTCGATCGGTCAGCACATCGAGGCGGTCCGACGCGCCGCGGATCTGCTCAGGCTGCGGCGGTTCTCGGTCGTCGGCCATGACAGCGGCGGAATGATCGCCCGCCACGCGCTGGCCGGAGACAGTCGACTCACCGCCATGGGGCTGATCGACACCGAGCAACCACACGGCTTGAACTGGCGATTCAGGATGTTCCTGGCGAACCGCCGGGTCCCAGGCTTCGGATCGGCGCTCGGATGGCTCGCCGGCCAGCCGCGGCTGCGACGCAATGGATACATCCTGGGAGACGCCTTCGTCGACCGGTCACTCCTCGACGGTGAGTTCGACGAGTTCTTCCTCCGGCCCCTCGCGGTCGATCCCCTCCGACGTGCTGCCGCGATCAGAGTCCTCCGGAGCTTCGACACCCGTTACGTCCACGAGCTCGCCCAGTTGCACCGTCGCACCACGGTCCCGGTCCAACTCGTCTGGGGGGAACAGGACAAGTTCTTCCCCGTCGACTGGGCCCGGGAGATGGTGGACACCTTCCCGGACGCACGCCTCACGGTCATCCCCGGCGCGGGGCTGTTCTCGCATGAGGAACGACCGTCGGAGGTGGCCAGCGCACTGCTGCCAGTGCTGACGCGCTGAGCGTGGACCGAGGTGAAGTGCGCCCACCGGGCGCGCTCGATTCACCGAGCCGCGATGTCGGCTCCACCGTTCGGTAGGCCCACAAGTCGGCCGAGCAGATCGGCTCCTTGGTTTGAGCAACGTCCCAGGAGGTCCGCTCCTCCGCCACACCACCTCGTCCACCGGGGTCCCCGGTCGGCCTGCGCCCGTCGGCCACGTCCAGCTCGGACCGGGTGCCGGCGCACGTCAGGGAACACGACCGTGAGCCCGCCCGAGACCGGACGGGGTGCTCTGCCTCAGCGGCCGAGCGCGTCGACGACCAGGCGGGCCGCAGCGGCGCCGGAGTACTGCTGCTGACCGGTGATCAGGTTGCCGTCACGCACGGCGTGGGCCCGGAACGCTCCCTGGACGATGAAGTTGGTGTTCTCCATCCGGCGTGCTTCGTCCTCGATGCGGAACGGCTGGATCGCCTGGCCGACGAAGGAGTCCGCCACGTCCTCCTCGCTGTTGGCGAACCCGGTCCACGTCCGGCCGGCGACGATGAGTTCGCCGTCGGGCAAGGTGGCGTCGAGGAGGACGCAGGTGGCGTGGCACACCACGGCCGCAACCTTGCCGGCAGCGAGGAACCTGCCGACCAGGTCACCGATCCGCCGGTCGTTGCGGAACGTGTACATGGGGCCCTGTCCGCCGACCAGGAACAGGGCGTCGAACGCGTCGAGATCCAGCTCGCTCAGGGCTGGGGTGTCTGCGACCAGTGCGGCGTGGGTCGGGCTCCCGATGAAGCCGCGGGAGATCAGATCGTGGGCGGAGTACCGCGACTCGTCGTCCGGGTCGGAGAATCCGTCGCCCTGCAGTGCCCCGCCGTCAGGGCTGGCGATGGTCACCTCGTAGCCGGCCTCGACGAACTCCCAGTAGGGGTGGGTCAGCTCTGCCCACCAGAAGCCGATCGGCCACCCGGTCTGCTCGGACACCGCCGGGTTGGAGGCGACGACCAGCACGCGCTTGGGCCGTCCGAGGACGTCGACGGTCGCAGCAGACACGGGCACCTCTTTCGTTACGAAACTGGAACGAAATATGACCCTCGGCGCACCCGGCCCACAATGCAATACGCCCCTGTCACGTAAGGTGGACCCGTGGCCGAGCCAGCCCGCAGCGGACGCCCCCGCGACGAGTCGATCGACGCGTGCGTCCTCGACGCTGCCCTCACGGAGCTGAGCACCAAGGGCTACAGCGCCTTCTCGATCGCTGCCGTCGCCGAGGCTGCGGGCACCACCCGGCCAGCCATCTACCGACGGTGGAGCGGCAGGGACGCCCTCGTCGTCGACGCGGTCGCCCACCTGGCCGAGACCGTCGCACCCGAGCACACCGGGGACCACTTCCAGGACCTGGTCGCGGAGATCGACGACTTCCGGCACTGCATCGGCGCGGTCGGCGCATTGCCGCTCGCCGGGGTCATGCTGGGCGACGACGTCGAGCACGACGTCCGCACCGCCTACGTTGAGCGCGTCGTCACACCACGACGCTCGCGCATCCGGGCCATCCTCGACGCTGCCGTTGCGGACCGCGAGCTCGACGACGACGCCGACCTCGACGTGGTGACCACGTTCATCACCGGCTCGTGGTACTCGTTCCGAGTCGCCCACCGCGAGCCTCCGGTCGACTGGCCCCGCCGCGTGGCCGCCCTCGTCTGGTCGGCGTGCGGAGGCGAACCGCCCGACGCCGGCTCCCGACGGTGACGGCCGGCGGACCCGGATCCCGGTGGTCCGACGACTGAGTCGGAACGGGGCCGGGGACTCCTACCAGTCGACGCGGCGACCCCGGACCATGAGTCGGAGCAACAGCGCCGTGGGGATCGCGGCGAGCGCCACCAGGACCAACGCCGGCGGGCCCGCCTCCACCCAGCGCGAGTCGCTCGAGGCCTCCCACACCCACACCGGCAGCGTGTCGACGCCGAAGGGTCGCAACAGGAGCGTGGCCGGGAGCTCCTTGACCACGTCGAGGGCGACCAGGGCACCAGCCACGGCCAACCCCTGCACGGCGAGGGGCAGCTGCACGCGACCGACCACGCCGGCGGGTCCGGCGCCCAGCGCCCGGGCGGCGTCCTCGGTGGAGCGCCCCACGCGACCGACCGCCTGCTCAGCGGGCTTCACGGCGAGCGCCAGGTAGCGGACCACCAACGCGAGCACGAGTCCGACGAGCGAGCCGACGAGGAGCGTCCCGCGGGGCAGCCAGCCGGTGCGGTCGATGGCCGCCAGGACGACGAGCACCCCCAGTGCGATCACCGGACCGGGCAACCCGTAGCCGAGGGTGGTCGCCCCGGCCAGCGCGCGGTGGCGACGACCGCGACCCCAGCGCGCCGCGACCGCGACCGCGACCCCCACCACGACGCAGGCGAGCACGGTCCAGCCGGTCACCACCAGGGAGGACCAGAGGTGGTGGTCGATCCCGCCCGCGGCAGAGGCGGTGGTGCCGCGCCGCACCGCCTCGACGGTCCACGCAACGAGCCGACCGACGGGGAACACCAACGCGACCAGGACGACGGCGACCGCGCCGCCGACCGCCACCGCCCCCCGGCCGTGGATCGCCTCGGGTTCGATGCGAGCGGCATCGCGACCGCCGGTGGCCTCTCGTCGGCGGGCGGCCAGCCTCCGCTCCGCGAGGAGCACCGCCACGGCGGCCAGGAGCAACAGGCCGGCGAGTTCGGTGGCGGCCTCACGGTCGGCGAGGCCGAACCAGACGCGGAACACCCCGTCGGCCACCGTCTGCACATTGAAGAGTCGGACCGTGCCGACGTCGGTCAGGACCTCGAGCGCCACGAGCACCGAACCGGCGATCACGGAACCCCGGGCCGCCGGGAGCGCCACCTCACGGAACGCCCGCCACCTCGACCCGCTGAGGACCCGTGCGGTCTCCCACTGCCCGGCCGGCAGGTCCCGGAACGCCGCCAGGGCCAGCAGGTACACGTAGGGGTACAGCGCCAGCGTCAGGACGAGCGCCGCCCAGGGCAGGCTGCGGACCGTCGGGTACCAGGAGTCCGCACCGGCCACGCCGGTCCACCACTGACCGACGGGCCCGGCTTCGTCGAAGGTGTCGAGCCAGACGAACCCGCTCACGTAGGCCGGAACCGCCAGGGGCAGGGCCAGCAGCCACACGAGCAGGCCGCGACCGGGGAAGCGGTGGGCGGCGACCAGCCATGCGAGCGCCGTGCCCAGGACGGCGGCGCCGACCGTGACGCCGACGACCAGCACGGTGGTGGTCACGAGCATCCCGGGGAGCCGGGTCGACCACAGGTGCGACCACACGTCGATGCTGGGCTGGAGCAACGACGAGAGGAGCGCGACGAGCGGCACCAGCACGACGACGGCCGTCACCCCGAGCACCACCGCCACGACCGGCGGCCGACGACGGACGCTCCGCCGGTCGCGCCGCGTCGGGCGCGTCGGCGCCGAGGGGGTCGGTGCCGGCGGGGACGCCGTCCCGATGCTCACGGCCGGGCGGCCGCCCGACCGACGGGACCGGTCACTGGTAGCCGGCCTCGTCCAGGAGCCGGACCGCCTGGGCCTGCAGTGGACCGAACTCGCGGACCGCCACCGAGTCCACCGTGTAGGGGCCGAACGCAACCAGTTCGTCCCGGGGCGGGACCGTCTGGTTGGCCGGGAACTCGTAGTTCACGTCGGCGAAGCTGCGCTGACCGTCGGTGGCGAGCCACTCGATCAGTCGACGCGCACCCTCGGGGTTGGCGGCGTTGGCGGTGACACCGGCGCCCGAGATGTTCTGGTGGACACCCGGCGGATCGGTCGGCCAGGTCAACCGGACGGGGATCGGGCCGGCCTCGGCGACGGTGCGCGGCAGGTAGTAGTGGTTGATGACCGCCACGTCGCACTGGCCGGCGACGACCGCCTCGATCATGTCCTCGTCGGAGTCGATGTAGGTCGGCTCGTTCGCCACCCAGCCGTCGACCACTGCCCGGGCGCCGTCCTCACCGCGGTCGGCGATGAGCGACGAGACGAGCGACTGCGTGTAGGCGCTGGTGGACGGACGCAGGCAGAGCCGTCCCTTCCACCGCGGGTCGCCGAGTGCCTCGTACCCGGTGGGCACATCGGTGTCGGCGACCCGGTCGGCCGAGGTGATGATCGTCCGGTTCCGCAGCGACAGCGCGTACCAGGATCCGTCAGCGGCACGCACCCGCTCGGGGACCGCCCCGGTGAGGACCGGCGAGTCGACGGATGCGAGCAGACCGTCATCGGCGGCGAGCTGCAGGTTGCCGGCGTCAGCGGCCAGGTAGACGTCGGCCTGGGTGTTGGGCCCCTCGACCTTGATCCGCTCCCGGAGCTCTGCGTCCTTGCCGGTGGTGAACACCACGGGGATCCCGGTCGCCTTCGTGAACTCCTCGAACACCGGCTCGATGCCGTAGTGGCGGCCGATGTAGACGCTCACCGGCTGTTGGGTGCCGTCGCCGGAGCCACTCGAGGCGTCCTCGGTGCCGGAGCCACACCCCGCCGCCGCCCACGCCACCGTGGCGAACAGCACCACGGCCACCGTGGCCCGCAGGCCGGTGCCGGATCCACGAATGACAGTCATTGCAGCGACCCTCCCGGTGGCTGTTAGGTGTACCTAATAGCGGACATGGTGCCCCGCTCGGCCCGGGGGCGCAAGTCGTCCGCGGTTCATCGGGCACCGGCCCGCACCCCTGCCCTAGGGTCCGACCGTCGGCGAGTGCCGGAACGCCCCAGCGAGGAGAGCCCGTGAACGTCCGAGCCCACGTCCTGATCGTCGCGACCGCCGTCGCCCTGGCCGCCGCTGCGTGCATGCCCCAGCCGCCACCGGGGTCCACCACGACGAGCTCCACGACGAGCTCCACGACGAGCTCCACGACCAGTTCGACGACCACGACGACCACGACGACCCCACCGCCGCCCCCGCCGAGCTTCGACTGGAACACCCGGATCGCGGTCGGCGGATTCCACTCGTGTGCGATCACCCCCGATGGAGGAGTGTCGTGCTGGGGTCTCAACAACTACGGCCAGCTGGGCATCGGCACCGGCGTCGCATCAACGAACACCCCCGTCAAGGTGGTCGGCCTGACGGCGGCGGCCATCTCGGTGGTGGCGACGGCCAACTCGACCTGTGTCCTGACCGCCGCCAACGGAGTGAAGTGCTGGGGCCAGAACTCCGCCGGCCAACTCGGCGACGGCACGACGACCGACAGTCCGGTCCCCGTCGACGTGACCGGTCTCGAGACTGACGTCGTGGCGATCTCCGCCGGGGCCGGGGGCTTCAATTCGGCACACACGTGCGCCGTGACCTCCTCGGGTGGCGTCAGGTGCTGGGGGCCGAACGGATTCGGTCAGCTGGGCGACGGCAACTCGGGCTCCCTGCCAGCCGGTGGACCGATCTTCAGCTCGGTTCCGGTTGAGGCGCTCGACGTCTCCGGTGTCGTGGGTGTCGCCGTCGGAGGGAGTTCCACGTGCGTGCTCGATGGCGGAGGCGCCGTGTCGTGCTGGGGTTCCAACTTCAGCGGTCAGCTCGGCGACGGCACGAACACGATCCGGACCTCTCCGGTCCCGGTGACCGGTCTGTCATCAGGGGTCATCGGCATCAGCAGCGGCGGAGCGCACACCTGTGCGCTCATGTCGGACACCACGGTGCGTTGCTGGGGATCGAACCAGTACGGCCAGGTCGGGGACGGCTCGACCACCGACCGGACCACCCCGGTCCCGGTGGCCGTGCTGAGCGGCGTCACCTCCATCAGAGGCGGCGGTGGACACACCTGTGCGACCGACAACCCGGGCCAGGTGTTCTGCTGGGGCTGGAACAGCCCCCTCAGCGGCGGGTTCGGATTCAGCGTGGCCGGGGGCCAGCTCGGTGACGGAAGCACCGTCGACCGACCGCAACCCCAGGCCGCCATCGGTCTGAACAACGTCGCGTACGTCGCCGGCGGCTCGTACCACACCTGCGCGCTGCTGCCCTCTGGCGCGGCCAGGTGCACCGGCGACAACCAGGTGGGCCAGCTCGGCGATGGGACGACCAAGAACCGGAAGGTCGCCGTCGATGTCGTGGGCCTGCCCTGACAGACGACTGGGTGGAGGTCGACCACTGGTGAGCTCATGGATCCGGTTGACGGCGAGCGCCCTGGCGCTGCTGTCGGTCGTGTCCTGCACGGTGGCACCACCTGCAGCCGACATCACCGACGACCCTGATCCGGAGCCGATCGCGTCCTGCGCGACGCCGGCGGCCGGGGACGACTTCGAGCAGGTCGCCCCCGGCGCCGTCGGTCTGGACGCCGAGGTCGTCCGGCGGACGGCCGAGTACGTCGCCGCCACCGGCGCCCGTTCCTACCGGATCCACCGGCACGGCTGCCTGGTCGCCGACGGTGGCCTGGACCGGGGATCCGCCGACGACCCCCAGCCCGGGTTCAGCATGACCAAGGGCGTGGTGTCGCTCGTCGTCGGACGGGCCGAACAGCTCGGCCTGCTGGACGTCGACGACCCGGTCGGGCCGCACCTCCGGCGCGCCGGCGTGGACGTCGACGACGTCCACGGGGCGCTCACCGTCCGACAGTTCCTGAACCAGACCACCGGGGTCCGCATGGCGTTCGCCCAGGACCTGATCGAAGCGGTCAGCACCGACTCGGTCGCGGCCTTCACGGACCGGCCGTTCGAGGCGGTGCCGGGCACCCGATTCATCTACGCCCAGACCGCCGTGACCGTGCTGGCGGTCGTGGTCGAGGGTGCCGTCGGGCGCGACGTCCAGGACTTCGCCCGGGACGAACTGTTCCGACCGGTCGGCATCCAGGACCGGGAGTGGCGCTGGGCCCGCGACCCGGGCGGCAACACCCAGGGGTTCGCCGGGCTCGACCTGTCACCACGCGGCTTCGCCCGGCTCGGCATGCTCGCCGGCAGCGGGGGAGTCTGGAACGGACGCCGCCTGATCCGCGCCGAGTACCTGGACCAGGCCCAACAGGGCGCCACCTCGTCCAACCCGTGCTACGGATTCCTCATCCGGTCGAACCGGAGCCCCCGGTGCGGCAGCGACGGCGTACCCACCGCCCAGGTGTACGACCGACGGTGGCTCCCTCCGGCACCGGTCGATGCCTTCGGATTCAGCGGGGCGTTCGACCAGGAGACGACCGTCATCCCGAGCCTGGACATGGTGGTGGTCCGGATGGGTCCACCGGCGTTCCTGACCGTCGACCCGCTCGGCCCGACCGGCGGACTGTTCAACGCCGCCTGGTCGTACCGCTCGACCCGGATGCTCATGCAGGGAGTCCTCGACGCGCCCCAACCCCTGGTCCCCGACTGGACCCCCGACCCCGACAGCCGGACCGTCGACGTCTCACGGATCCTGCCGATCCCCGTGCCCGCACCCTGGCCGGTCCGCCGCTGACCGACGGGCTCGACGGGATCGACAGCCGGTGCCGTCGATCGAAGCCGATGCCGTGCGACCATGTCGGCCGTGGCCGACGACCGTCCAGACGCCCGTCCCGGCAACCGACCCAACCGCCGGGACGTGCTCGCCGGCGCCACCGGCGCCCTGGCCGCCGGCCTGCTCGCCGCCTGCGGGACCGAGCAGGCCGCCGACACGCCACGGGTGACGCTCACGGTCCCCGAGGGGCCACCGACGACGGCCGCCTCGACCGCCAACCCGGCGCAGTGGCTGATCGACGAGAACGCCCGACCGGGCGCCGGGGACTGGACGATCCCTGACGACCCGTCGGTCTGGTCGAGGATCCGGGGCTACGCCGACGTGACCAGTGTCGACCGGGGGGGCACGGTCGACCTGCGGGTGTCGACCGAGGCACCGGAGTGGCGGCTGCAGGCGTTCCGTACCGGCTGGTACGGCGGCGGGGGCGCGAGGTTGGTGTGGGAGTCCGGCACGCTCCGCGGCGAACGCCAGGACGATCCGGTGCTCGACGCCGCCCTGGGGACGTGGCGTGCGCCGTGGCGCACCAACCTGGAGGTGCCCACCGACGACTCCTGGCCGCCCGGCATGTACCTGCTCAGGTTGTCGTCGTCTGACGGCGGCGCCAGTTTCGTGCCGCTCGTCGTGCGGGACGACGCGAGCACGGCCGCCATCGTCATCCAGAGCTCGGTCACCACGTGGCAGGCCTACAACGAGTGGGGGGGCAAGAGCCTGTACGCCGACAGCTCCTCGGGCAACGCCGGACGCGCCGACGTCGTCACCTTCGACCGCCCGTACTACCGGAACGGCTCCGGTGAGTTCTTCGGGCGCGAGTTCGAGATGGTGATGTTCGCAGAGCGCAACGGTTACGACGTCACCTACTGGACCGACATCGACCTGCACGCCACCCCGGAGCGCCTCACCAACCACCGGGCGCTGATCTCGCTCGGCCACGACGAGTACTACTCCACGCGAATGCGGCGTGGGCTGGAGGCGGCCCGGGATGCCGGCGTGAACCTGGTGTTCATGGGAGCCAACGCGATCTTCCGGAAGATCCGGCTCGAGGACAGCGATGTCGGGCCCTTCCGCAACGAGGTGAACTACCGCGACGCCTCCGCCGATCCGATCACCGCGACCGACCCGACCGAGGCGACGGTCAGCTGGCGCCAGGCGCCGATCAACGAGCCGGAGAGCTCACTCATCGGCAACCTCTACGAGTCGAATCCGGTCGAGGCCGACATGGTGGTCGTCAACACCGACAACTGGCTCTTCGAGGGCTCCGGGCTGCGGAACGGCGACGTGCTCCCCGGACTCGTCGCCAACGAGTACGACCGCGTCACACCCGAGCGGCCCACGCCGGACAACATCGAGGTGTTCTGCCACTCGCCGCTCGTGTGTCGGGGCAAGCAGAGCTTCGCCGACGTCACCTGGTACTCACACCCGTCGGGCGCCGGCGTGTTCGCCGTCGGCACCTTCGAGTGGATC
>CAIYGQ010000162.1 GCA_903925745.1 uncultured Actinomycetes bacterium | reverse complement strand
GTGCCGTGGTAGCACCAGTTGAACACGAGCACCTTGCGACGGCCGGTGGCGTGTCGGGCCAACCGGAGGGCGAACCGGTTGGCGTCGGTGGCGGTCATGGCGATCTGCCACACGGGCAGGCCGAAGCGGTCCCGCAGCTGGTCGCCCACCCGGGCGGCGTCCCGACCGGGGAGCATGGTCGTGATCCCCAGCGGGGCCTGGGCGACGAGCGCGTCGACGGTCACCGGCAGGGCGTGTCCGGTCATGGCACCCGTGTCGCCCAGGCACAGGTCGACGTAGGTGTTGCCGTCGACGTCGGTGAACCGGGCGCCCTCGGCGTGCTCCACGAACACCGGGTGGGGTCCGGGCCAGCGCGTCATCCAGTTCATGGGGACCCCGGCGAGCAACGACCGGCGGGCCTGCTCGTGCAGCTCGGCCGACCGGGGGTGCCGGTCGACGAAGGTGCGGGTCTCGGCGGCCATCAGCTCACCGAGTCGGGATCGATCGATCGAGCTCACGCCCCCACGCTACGACCCGGGACACCCGTCGTCGCGGCTGCGGAGGCTGCTCGGCGGTCGCGGCCGCTGCCGCTGCTCAGCGTGTCGGGCCGACGGGGCTCACGTGCGACCAGCCGGCCTCGCGCACGTTGTCGGCGACCAGGCACTCGTTGGCCGCGAGCCGGCCAGTCAGCACGGCCCGCTCCATGAGCGCCGACGGGGCGGCGCAGTCGATCCAGTCGCCCGCCAGGCCCACGTTGACCAGTCCGGCGTCGCGTGCGCCGTTGTGGTCGGGACGCTGTCGACCCTGGCCGACTGCGAACGACGTGAAGTTCCGGTACGTGCCGACGGTCGACCCGAGCAGGCGCGCGTCGGCGAGCTCCGGGACGACCTCCAGGACGGTCGGACGGATCCGCGGCCACACGGCATCGTCGTCGACCGTGGCCAGGTCGTCGTCGAGTGAATACAGGTGGAACTCGACGACCGACCCGCCGGACCGTTCGGCCCACTCACGGCTCTCGTCCTCCAGTTGGTGGAACAGACAGATCAGCGCCACCGGGTCGTGCTGGGGGGTCTCGATCACGTCGGGGCGCCCGGGAGCCAGCGGGTGGTCGAACCAGGCCCGCAGGATCCGGTAGGGCGGCGCCACCTCCATGGGTCCCACCGCGGTGCGCAACGCCGCCAGCGCCGGAGCGCTCGCCGTGTCCGCTGTCGAGCCCCGCAGGACCGCCTGGGTCCCACCGACGTCGGTGGCGAGCACGACCCAGTCGTAGCGATCCGGCTCCCCCACCACACCGACGGCCCGGCCGGACTCGAGGCGCAGACCGGGCACGGGCGCCGAGGTGCGCACCTGGACCCCGAGCGACCGGAGGCGGTCGGCCCACGGGTCGATGACGGCGGTCGCGTGGTCGACGGTGGTGACCTCTCGGTCGAAGGCGAAGGGTTGCGAGGTGAAGTAGAGGTGCTGGAACAACAGCATCTCGGCGGCCGACAGGTCGGCCACGCGGTTCAACGTGACGTGTGCCGCCGGCAGGAACACGACGTCACGGAACGCCGGGCTGACGCGGTTGCGCTCGATCCACTCCAGGAACGTGACGTCGTCGAGGCGGTCGTAGAGTCCGCGCATCGTGAAGGCGAGCAGGTCGCCGAAGATCCCCAGGCTGCCGAACACGTCCGGCCAGTCCAGGTTGGGTGACCGGTCGATGATCCCCGCCAGGTTGAAGGGGAACAGCTTCGGCGTCGACTCGAGCCGCTCCGGCAGGTAGTTCCGGAAGATGAAGTCGACCTCCTGGTACGGCCGGAAGCGGTCGTTGACGCCGAGCCGGTGACGGATGTCGGCGAAGGTCCGGTAGTTGTCGAACCACATGTGGAGTCCGTGTTCGACCCGGAACGTCCGACCCAGACCCGGGTCCAGGTCGCGGGTGGCGAGGCGTCCGCCGAGCACCTCGTCGGCCTCCCGCACGACCACCGAGTACCCGCGTTCGGCCAGTTCGAGGGCGGAGGACAACCCGGCGATCCCGCCGCCGACGACCAGCGCCGACCGCTCGCCGCGGCGGGCGAGGACCGGTGGGGCCGACGGGTTGCGGGGTCGGACGTTGACGATCCGCCGGCGGGCGTCCGGAGGGAACAGGAAGTCGAGCGGATCGGCGGGCGCCGGCAACGGAGGCGCCGGTGGCGCACAGGCCGTCGAGGTCCCGCCGATGGCCGCGGCCGCACCCAGCACACCCATCGCACCCAGGAGTTCCCGCCGCCGCACCAACCCAGATTAACGATGTTCACGACACGGCGTCACGCCGGGCTCAGCCCCCCGACTGGTCGTCGGCGGTCAGGAAGCGGCGCACCGACGATGCCGGGCCGTCGTGGACCAGCTCTCCGTTCTCGAGCACCACGCCCCGGTCGAAGCGGTCGATCACGTCGGGGTCGTGGGTCGCCACCACCACCGAGGCGCCGTTCTCGACGCTCTCGTGGAGCAACTCGAGCATGGCGGCGCGACCGGCCGCGTCCAGACCCACGAACGGCTCGTCGACCAGCAGCACGCTGAAGGGGCGGCAGAACGCCACGGCGATGGCCGTCTTCTGACGGAGCCCACGGCTGAACTGCGACGGCAGGTCGTCGACCCGGTGCGTCAGGCCGAGCCGTTCGACCAGGTCGTCGTTGACCTCCGGGTCGCAGTCGCCGTGCATCCGGCTCACGTACTCCAGGTGCTCCCGGACGCTCAGGTCGTCGTAGAGGACCGGGTTGTCGGGCAGCCACGACCGGTGGCGCCGGGCCGGGATCCCATCGACGGCCTGGCCGTGGATCTCCACCCACCCGTCGCTCGGCTCCAGCACGCCGGCCACCATGCCCAGGAAGGTCGACTTGCCCGAGCCGTTGTGTCCGACCAGTACGAGCGACTCGCCGGCTGCGACCTCCAGGTCGAGCGGTGCCAGCGCGTCGACGTCGCCGTAACGCTTCGTCAGCCCTCCGGCGGCGATCGCCAGGTCCCGTCCACTCACGCCGAACCTCCTGTCGTCGAACCCATCGACTCCGCCATCGAGCGGTGGATGTCGTCACGGAACCGCACCCAGGCGGCCACGAGCGCGGCGAGCACCACGAACGGCACCGCGATCGTGAGCTCGGGCGCGGCGGGCGACCGCCCGGCCGCCACTGCGGCCCGGGCCACGAGGAGCGGCACGAACCCCAGCACGGCGACCAGGGGCGGCCAGACCAGTCGGAACAACAGCCTCGGACCGGCGACCTCGGGCTGGGCGAGGCCGGCGTCGGGTGCGGCGGTCGGCTGGTCCGAGACCACCGTCACTGCGGCGCCGGCCACCGCGGTCGGAACTGCGGCGACGAGCGTGAGTCCTGCGACCTGCCAGCCGATCGTCGAGGGATCGACCGCCACGGCGACGGCCGCGCCGATGGACCCCGCCACCGCGGTGACGAGGAGCGGCTGCACCAGGTGCTGCACGCCCAGGCGACCGCGCTGGACCGGGAACGAGTCGGCCAGCGTCGGGTGGTCGACCTCCTGGGCGAGCGGCTCGAGGGCGTCCAGGCCCAACAGGTAGGCAGCTCCGCCGGCCACCAACAGCAGCGGTGTGGTCCCGGCCCACACCCCCCTCGCCGCGAACGCTGCGACCAGCGCCGCCGACAGCACCCGCAGGATCCGCCGGAGCGGCCAACGGCCGACACTGGCCAGGTCGCGGGCGAGCACCGGTGCGCGGTCGGCCAGGGCCGAGGGGAGCCGGGGCAACCACGATCGGCGGCGGTGGTGTTCCGAGGCCAGCTGCCGGCGGAGCAGGACCACCGCCCGGACGTCCTGTTGGGTGACCGCGAACCGGAGTTGTCCGACCAGCGCGGTCCGGCGGACCGCCGACTCGATCGACAGCCCACCGATGAGCGCGGCGCCGACGGCGATGAGGATCGCGGCGACGAGCGGTGCGATCAACGCCACCGGAGCCGCTCGCTCCGGCCAGACGGCCAGATCGCCGATCAGGGTCAACGGCGAGGCCGTGACGTCGGTGGTGGCGACAGCTGCGACCGACCACGCGACGAGCGCCCACGCAAGGATCGACAACAGCGGCCCGGGAAGCCGACGGCTTCCGGCGACCAGCGCCGCGCCCAGCGCGAGCCCGGCGAGCGTCGCCGCCGCCAGGCCACCGGCCAGCACCCACGGCGCCGCCGGCCCGTCGAGTCGCTGGTCCACGAGTGATCCGGCGAGCCCACCGACGATCGCGGCGCCGCCCACTCCGTAGAGCACCAGCGACGACACCGGCCGCCGCAGCACCCCGGAACGCGACACCGGAGCGAGCAGCAGGTGGAACACGTCGGGGCGCTCCAGGGCGACCGGCCCGCCGCGGCGGCCGGAGCGGACGGCGAGCGCCAGCACGACGGCGGCACCGAGTGCGACCCATCCGGGGAGTCGGTCGATCAGGTCGGCGGTGCCCTCCGGGCCGAGTCGGTCGTCGCCGACGAGGCCCGAGAGGAACACGACGGCGACCAGGGCACCGAGCGACGTGGTGTACACGCGGTAGGCGAGCTCGCCCCAGTCCCGGCCTGAGAGTTCACGTCGACGTCGCGCGGAGCGGAGCGCAGCCACCGAGGACTCCGGCTCGGGTCCAGCGTGCTGCTCGACGACGCTGGTGGACACGGCCGGCACGCCGCGAGTCTCCCCGGACGACGGCATCACCACAACCTGACGGCCCCGGTCAGGTGACCCGATTCGCCGCTCCGGACTCGACCGTCCGGTCGACCGGGCGGGCTGATCGACTCAGCCGATCGCGCGGGCCATCGCCAGGTAGAGGGGGATCCCGATCGCCAGGTTGAAGGGGAAGGTCACCCCCAGCGCCACCCCCAGGCTGAGGCCGGCATTGGCCTGGGGCAGCGCGATCCGAACCGCAGCGGGTGCTGCGATGTACGAGGCGCTCGCCACCATGGCGCCGAACACGGCCGAGCCTCCGATACTGAGCCCCGCCAGCGTGCCGACGCCGACACCAATGACGCCGAGTGTCACGGGTGCCACCAGCCCGAAGACCACCACCGGAGGTGTCAGCGATCGCGAGTCACGCAGCTGTGCGGCGGCGGTGGCACCCATGTCGAGCAGGAAGAGGGTCAACAACCCGGGGAACAGCACGACGAAGAACGGGTCGACTCGGGCGAAGGCCTCATCCGAGGCGAGGACACCGATGACCAGACCCCCGATCAGCAACAGGACGCTCCTTCCGGTGAGGACCTCGTGGAGTGCCTGGCGCCAGCCCGAGCTCCCGCCCGAGAACGACACGAGCAGGAGCGCGACGATGATGCCCGGGACCTCGAGCAGGGCCACCAGCGTGGCCATGAACGGCTCGGGCTCACTGCCCGCCTCGACGGCGAAGACGACCGCCGCGGTGAACGTCACGACCGACACCGACCCGAAGTGGGCGGCGAACGAACCGGCATCCTCCAGGTCGAGGCGCAACAGGCGACGCGACGAGACGAAGATCAGCGCCGGCACGATCACTCCGACGGCGAGCGTGGCCAACGCCGGGAGCGCCAGGTCGCCCAGGTCGACGCCGTGCAGGGCGTGGCCGCCCTTGAGCCCGATCGCCAACAACAGGTAGGTCGCCAACCAGGTGTGGATCGGATCGGGGAGCCGCAGGTCGCTGCGGACGAGCACCGCCACGACGCCCAGGACGAACGCCAGCACGGGGGGCGAGGTGAGGTTCTCAACGGCCAGGCGGACGGACTCCACCCGGGCTTTCTAGTGCCTGCGACCAGTTTCGGGTGATTTTGTTCCGCCATCAGGTCCCGGCCCCGGCGACGGTCCGGCGGGTCGAGTCGGAGCGGCCGGAGAGGCTGTCACGAGCCCCTTGTAACGTCCCCGAACGTGGAGACGAGGCGATGCACCACCAGCCCCGGCGGACCGGTGGCACCGTGAGGATCGCCCACACCAGCGACTGGCACCTGGGACGCTCCTTCGGAGAGGCGTCCCTACGAGCCGATCAGGAGGCGTTCTGCGACTGGTTCGTCGACGTCGTCGCCGGGCAGGGATGCGACCTGGTCGTGATCGCCGGGGACATCTACGACCGCGCCGTCGCCCCGACCGAGTCGATCGAGTTGTTCCGAAACACCGTGCGCCGACTGCTCGGAACCGGCGCGACCGTGGTGGCGATCACCGGCAACCACGACGCAGCGGACCGGGTCGCCCCCTACTCGGAGCTGCTCGACCACAGCGGCTTCGTGCTCCGCGGCGGGTACGACCGGTTGGGCTCGGTGGTGCACCACGACGCGCCGGACGGACCGGTCGACCTGGTCCTGCTCCCGTTCCTGCACCCGCAGCAGGCACCGGACGACCTCGGCGTCGAGCCCGACGGTCCCGGCGACCCCACGGCCGACCAGTTGGTGCAACGCCGCAGCGGGCGCTCCCACGAGTCCGTCCTCACCGACGCCGTCGCGCTGGTGGGGCCCCGACGACGGAACCTGCGTTCGCTGGCGGTTGCGCACGCCTTCGTCACCGGCGGCCTCGAGTCGGAGTCGGAACGGCGACTCGAGGTGGGTGGCACCGGCCAGGTGCCGGTCGAGTTGTTCGCCGACTTCTCCTACACGGCCCTGGGCCACCTGCACCGGCCCCAGGACGTCCCGAGCGAACTGGGCTCCGTGCGCTACTCGGGCACGCCGCTCCCCTACTCGTTCTCCGAGGACCACCAGAAGACCATCTCCGTCGTCGACATGGCCGCCGACGGCACCTGCTCGGTCGAGGAGCTGCCGGTGCCCGTCGGCCGTCGCGTCCAGCGGATCCGGGGCACGCTCCAGGAACTGCTCGAGCCGGGCCGCTTCCCCGAGGCCCACGACGCGTTCGTGCAGGCCACCGTGACCAACCGGGAGACGGTCACCGAGGCCCGGGCGCAACTGCAGGGCGTCTACCCGCACGTGGTCGAGGTCCGGCTCGCCCCACCCGTCGAGGCCGGTGCCGGGACCTCGGCCCCCTCCGACATCCGGTCACTCTCCCCGCTCGAGGCGGTCGAACAGTTCTGGCTGGCCGCCGAGGGCGGGCCTCCCGTCAGTGCCGAGCTCGAACTGCTGACCGACGTCGTCCGCTCGGCGGTCGAGGCGAGCGGAGCGTGAGTCCCCGATGAGACCGCTCCGCATCGAGTTCGAGGCGTTCGGCGCCTACCCCGGACCGGTGGACGTCGACCTCGCGTCGCTGAGTCCGCGGGGGCTCTTCGTGGTCGCAGGCGACACCGGTACCGGCAAGACCACGCTGCTCGACGCCATGACCTACGCCCTCTACGGCGCCATGCCGCTCAAGGAGTCGGGAGAGATCCGCTCCCACCACGCCGACCCGGACACCCGGACCTCGGTCCGCCTGACCTTCCGGATCCGCGACGAGACCTGGGTCGTCGAACGGAGTCCCGCCCAGGAGCGGCCACCGAAACGCGGAGCCGGCAGACCCGTGCGTGACGGGCCCAAGGTGCTGATCCAGCGGATCACCGAGGACGGCACGTCCGATGCGATCACCAGCGTCACCGGCGTGCGGGACAAGGTGGAGGAACTGGTCGGCCTGTCCGCCAGCCAGTTCCAGCGGGTGGTGCTGCTCCCGCAGGGTCAGGTGACCGACTTCCTGCTCGCGGGTTCGACGGAGCGGGAGGCGCTCCTCGAGCAGCTCTTCGACGGGCGCGTCTTCGACGTCATCGTCGAGGAGCTGAAGTCCCGGACCAAGGCCGCCGCCGAGGCCGTCGGCTCGATCGACGAGTTCCTCCGGTCCCAGCTCGCGAACGCCCGGCGCGAACTCGACCAGGCCGAGTCCGAGCTGGCTGGCCGCGAGCACGACGACACCGACAGTCCCGAGCACGACGACACCGACGGTCCCGAGCCCGAGGACACCGAGCCCGAGGACACCGAGCCCGAACCTGACGACACCGCGTCGCTCCGGGAGCGGCTCGAGGCCGCGACGACGGCGCTGGGTGAACTCGCGGCGGCGGCGAAGGACGCGACCGAGGCGACCCGGCACCTGACCGACCGGCACCGCGTGGCCGAGCAGGCCGCCGCACGCTTCGACCGGGCGCGGGACCTGCGTTCGGAGCTGACCGACCTCCGAGCCACCGAGTCGGACGCCGTCCGGGCCGCCGAGCTGGCCGAACGCTCCCAGCTGGCCCGGCCGGTCGTCCAGGCCGACCAACGGCTGCGGGCCACCCGCTCCGCGCTCGACGTCGCGACCCGACACCTGGAGGAACAGACCGGCTCCGCGGTGGAGATCCTGCGGTCACTGGACGTGACCGATGCGACCACCGACCCCGGCGCGATCCGGCGCGCCCACGACCGGGTCGCCGAGGAGCACCGGAGACGGGCGAACGCCCTGGCAGCGCTCGAGGCCGCGCAGTCGGCCCTCGATGGTGCCGTCGCCACGGTGGAGCAACTGGGAGCGGCCGCAGTCGAGCAGGCCCGGGTCATCGAACGCACCGACGCCCGCGTCCTGGAACTCGAACCTGCGCTCCTGGAACTCGCCGGCCAGGTGGTCGACCCGATGGAACTGGCGGAACGCACCTCGACGGCGCGGGCGGCGCTCAGCCTTCGACGGCGACTCGACGAGGAGCGCGCCCGGGAGCTCAGCCTCTCCAACGACCATGCGGCGAAGGTCCTGGAGCACACCGAGGTCCTCACCCGGTTCATCACGACCGAGGCACCCCGGCTCGCCCTCGAACTGCGCGACGGGGATCCATGCCCCGTGTGCGGGAGCACCGAGCACCCGGCGCCGGCCGACACCGATGGGGACGACCACGTGTCGATCGAACAGCTCGACGCCGCAGCGCGACGTCGGGACCTGGCCGAGCAGGCACGCGTCGATGCCGCCGCCGTGGTCGCCGACCTGCGGAGCCAACTCGGTGCGGCGGCGAACGAGGACGAGGCCGGGTTCGTCGCCGCCCTCGAGCAGGCTGAGCACCAGCAGGGAGCGGCCGAACGGATCCGGGCCGATCATCAGCGCCTGACCGACGAGCTCCAACGAGCGCAGGGCGAACGGGAGCGGGCCGGGGCCCGGGCCGCCGAGATCGCAGGCGAGTCGAAGCAGGCGGAGCAACAGCGCGACGTCCGACAACAGGAGCTCGAGGGGGCCCGGACGGCTGCGGCGGGAGTCGACGCCCAGGCGACCCGGTCCATGGAGGGCCACCTCGCCGAGCTCGCAGCACTGCTGGAGGCGATCGATGGGTCCGACCGCCGACGCGCGGCCGAGCAGGGCGCGTTCGATGCGGCCGAAGTGGCCGCCACCGAGGGGCTCACCGCGAGCCCGTTCGACTCGATCGACGACGCCACCGCCGCCCTGTTGGACGAGGACGACGAACGGGCCCGACTGGAGCGCCGCGATCGTGTCACGACCCGGATCCGGGAGCTGAGCGCCGCGCTCGACGTGCTGGTGGACCAGGGGATCCCCGATGAACGCCCCGATGCAGCGGTGGCGCTGCTCGCGGCGAGCGAGGCGGAGCGGCACTCCGATGCACTGGTGAGCCGGCACCACCGGGTGACGGCCGCCATCGACCGGGCGGGGCACGCGCTCGACACGCACGCCGCCACTGCGGCCGATTCGGCGGGGGCGAGGGCCGACCTCCACCTCCTGCAGCGGACCCTCGCCGTCTGCACGGGCGGCGGTGTGCTCCGGACACCCCTCACCCGCTGGGTGCTCGCCCAGGAGCTCGAGCGAGTCGCCCGGGCGGCCAACGAGCACCTCGACTCCATGACCAACGGCCGCTACGAACTCCGGGTGAGGACGACGACCGCCGATGCCCGAACCGCGCAGGGTCTCGATCTGGAGGTGTTCGACGCCGAGACCGGTCGTGCCCGGAGCACCAGGTCCCTCTCGGGCGGGGAGCAGTTCCAGGCCTCGCTCGCCCTCGCCCTCGGGTTGGCCGACGTGGTGAGCCAGGGCGGGACGGGGAGCGGGAGACGCTTCGAGGCCCTGTTCATCGACGAGGGCTTCGGCGCCCTGGATCCGGACTCGCTGGACGACGCGATCGAAACACTCCAGTCACTGCACGCCACCGGCCGCACGATCGGCGTGATCACCCACGTCGAGGCGATGAAGGAACGACTGCACGTCGGGATCCAGGTCGAGCGACGACCCGACGGAAACGGGTCGCAGCTCACCGTGATCCCCTGAACCGAACGCCCCGGCCGGCCATGCGGCGGGTGGACTCCCGGTCGACCTCAGCTCCGGCAGCGAACCGTGCGGTTGATGGTCGCGTCGTGCATCAGCACCGGCACCCCGTTCGGTTCGTCGGTGGTCGGCGCCGTCCACTGGACGTCGGTCTCGAGCACGCCGGCGCCGGCGGCGACCGCCTCACGGAACGCGGACAACGCGTTCTCGCTCACGCCGTCCTCTCCCCCACCTCGGTGGGCGACCATCACCGGGGCCGGATCGGGCGACGCAGGGCTGGTCGACCAGGCCCGGTACTCCGCCGGTCGGTCGGTCGCGATCCAGTCCACGTTCGGGGGCTGAGCTGCCGCCACCTCACTCCAGCCCGGCGACGGGACGGCGCCACCGAACGGGGGCGACCCCTCGGGTGAGTCGCCGCCCGTGGCGACGTTGAACCACACGTAGACGGGGATCCCGGCGTCGGCGAACTCACGTGGGACGTCGTAGGGCTGCTGGTCACCGGGGAACGTTCCTGCGAAGTACAGGACGTTGATGACCCCGAGGGCGGTGGCCGACGGTGCGCGTTGGCGCATCTCGGCCACCGTCGGCGGCAGGAAGGCGTCCGCACCGCCGATGCCCCGGAACCACACGCGGGTCCAGTCGGGTTGTTCGGCGGCGAAGTACGCGAGCGCCGACTCCTGGAAGGAGCCGATGACCACCGAGTCCAGGCCGGGCCGTTCGACGATCATGTCCCGGTACTCGGCGAGCTGCGCGTCGGTCCACGGGACCGGCTCACCACCATCGGCCGCCGGGAAGTACTTGATCTCGGGCAGCACACCGACACCAGCGGCATCGGCGAGGTCCAGGAACTCGGCGAATGTCGGGATCGGCTCGCCGTTGACCAGCTCGAACCGCTGGAGCTCCGCGAAGGTCAGCTCACCGACCCGGGTGTCGGGTTCGAGCACGCACGGCCCCGGTGGCAGCGTCGTGGTCGTGCTCGCCGTGGTGGTCGCCTCGGACGAGGTCGGCCCGGCGGCGTCCCCACCCGACGGCTGCTCGCCCGATGAGCAGGCCACGGCGAGGACGGCCGTGGCCATGCACATCACGATCAGTCCACGTCGTCGCACGTCGACCCCCCCCTCGTCTCGGTACCACCATGGCGGTAGCGGCACGGATGCTACCGGCGTCGCCGGTGGCGGCCCCGATCGTGGCGCTCCAGGACCTTGGCCACTGCACGCCCAGCCGTGCCGGACCGATCCAGTCGCTGACCGAGCGCCCGGACCGGCCGGCCGTGCCGGTTCCGAGCAGGAGGAGACCGTGTCCGACACCACCCGCCCGATCCGACGGATGATCCGACCCACCGGGGCGGCACTGGCCGTCGGCACCGCGATCGGCGCGACCATCGTCCAGCTCCGCCGCAGATCCCGGCGCTCCGGCGTCGCACCGGCCCCCTCCGGCCGATCGATCCCGCCGGAGGGGGCTCGACCCGACGACCGGCCGGACCTGGTCCACGCGCCGGGCCACCAACACCGCCTCCGAGGCGAGCCGTCGTGGTCCGCTCCGGTCGCGGCCGACCATCCCGCCGCGCCACCGCTCCGCCACCGCGACCGGGGAGGCCGGTCGACCGCCTTCCACACCCGCCGCGGGGCCTGAGCCCATTGCGGGACCCGACCTCGCACCGACACTGGCGCCCCCGGCAGGAGTCGAACCTGCGACCGGCGGATTAGAAGTCCGCTGCTCTGTCCAGCTGAGCTACGGGGGCCTGCGGCGAAGTCTCGCGCAGCGCCCCGTCGACACCCGTCAGCGACGGGCCGGACGGGAACGCCGGTGCGACCTCAGATCACCGGCGGTCTGGATCGACGGAGACGGAAGACCCGAAGGTCGCGACCGCTCGTCTCGGCGTATCGGTCGAACAGCGGCCACTGGGCCAACAGGTCGGGCCAGATGCGGTCACGTTCCGAGTCGTCGAGCAACTCGGCCCGCACCGCGAACTCCTCGCCGCGGAACGAGGCCCGGGCCTCAGGGTTCGCCAGCAGGTTCGTCGACCAGGCGGGGTGGCGTTCACGGCCGAAGTTGGATCCGACCACCACGAAGTCCTGGCCGTCGCGCAGGGCCGCCAGTGGGACGGTGCGGGGCAGACCCGAGCGTGATCCGATGGTCGTGAGCACGACGACCGGCAGGACGGCGTCGGAGAACGTCCACCGCCCTCCGCTCAACCGGAGCGCCAACCCGTCCACCACCGGGGTGAGTCGCGGGCCGTTCCGGCGGAACGCATCGGTGGCGGCGATGCGACCGACCACGCGACGCAGGTTCCTGGTGACGGGTCCGGCCACGCCAGCACCGTAGCGACCGGCGCGGCGATCTGCGTTCCGGCCGGGGACCGACAGCGGTCTAAGATCCGCATCCCGCATGGTGGCCGTAGCTCAGTTCGGTTAGAGCGCCAGGTTGTGGCCCTGGAGGTCGGGGGTTCAAATCCCCTCGGTCACCCCAACGCGAGCGGTGCACGCCGGTTCCGCCGGTTGCGACCGTGTCGCTACAATCCATCTGCCCACTCGTGGGCACCTGCGCCTCTAGCTCAATTGGTCAGAGCATCGGACTCTTAATCCGCAGGTTCTGGGTTCGAGTCCCAGGGGGCGTACCAAGCAGCCGGTCACCGAGCGGACCCCCGCCGTGCGCGACGGTCGGGACCCGGTGAACCCCGGATCCCGACCGTTGGAGTTGATGGGTTCGTCTGGATCGGGGCGGCGTCAGTCCTGGGCCCGCTGCATCCGGGCCGCCCGGACGCTCAGGACCACCATCGTGGCGCCGGCCAGGATCAGGCCGATCCCGAGCGGCAGCGCCGGACCGTCAGAGGGTCCCGTCAACGCCAGCTCGGTGGTGCCACTCCGGGCGGGCGTCGGCGAGGACACGTCCCGGATGATCGTCACGCCGGCCACCGAGACGGGCGGCAGCGCCGAGGTCGGCACCGTCGTCTCTCCGGCCACCTCGGCCGTCGTGGTCGTCGCCTCGGTCGTGGTCGTCGCCTCGGTCGTGGTCGTCGCCTCGGTCGTGGTCGTGATCAGCGACGTCGTCGGACACTTCGAGTTCGAACCTCCGCAGTCGCTGGCGGAGGCGGCCGATCCACCCACGGCGGCTCCGACCGCAGGCGCCGCGGCGAGCGCGCCGGCGAGGAGGAAGGCGCCGAGGACGGCGAGACGGATGGTGCTGGAGGTGCGTTGTGTCTGCTGCATGCACACGCCGTCGGGCCCGGTGGTGGGCGCCTGCAGTGGGACCGGGAAGTCCGACCGGGACCTTCGTCTTGTGGTCGGCCGGAGCCCTGACGACACTGTGACGGTGAGCGAACGACCCGACGACCGCCAGCACCTGGTGTGCCTCGACCTGGAGGGGGTCCTGGTCCCCGAGATCTGGGTGGCGTTCGCCGAACGCACCGGGATCGAGGCGCTGCGCCGCACGACCCGGGACGAACCCGACTACGACGTCCTGATGCGCTACCGACTCGACCTGCTGGCCGAGCACGACCTGGGTCTGGCCGACATCCAGGAGGTCATCTCGGGACTCACCCCACTGGACGGCGCCCGTGAGTTCCTGGACGCGCTGCGCAGCCGGACACAGGTCGTGATCCTCTCCGACACCTTCGAGCAGTTCGCCGCCCCGCTCATGGCCCAGCTCGGCTGGCCGACGATCCTGTGCCACCGGCTCGTCGTGGACGGCTCCG
>CAIYGQ010000161.1 GCA_903925745.1 uncultured Actinomycetes bacterium | reverse complement strand
GAGTCGGCCGGGCCGCGAGCCCTCCCCGCCGGTCGCTGGCGGGCGCTCGTCACCGGATGCGCGGTCGCGGCGCTCTCGGTCGGCGGGCTCTGCGTCTTCATCCAGGGTGAGCGGATCGCCGCCCAGGAGGAGGCGGACGCGCTGTCGGCCGAGCTCGACCGGGTGCACGCCCGGCAGCGGGAGCTCATCGTCGAGCTCAGTCGGGCGGAGATGCCCGACGAGATGCTCGAGCGAGCGGCGGTCGCCGGCATGGTCGAACCGGGCCCGGTCGCCGCCGTGCCGTCGGCGCCGATCACCCCTGTCCCCGGTGGGGTTCCCGGCGTCGGATGACCGCGACCCGTTCCCGCAGCGCGCCGTCCCGGCCGGTGGTGGTCCGACTCGACGACCACCGACGCGACCACCGACGCGATCGCCGGCGTGGTGGCGGGCCCCGGAGCGACCGTGGGACCCAGCGACGACGGGGCGGCGACCAACTGGTCGACCCCCGACGTTGGGGTTGGCTGCTCGCCTGCTTCGCGCTGGTGGCGGCGGGTACCGTCACCAAGCTCGTGCAGGTCCAACTCGGTGACGCGCCCGAACTGGTGGAGCGTGGCCAGGCCGTCCGGGAGTACCGCCAGACGATCCCCGCGGTCCGGGGTTCCATCGTCGACCGCAACGGCGTCGACCTGGCCGTGTCGGTTCCCGAGGCCGACGTCGCGCTCAGCCGGAAGGCGATGACCGAGGCCGGCCTCGACCGTCCCGAGGACCTCGCCGCCGTGGCCGCCGCCGTGGCCGGACCCCTCGGGGTGCCGGAGCGCCGGGTCGCCGCGGTCCTCGGTCGGGCCGATGACCGGGACGACTACGTGGTCATCGCCGAGGGTGTGCCGGTTGCGGCCACCGACGCGGCCCGTGACGCGCTCGCCGAGATCAACCTGCAGGGACTCCTGGGTGTCGAGGTCCGCTCGGAACGGGTGCACCCGGCGGGCGAGTCCGGCCTGCGGCTCGTCGGTTCGCTCGATCCCGACGGGCGACCGACCGAGATGGGTGGGATCGAGCGCAGCTACGACGAGGTGTTGACCGGAGTGGACGGGCGTCGGGTGGCGGAACGGTCCCAGAGCGGCCGGACGATCGTCGGCTCGGAGCGCGTGCAGGAGCCCGCCGTGGCCGGACACGACGTCCAGCTCACGCTGGACCGGACCCTGCAGTTCGAGGCGGAACGGCTGCTCGAGGACGGCGTCGCCCGCTCGGGTGCCGCTGGCGGGGTCGCGATCGTCGGCCGGCCGTCGACCGGCGAGCTGCTGGCGGTGGCCGGCGCCGAGTCCGCGCCCGACACCGGCGAGGTCGGCCCGGCGTCGGGTCCGTTCGCCCTCGCCAACGCCTACCAGGCCGGGTCGGTGTTCAAGCTCGTGACCGCGGCGGCCGCCTACGAACACGGCGTCGTCGACGACTCGACGACCTTCACCGTCCCGTGGCGGATCGACGTCGCCGACCGCACCTTCGAGGACCACCACCAGCATCCGACCGAACGCATGAGCGTCGACGACGTCATCGCGGAGTCGTCCAACGTGGGCACGATTCAGATGGGTCAGCTCGTCGGCGCGGAACGCCTCCACCAGGCCCTCGTCGACTTCGGTTTCGGCGCCCCGACCGGCGTCGGTCATCCGGCCGAGAGCGGCGGACTCCTTCCCGACGTCGCCGGCTGGACCGAACCCGACCTGGCCGCCGCGTCGATCGGGACGTTCCAGTCGGCGACCGTCCTGCAGTTGTGGGCCGCCTACAACGTGATCGCCAACGGGGGCGAGTACGTGGCGCCGCGACTCGTCAGCTCCACGATCGCGCCCGACGGCACCCGCACCCCGGTGGCCGGAGCGGCGCCGCGCCGGGTCGTGTCAGAGGGTGCGGCCCAGCGGGTGGACCGGGCGCTGCGGGCGGTGGTCGCGGACGGAACCGCACGGGACCTGGCGATCCCCGGCTACCTGGTCGCCGCCAAGACCGGCACCGGCCGCATGCCCAGTCCCGAGCGGGTCGATCCCTCCGACGACTACGTGTGGGCCGACGGCACGTACCACTACGTGACGACCTTCGCCGCCTACCTGCCGGCGGATCGCCCACAGGTCTCGATCACGGTCCTGTTGTTCGACACCCCGCCGGGCAGTTCCGGCGCCGGGACCGCCGGTCCGGTGTTCGCCGAACTGGCCCGGACCAGCATCCGCGAGCTGGGCATCGCTCCGTCATCGGTGGTGGCGGCCTCCACGGACCGGATCCGTGCCGCCCCGGCCGCCCCGGCACCGGAGCCCGCCTCCGGTGGTGCAGGATCGTCCCGGACGGACGGCACCGGTCGCGACCGCGGCTGAGCCGGCGGCCGGAGGGGCACGGAGCCGATGACGGCGGAGGAGCCGGCGGCAGCGCCGGGAGCGAGCGATCCGGGACCGGGCGGTCCACCACCGCGGCACACCGCCGCCGGACTCGCCGCGGCCATCGGCGGGACGGTGGTCCACGGTGACCCCGAGTCACCGGTGCGATCGGTCACGCACGACTCCCGTCGGGTGGGCCCGCAGGACGCGTTCTGCTGCATCACCGGAGCCGTCCACGACGGCCACGACCACGCCGCCGACGCCGTGTCCCGGGGCGCCACCGTCCTGCTCGTCGAGCGCCAGTTGGCGCCGTTGGCCGGTGCGGCCCAGGTCGTGGTCCCCGACACGCGTCGGGCGCTCGGGCCCGCCGCCGCCTGGGCGCACGGGCACCCGGCGTCGTCGCTGCGCACGGTGGGTGTGACCGGCACGAACGGCAAGACCAGCGTGGTCACCCTGCTGGGTCACCTGGTCGCCGCGTGCGGCCGACGCGCCGACGTGGTCGGGACGCTGACGGGGGAGCGGACGACACCGGAGGCGAGCGACCTGCAGGAACGCTTCGCGACCGATGTGGCCGCCGGTGTCGACGTCGTGGCGCTCGAGGTGTCCTCGCACGCGCTGGTGCTGGGCCGGATCGACGGCACGGTCCTCGACGTCGCCGTGTTCACGAACCTCGGTCGGGACCACCTGGACTTCCACGGTTCCGAGGAGGAGTACTTCGCCGCGAAGGCGTCGCTGTTCACCCCGGAGCGGTGCCGTCGCGCCGTCGTCTGGGTCGACGATCCCGCCGGCGCCCGCCTGGCGGCGTCCGTCGGCGTCCCCACCCGTGCGGTCGGCCTGGACGCCGCGGTCGGCCTGGACCGTTCGGGGGGCCGGTGGACCTGGACCTGGCGGGGCCATCCGGTCGCACTCGACTGGCCGGGACGGCACAACGTGGCGAACGCGCTCCTGGCGCTGGAGGCCGCGGCGGAACTCGGCCTGGACGAGGGGACCGTGGCGGGGGCCGTGGCCACCGCCCCGGTGGTGCCGGGCCGATTCGAGCGGGTCGACGTCCCGGTCGGGTCGGGGCCGCTCGTCGTGGTCGACTTCGCCCACACGCCCGATGCGTTGGAGCGGGTGCTGGACGCGGCGCGGGATCTGTGCGGCCCCGGGGGTCGGATCCTGCTCGTGGTGGGCTGCGGCGGCGACCGGGACCGCTCGAAGCGGCCGCTCGTCGGCGCCGTGGCGGCCCGGGGCGCCGACCGGGTGTTCGTCTGCGACGACAACCCCCGCTCCGAGGACCCGGCACAGATCCGGGCCGAGATCCTGGGGGGAGTCCCCGGTGACCTGGTCGGCCGGGTGCTCGAGATGGGCGACCGCAGGTCCGCGATCCGCGATGCGCTGTCCGCCGCAGGCCAAGGTGATGTGGTGTTGATCGCGGGCAAGGGACACGAACAGGGCCAGACCACGGCCGGGACGACGGTGCCCTTCGACGACCGCGTCGTGGCCCGGGAGGAACTGGAGGCGCTGGCGGGGGGCGGGGGTCCGCCGTGATCCAGCTGCTGCTCTCGACCGGTGTCAGCGCCGTCGTGGCGCTGGTCGGCACCCGCGTGCTGATCGCCCTGCTGAGCCGCCGGGGCATCGCCCAGCCGATCAACGCCGACGTCCCGGCGGGCCACGAGGCCAAGGCCGGGACGCCGTCGTTCGGGGGCCTCGCGATCGTCGCCGGCGCCGGCTGCGGCTACGTGGCCGCCAACCTCGCCCCGAAGGGCATCTTCACCTGGACCGGGATGATGTGCATCGCCGCGATCGCCGGTGCCGGGCTGGTCGGATTCCTGGACGACTGGATCAAGGTCCGCGAGGCCCGCAACCTGGGTCTGCGCAAGGCGTCCAAGAGCCTGGGGCTGGTCGCAGTCGGTGTCGGCTTCGCGGTCTCGATGCTGTGGCGCTCCGACGTCTACACGACCATCAGCTTCGCCCGCTACGACGACCTGGGCTGGGAGCTCGGCGAGTTCGTCTGGGTCATCTGGGCGGTCCTCGTGATCTCGGCCGCCGCGAACGCGGTGAACCTGACCGATGGGCTCGACGGACTGGCGGCCGGCTCCGGCGCGATCGTGTTCGGCGCGTACGTGTTCATCGGTTACTGGATCTTCCGGCACCTGGGTGACTACGAGATCAACGTCGGCCTCGACCTGGCCGTGGTCGCCGCCGCCATGATGGGCGGGTGCGCCGGGTTCCTGTGGTGGAACGCCCCGCCGGCGCGGATCTTCATGGGGGACACGGGTTCCCTCGCCATCGGCACGGGCCTCGCCGTGCTCGCCCTGAGCTCCTCCACCGTCATGCTGCTCCCGATCCTGGGCGCCCTGTTCGTCATCGAGACCCTCTCGGTGATCGCGCTGGTGGTGTCCTTCCGCTGGTTCGGGAAGCGCCCCTTCCACGCGCCCATCCACCACGACCTGGAGGCTCGTGAGGAGCGCACCCGGGGGATCGACCGGAAGCTCATCGAACCCACGGTCATCGTGCGGCTCTGGATGCTGACGGCGGCCTGCACCGTGGTGGGGCTGGGCCTGTTCTTCCGGGAGTACATCCGCAACGGGGGCATCGGGTGACCGGAGCGCTCCCGGGTGACCGGTTCCTGCTCTTCGGGCTCGGCGTGGCCAACGCGGCCGCCGCCCGCGCCCTGGTGCGCCGCGGTGCCGAGGTGGTGCTGGCCGACGACCGCCCCGGCGCGGACGCCGACCGGCTGGCCGCGGACCTGGCTGCCGAGGTCGTCGTGGCCCCCGGAGCCGAGCGGATCGGGTCGCTGCTGGACGAGGTCGACGTGCTCCTGCCGGCTCCGGGGCTCGGTGAGACCCACGCTGTGGTCCGGCTCGCCCGCGACCGTGGTGTGCCGATCCGCTCCGAGTTCGACCTGGCGGCCGCCTGGGACGACCGACCGCTGGTCGCGGTGACCGGGACGAACGGCAAGACGACGGTCACCCTGCTGGTGGCGGCGATGCTCGAGGCCTCGGGCGTGCCGGCGGCGGCGGTCGGCAACCTGGACGTCCCGCTGGTCGCGGCGATCGACGACCCGCGCCCGGCCTGGTTCGTCGTGGAGGCCTCGTCGTTCCGACTGGCCCACAGCCACGACTTCGCCCCCAGGGTCGCCGTCTGGTTGAACCTGGCCCCCGACCACCTGGACGTCCACGGTGACGCCGAGGCGTATCGACGGGCGAAGGCCCGGATCCTGGACGGTCAGTCGGAGGGCGACACGGCCGTGCTCGTGCTCGACGACCCGGTCGTGGCCGCAGCGACGGTCCGACCGGGAGTCCACCTGGTCGGTGTCTCCACGGGGGATCCGGCCGGCGTGCGTCGCGAGGTCGACGAGCTGGCGACGGTCGTCGCCGGACGACTGGTGATCCGCTCCGAAGCTGGTGACGTCGACCTGCTGGCCGTCGACGAGCTGCCCCGTTCCCTGCCCCACGACGTCTCGAACGCGCTGGCCGCCGCCGCGGCGGCCCTGGCGGCCGGGGCGACGGAACGGGGTGCCCGCAGCGCCCTCCGCTCCACTCCGGCGCCACCGCACCGCGTCGAGTTCGTCATCGAGTCCGACGGCGTCAGCTGGGTGGACGACTCGAAGTCGACCGCACCGCATGCCACCCTGGCGGCCGTCGCCGGCTTCGACGCGGTCGTGCTCGTCGCCGGTGGCCGGAACAAGGGCCTGGACCTCTCCGAGCTCGCATCGGCGGGCGACCGTGTGCGGGCGGTGGTGGGGATCGGCGAGTCGGCCCGCGCCGTCGTCGACGCCTTCCCCGGCCGCCCCTCCCGGATCGCCGACTCCATGGCCGAGGCGGTCCGGGCCGCCCGCGAGCTGGCCCGTCCCGGGGACACGGTCCTGTTGTCACCGGCCTGCGCCTCCTTCGACTGGTACGGGTCCTACGCGGAGCGCGGCCGGGACTTCGTCGATGAGGTCCGACGCCTGGTGGGCACCGGTGGTGGCTCGGCCGGGCGCCGTGGCGATCGGGCGGTGTCGTCGTGACCGCTGCCCGCACCCGACGTTCCGCACCCTCGGCCCGCTCTCCGCGGGTCAACTCGCCCGAACGCGTCCTGGTGGGAGCGGTCGTCGCGCTGAGCTGTGTCGGCGTGCTGGCGGTGTACTCGGCCTCGCAGGTGCTGGCCGTGGAGGAGACCGGCTCCTCCTGGTACTTCGTCGTGCGACAGGTCGGATGGCTGCTGCTCGGCGCGGTGGCGGCGTGGATCGCAGCGCGCATCCCGCTGCGTGTCTGGCGCGAGCAGCTCACCCTGCCGGTGACGGCGCTGTCGGTCGTGCTGCTCGCCTACGTCGCCGCCGGCGAGGTGGCGCGCCGCCTGGGTGGCGAGCTGTTGCCGGGAGTGGTGCGCCGCAACGGCTCCACCCGCTGGTTGGGCACCGAGGGTCTGCAGTTCCAGCCCTCGGAGGTCGCGAAGCTGGCGCTGGTGCTCTGCCTGGCCGCGGTGCTCGCCGACGCCTCGCGTGACCTCGGCACGTGGCGAGGGGTCCGGGGGCCGATCGCGATCGCCGGAGGGTTGTCGGCGCTCGTCTTCGCTGGCGACGATCTCGGGACGACCGTCCTGTTGGGTGTCGTGCTCGTCGCCGTGCTCTTCGTGGCCGGGGCACCGTTCCGGACCATCGCGGCCATCGGCGGCGTGCTGCTCGGCGCCGCCGTCGTGGTGGTTCGCTACCTGGAGAGCTTCCGTGCCGCCCGGCTCGCAGCCTTCCTGGACCCCGAGGCCTACGCCGACGGCGCGGGCTACCAGCTGGTCCAGTCCCAGATCGGGCTGGCGACGGGTGGGTTGATCGGACTCGGCCCGGGGTCGTCGCGGGGCAAGTGGGGCTACCTCCCCGAGGCCCACACCGACTTCGTCGTCTCGGTCATCGGAGAGGAGTACGGCCTGGTCGGGACGCTGTTCGTCGTCGTCCTGGTCGCCGCAGTGGTGCTCTCGGGGCTGGCGATCGCCCGACGGTCGACGACCAGGTACGCGCAGCTCGTGGCGATCGGCGCGACGGTGTGGCTGGGCGTGCAGGCGTTCATCAACCTGGGGGTGACGATCGGCCTGTTCCCCACCAAGGGGATCACGCTGCCGTTCGTCTCCTACGGCGGGTCGTCCCTCGTGCTCTCGCTCGTCGCGGTCGGCCTCCTGGTCGCCGTGGCCCGCGACCGGTGAGCGACTCCGACTCCCGGACGTACGTGCTGGTCGCCGGCGGCGGCACCGCGGGACACGTCCTGCCGGGCCTGGCGGTCGCCCGGGCGCTGGTCGAACGTGGGATTCCGTCCGATCGCATTGCGTTCGTCGGGGCCTCGCGCGGGCTGGAGGCCCGGCTCGTGCCCGAGGCCGGGTTCCGCATCACCCTGCTGCCCGGTCGCGGGATCCAGCGGCGACTGACGATGGAGAACGTGGCCGCGGCCTGGGGCCTGCTCCGGGCCCTCGCCAGGGCAGTGGTGCTGGTCCGGCGTGAGCGGCCGCGCGTGGTGTTGGCGGTCGGTGGTTTCGCCAGCCTGGCCGCGGCCCTGGCCGCGCTCCTGTGGCGTGTCCCGCTCGTCGTCGCCGAGCAGAACGCCCGCGCCGGTGCGGCGAACCGACTGGTGGCGCGCTGGGCGTCGGCCTGTGCCGTCGCGTTCGGCGACACGGACCTGCCCCGGGCCGTCGTGACGGGCAATCCGGTCCGCGCCGAGATCCTGGAGGTGGCGCTCGACCGCGACGCGGCACGGGCGCGCGCCGACCTCGGGGTTCCGGCGGGTCGGACGCTCGTGGCGGTGGTGGCCGGCTCGCTCGGTGCCCGCTCGATCAACCGGGCGGTGTGGGGAGCGGTCGAGGAGTGGGCCGGCCGCGAGGACCTGGCGGTGTACCACGTGGTCGGCGACCGGGACGCCGATGACGTCCCCGAGGCTGCCCGGTTGCGCAGCGACCGGTGCGGATCCGACGACCCGCACGATGGCCTGTGGTACCGGGCGGTGCGCTACGAGGACCACATGGAACGGGTCCTCGCCGCCGCCGACGTCGCCGTGTGCCGGGCGGGCGGGACGACGGTCGCCGAGCTGGCCGTGGTGGGCATCCCGGCGCTCCTGGTCCCGCTCCCCATCGCCACGCGCGACCACCAGCGGGCCAACGCTGCCGCGCTCGTCGCGGCGGGCGCAGCCGAACTCATCGACGACGACCGGATCTCGACGGCCGTGGTCACCTCGACGATCGACCGGTGGCTCGACGAGGGTTCGCTGCCGGAGCGGGCCCGGGCGGCCCGGTCGCTCGGCCGACCCGGTGCCGCCGATGCGGTCGCCGACCTGGTGGTGGACCGTGCCCGCTGAACCGGTGGTCGACCTGGACCACCCGCGCCGGATCCACGTCGTGGGGGTGGGTGGACCGGGGATGAGCGCGTGCGCCGTCCTGCTGGCCGAGGACGGCCACCGGGTCAGCGGCAGCGACTGGCGGGAGACCGGGGCCCTCGACAGCGTCCGGTCCGCGGGCGTGGCGGTCACCGTCGGCCACGACGCCGGACTCGTGGAGGGGGTGGACTACGTGCTGGCCTCGACCGCGGTCCCGGCCGACAACCCCGAGGTCGTGGCCGCCGGGAGCCTCGGGGTGCCGGTGCTCCGACGCATCGACCTGCTCCCGGCGGTCGGTGCCCGTCACCCGTTCGCCTCGATCGCCGGCACCCACGGCAAGACGACCACGGCGGCGCTGACGACGGTGGCGTTGCGGGGCGCCGGGCTCGATCCGTCGTTCCTCATCGGCGCTCCGGTCGGCACGCTGGGTGCGGCGGCCGGGATCCGTGGCGGTCGACTGCTCGTGCTCGAGGCCGACGAGAGCGACGGAACGTTCCTGGTGGGGCCGCGGGTCGCCGGGCTCGTCACCAACGTCGAGGCGGACCACCTGGAGCACTGGGGCTCGATGGAGGCGCTCGAGGCCGGGTTCCTCGAGTTCCTGGTCGGCACCGACGGCCCGCGGGTCGTCTGTGCCGACGACCCGGTCGCCCGTCGGCTCGGCCTGGACGCCCGTGCGTCGTCCTACGGCACCTCCGCGGACGCCGACTTCCGGATCGAGTCGCTCGAGTTGTCCTCGGACGGCGTGGCCTTCGACCTGCGCGCCCCCGGTGCGACCCCCGTCGCGGTCCGCATCCCGCTCCCGGGCCTGCACAACGCCCGCAACGCGGCGGGTGCGCTCGCGCTGGCGGCCCTGCTGGACGCCGAGTTGCCCGCGGCCGCAGCCGCCCTGGGCGACTTCGCCGGGGTCGAACGTCGCTTCGAGGTGCTCGGGACGGTCGCGGGGGTGACCGTGGTCGACGACTACGCCCACCTGCCGACAGAGGTCGAAGCGGTGCTCGCCGCGTGCCGGAGCGGGTCGTGGCGCCGGGTCGTGGCGGTCTTCCAACCGCACCGGTACTCACGCACCCAGCGGCACTGGCACGAGTTCGGTGCGGCCTTCGGTGACGCCGACGTGCTCGTCCTCTGCGAGCTCTACCCGGCCGGCGAGTCGCCGCGCCCCGGTGTCAGCGGCGAGTTGTTGCTCCAGGCCGTCGCCGACAGCGGCCGTCGGGCCCCGCTCGTGTGGCAGCAGACCCTCGATGAGGTCGTCGCCTTCCTGCTCGGGGAGCTCTCCGAGGGCGACGTGCTCGTCACGATCGGCGCCGGCGACGTCACCACCGTGGGGCCCCGGGTGCTGGCCGGACTCGCGGAGCGTGGGAGGTGAGCGGACTGGGTGGGCGGCTCGCGTTCCTGGGCGACCGCCTGCGGCACGGGCACCCGGTCGGCCCCCTCACCACCTACCGCGTCGGAGGTCCGGCTCGGTGGTTCGTGGAGGTCTGCGACGCCGACGAGCTGGTCGCGGTGGCCCGCGCCACGGCCGGTGTCGGCCGCGAGGGTACGGCGGTCCCGGTGCTGGTGGTCGGGCGGGGATCGAACCTGCTCGTGGCCGACCGCGGTTTCGACGGACTGGTGATCCAGCTCGGCGAGGCGTTCACCGACGTCGAGTTCGGGGCCGAACCGGCGGACGGCGGGTCGACGGGTGTGGTCGTGCGCGCGGGTGGCGCCGTGAGCCTCCCGGTGCTGGCGCGACGGACGGTGGCGGCCGGCCTGACCGGTTTCGAGTGGGCGGTGGGGGTCCCGGGTTCGATCGGCGGGGCGGTGCGGATGAACGCCGGCGGACACGGTTCCGACATGGCGGCGTCCCTGCGCGGGGTCCGCGTCGTGGACCTGGAGACCGGTGAGGATGTGGAGGTGGACATCGCCGACCTGGGACTCGGTTACCGGACCTCCCGTGTGCGCTCGCACCAGGTGGTGGTGCACGCCGACCTGTTGCTGCGGCCCGGTCCGGTCGAGGCCGGTGAGCGGGAGCTCGCCGAGATCGTCCGCTGGCGCCGTGAGCACCAGCCGGGCGGGCAGAACGCGGGATCGGTGTTCACCAACCCGCCGGGGGAGTCGGCCGGGTCGCTCGTGGAACGGGCGGGCCTGAAGGGTGTCCGTCGCGGGACCGCCCGGATCTCGCCGAAGCACGCCAACTTCTTCCAGGCCGACGCCGACGGTTCCGCCGACGACGTGTTCGACCTCATGGTGGTCGCAGCGGTCGGGGTCCAGCGGGCCACCGGGGTCCGGCTCCACCCCGAGACGTGCCTGGTGGGCTTCCCGGACTTCGACGAGGCGCTCGATGCGGCCCTGGCGGCCCCGATCGACGGAGGGGCGCCGTGACCCAGACCGTGACCCGCCCGCGGCGATCGGGCCCGACGGGTTCGCCCGGTCCGTCGCCGACCCCGCGGGTCCGACGGAGCCCGCCCGTCCGGAGTGGTCGGTGGAGGCGCACGGTCCTGCTCGTCGTCGCCCTGCTCGTCGTGCTCGCCGGCGCGGCTGCGGCCGTGATCAACGCCCCGGCGACCTCGGTGACCCGCATCGACGTGGTCGTGGCCGGCGCGGATGCCACCGCCGAGGGCGAGCTCGTCGAGGCGGTGCGTCGTCAGGCGGGGGTCACGACCGGTGACCCCTGGCTGCTCGTGGATCCGGAGTCGATCCGCACCAACGTCGGGGAGCTGCCCGGGGTCGCGTCGGTCCGGGTGCTGCGCTCGTGGCCGGACACGGTGCGGATCGAGGTGGCACCGCGTCGGACCGTGGCGATGGTCCGGCTCGGTCCGACGCGGGCCGAGGTGGGCCCCGGCGGTCGACTCGGACGGTCGCTGGGAGAGGACGAGCCCCCGACGGCGCTGGTCGGGACGGTGACGGTCGACGCGTCCCTGCTGCCGGCCGGTCTGCCGGCCCCGGGCTCGCAGCTCGAGGACCCGGTGCGGCGGGCGCTGCTCGTCGTGGAGCAACTCCCCGTGGACCTGCGGCCCGTCCTGGCCGACGGACGTCTGGCCGCTGACGGGAGCCTGGAGTTCGTCCTGCCGGAGGGTGGTCGCGTGCGGCTCGGGGGGCCGGACGACCTGCCCGCCAAGGTCCAGGCGGCACGATCGGTGCTCGTCGGGCCGGTGGACCTCACCTGTCTGGCGACCCTCGACGTGCGACGACCTGATCGACCGACCATCACTCGGCGGGCGAACTGCGCGATCGAGGCACCGACCGTGGACACGACGGCGGTGCCTCGGCCGCCGGTCGTTGCGTCCACGACGGTCCCGGCCCGCAGCGGCCCCGGTTCCGGCACCGGCTCCGGCACCGGTTCCGGCACCGGTTCCAGCACCGGTTCCAGCACCGGTTCCGGCACCGGCTCCGGCACCGGTTCCAGCACCGGCTCCGGCGCGCGTTCCAGCCCTGGTTCGGGTACCGGAACCACGTCGGGTACCGGCTCCGGCCCGGGCTCCGGAGGCTGAGGGTCGTTGCATCGACCTCTGGTGGAGCCGTAGTGTCGGGCTCCACACGAGGTTCAGACTGGTGAACCTCCACTGGAACTGCACGGTCGATCGGTTCCCGTTCCCGGCTGCGCAACCCGACCAGGGTTGCGGGGGTTCGGTTCCGTCGCCGTGAGGAGGTCACCCATGGCCAGCAACCCGGTCAACTACCTCGCCGTGATCAAGGTGGTCGGGATCGGCGGCGGCGGCTGCAACGCCGTCAACCGCATGATCGACGCAGGGCTCCGGGGGGTCGAGTTCATCGCCATCAACACCGATGCGCAGGCGTTGCTCATGAGCGATGCCGACATCAAGCTCGACATCGGCCGGGACCTCACCCGGGGCCTGGGCGCCGGATCCGACCCCGACGTCGGCTCCAAGGCCGCCGAGGACCACCGGTCCGAGATCGAGGAGGTGCTCCGCGGTGCGGACATGGTGTTCGTCACGGCGGGCGAGGGTGGCGGCACGGGCACCGGCGCCGCCCCGGTCGTCGCCGAGATCGCCAAGAGCCAGGGTGCGCTGACGATCGCCGTCGTCACGCGTCCCTTCAACTTCGAGGGTCGTCGTCGGGCCGTCCAGGCCGAGAACGGCATCAACAAGTTGAAGGAGAAGGTCGACACGCAGATCGTCATCCCGAACGACCGACTCCTCTCGGTCGCCAACGACAAGACCTCGGTGCTGAACGCCTTCGGGATGGCCGACGAGGTCCTGCTCCAAGGCGTCCAGGGCATCACCGACCTCATCACGACCCCGGGCCTGATCAACACCGACTTCGCGGACGTCCGGATGATCATGACCGACGCCGGCAGCGCCCTCATGGGCGTCGGCTACGCGAGCGGCGAGGGACGGGCCCTCCAGGCGGCCCGTCAGGCGATCTCCTCGCCGCTGCTCGAGGCGGCCATCGACGGCGCCAGGGGGATCCTGCTCAACATCTCGGGTGGGTCCGACATGGGCCTGTTCGAGGTGAACGAGGCGGCGCAGGTGATCCACGAGGTCGCCCACCCCGAGGCGAACATCATCTTCGGAACGGTCATCGACGACGACATGGGCGACGAGGTCCGCGTGACGGTGATCGCCGCCGGCTTCGAGCGCTGGGACGAGGGACGCTCCAGCCGACGCCCGACCGCCGTGCCGTCCACCGGCGACGAGGCGCCGTCCACCACCAGCGTGTTCGGCTCCGACGACGACGACCTCTTCGGCGGCGGCGACGACGACTTCGACGTCCCGTCCTTCCTGAAGTAGCCCGGCGGCGCAGCGGGGTGGCCGATCGCCTCGACGTCGCCCCGCCGATCCGGGCGCTGTTCACCTCGAGCGCCGACGGCGACCTGGGCCGCGGAGCCGATCCGGAGGTCCTGGGCCAGCGGCGCCGTCGGCTGGCACCCGTCCCCTGGACCCGGCTCGATCAGGTGCACGGAGCCGACGTGGTGGTCGTCGACCGTCCCGGCGGGGCCTCCGACACCCCGGCCGACGCCGCCGTGACCAACGTGTCCGGCGCAGCGTTGTGCGTCGTCACCGCCGACTGCGCCCCCGTGTTGTTCTGGTCGCTCGACCACCTCGACGATCCCGGGGCCCCGGTGGTGGTGGGGGCGGCACACGCCGGTTGGCGCGGACTGGTGGCGGGGGTGCTCGAGGCGTGTGTGGCCACCATGGCCGGTCTGGGGGCCCAGCGGATCGACTGGCGTCTCGGACCCTGCATCTCGCCGGATGCCTACGAGTTCGCGCCGGAGGACCTGGACCTGGTCGCCGACCGGCTCGGGCCCTCCGTGCGGTCACGCACCGCCTCGGGCGCCCCGGCGCTGGACACCCGGGCCGGGGTGGCGGCGTCGCTCCGTCGGGCGGGCCTGGAGGTCGGCCCCGGTGCGACCGACGTGCCCTGCACCGCAACGGACGATGGCTGGTACTCCTGGCGGGCCAGGCGTGACGCGTCCCGGCAGGCTGGCGTCGTGTGGATCGAGCCGGGGCCGGGAACGTGACCGGCCCCGACGTCGACGGTCCGGGCGGCGACCTGCCAGCCGGACTCGACGAGGCCGTCCTGCGCGACCGGGTGCACCACGTCCGGGACCGGATCGCCGAGCTCACCGACCGTCCCGTCCGGATCGTGGCGGTGACCAAGACCCACCCGTCGTCGGTGGTGGACCTGGCGCTCAGGGCCGGACTCGTCGACCTGGCCGAGAACTACGCCCAGGAGCTCCGCGCCAAGGCCGGGGACCTCGGGGGCGCGGCGTCGACGCAGCGCCCCCGCTGGCACTTCGTCGGTCGGCTCCAGACCAACAAGGTGCGGATGATCGCCCCGTTCGTCTGGTGCTGGGAGAGCGTGGACCGCGAGTCCGTGGCGGCCGAGATCGCCCGCCGCAGCCCCGGTGGCCGCGTGCTGGTCCAGGTCGACCTGGCCGGTGTCGCCGGACGGGGTGGATGTGACGCGGCGGATGCACCGGCGCTGGTCGAACGTTGTCGTGCCCTGGGCCTCGATGTCGTCGGCCTCATGGGGGTGGGCGCCCCCGGCGGCCCCGAGGCCGCGCGGCCCGGTTTCGTCCGGCTCGTCGAGCTGGCCGACGACCTTGGCCTGGAGGAACGCTCCATCGGGATGAGCGGCGACTACGAGGTGGCCGTGGAGGTCGGGGCCACCTCGGTGCGGCTGGGGTCGGCCCTCTTCGGCCCCCGGGCCACGGTCCCACGGCCCGGGTGGTGATCGGGGCCCGGCCGGTGTCACGGCGGTGGGACCCGGCACCGTCACGGTGACTACACTCCGCGCGGCACAGCGACGGACCCGCAAGGGGTCCGGGCGCCCGGAACCGGGCGCCGCGGTGAGGAGTCGGACATGTCGAACTGGATGGAGAACGCCAAGTCGTGGCTCGGGCTGGGGAGCGACCCCTACGAGCCCCGGGAGGACCTGGCCTACGACGAGCCGCTCCGCCACGAGGACGACGACGACCGCGACGACCTCCGGGTCACGGGCGGCGGCGCCGGGAGCGGGACGGTCGGAGGGACCGTGACCCCGCTCGCCGGTCGGGGACGCGACTGGGACGACGACGACGGGGGCGTGCGGGTGATCGAACCCGACACCGCTGCGGACGAGGGTGACGGTCGCGGCGTCGTGCGCCCGCTGCCCACCAACGGCCAGCCCCACCTGGTGGTCCCCGACCACTTCAACGACGTCCAGGAGGTCGGCGACACCTTCCGGCAGTCGCAGCCCGTGATCCTGAACCTGCAGGGTCTGGACCGTGACGTGTCCCGCCGCATCATCGACTTCTCATCGGGTCTCTGTTACGGGATGCAGGGGACGATGGAGCGGGTGGGAGACCAGGTCTTCCTCCTGACCCCCGTCGGGATGCAGGTCTCCGAGGACGACCGGCGGCGCATGCGCGACGGCGAGTTCTGAGGGATACGTCCGGCGGTGACCATCGGTGGCATCCTCAGCCTGGCCATCACGGCGCTCATCATCCTGATCTTCGTCAGGATCGTCCTGTCGTGGTTCCCGCCGGGAGGCGACGTGCTCAACGCCGCCCAGCGGTTCACGTTCTCGGCCACCGAGTGGCTGCTCGGACCGCTCCGACGGGTGTTGCCGCCCGTGCGGCTCGGTGGTGCGGCGCTCGACCTGTCCCCGATGGTCGTGTTGTTCGTGCTGTTCTTCCTGCAGCCGATCGTCGCCCGTCTCTGACCACCTCCGGGCGGGTTCCCCCCGGTGCCCGGCAGATCAGGCCCCCCAACGGTTCCGGGGGCTAGCATCGCTGGCCATGGAACTGACGCCAGAGCTGTTCGAGACGATCGAGTTCACCGAACGTCGCAAGGGGTACGACACCGAGGAGGTCGAGACCTTCCTCGAGGAGGCGGGCACCGCCCTCGCCCAGCTGTTGGCCCGGTACCGCCAGCTCGAGCAGCAGGCCGCCAGCGCCGACGGCCGGGTCGCCGAGGCCGAGCAGCGTGCGGTCGCCGCCGAGCAGCGGGCCAGTCAGACGGCTGCGGCCGCGGCCGATGCCGGAGCGGCCGCATCGGCAGCGGCCGCCGTCAACGAGCAGGCCGAGGTCGACCAGGCCGCCCGGACTCTGCTCATGGCCCGCAGGACCGCCGAGGCGATCGAGGCCGACGCCCGTCAGCAGTCCCAGGTGGTCCTGAGCGAGGCCAAGACCCGCGCCGACCGGCAGCTGGGTGAGGCCCAGGCGGAGGCCGACGAGCTGATCCGCCGGGCCCGGATCCAGGCGGAGCAGGAGTACGCCGAGCGTCGCGTCCGCGCCCAGGACGAGGTCGTCGCGCTGGAGGAGCGGCGGGCCCAACTCGGTGATGTGATCACCCAGCTCGAGGCCCGACTGGCCGGGTACCGGGAGGACCTCACGCGGACCTCCGAGGAGTTGAGCCGGCTCGCGTCGGACCCCGACCGGCTCGGGGCCCGCCCCACGCTGTCGATCCCGCCCGATGAGGTGCTGCCGGCGGCCGGCCAGGAATCGGTCGTCCGGGTCGACGAGGTCGTCGTGGTCGATCCCGAGGGCGCGCAGTCCGGTGACTGGGCTCCGGGGAGCTGGTCACAGGTCGCCGAGGCGGACGAGGGAGGCGAGCCGACGGTGTCGCACGACCCCGCCTCCGGTGAGGACGCGGCCGACGACGCCGCCATGCAGGCGTTCTTCGAGGGCGGCTCCGACGACGACAACCGTCGTTTCGGCTGGCGCCGCTGACCCCACGGTCGCGGGTGTCGTCGCCGTCCGGTGGCTGGCGGTGGTGGCGTCCTCCCGATCGGCCTGGCACGCCGCTCGTCGCGGTCGTGATGGACGCTGGTGCGGATCGGTCACGGTGACCCGCTAGGGTGCCCCGACCCGCACGGCCGCTCGGGGAGCACCGGGCGCCGGGTCGGCAGGAAGGAACCCCTCATGGCGAAGAAGGCCCCGGCAAAGGCCGCCCCGAAGAAGGCGGCCCCCAAGAAGGCGGCCCCGAAGAAGGCGGCCCCCAAGAAGGCGGCCCCGAAG
>CAIYGQ010000160.1 GCA_903925745.1 uncultured Actinomycetes bacterium | reverse complement strand
CGGCGGCGAGCAGCACCGAGCCCAGCGCGACGAACACTGCGACCCCCGCCCACCGGTCGATCCGTCGGGCCAGCCAGGTCGCTGCGCCGACCACGGCGACGTGTGCCACCAGCGACGCGGCGGCGAGCGCCTCGGAGGCCGAGCCCGCGAGGCGGTAGGGGACGGCGAGCAGGTAGAACATCGCCGGACCCGGGTGGCTCCAGCCGTACCGGGAGAACACGCCGAGCAGCGGAGGATCCCCGGGGACGTCCCGGACACGCATCTCGATGAACGCCTGGTCCGAGGACGGCGTCCACCCGGTGCGCGCCACATGGACCGCACCGAGCACCGCTCCGATCGCGGCGAGTCCGACCGCCACCGCCAGCAGCGCGTCGGCCGGAGCCGGTCGCCGGTCGGCCGTCACGGACCCCGACGCTACTCGGCGGTCCGCACCGGGTCGGCGAACCCGGCGAGTTCGCCCGGGCTCCCGACGACAGGGGTAGGTTGCGTCCCGTGACCGACTCCGGAACCGCAGGCGACACCGCGACGACGGGGACGTCGGCGGCCACGAGCCTCGCCGAACGGCTCGAGCAGACCGCGTCCACACGGTGGCGCAACCAGTGGGCGGAGCTGAAGGCCCAGGTCATCGACACCGACCTGTGCACCGGTTGCGCGGGCTGCGTCATCTCGTGTCCGCACGACGTGATCGGCTACGAACACGACCAGGGCGGCTACCGCCCGTTCCACCTGGAGGACGAACTCGGTCCCGACGACTGCACCCACGGCCAGAAGGGCTGCACCACATGCACCCGGGCGTGTCCCCGCTTCGGGATCTGGGAGGCCCAGGCCGACGACCACCTGTTCGGTCGGGTGCGGGAGCCCGACGAGGTGGCCGGGATCCACCAGGACATCCTTCTGACGAGGGCGAGCGACGACCACGTGCACGAGCTCGGCCAGGACGGCGGCCTGGTGTCGGCCATCCTCATCTGGGCGCTCGAGCACGACTACATCGACGCGGCGCTCGTCTCGTACCTGGAGGGCGACGCCCGGTCGTGGAAGGCGATCCCGGGGGTCGCCGCCAACCGGGACGAGATCCTGGCCTCGGCCGGCAGCCGCTACACGTACTCGGCGAACACACTGGCGCTCGACGAGGCGCTGGAGGCCGGCCACTCGCGGCTCGCCCTGGTCGGCATGAGCTGCCAGTCCTCGGTGCCGCCCGTGATGTGGGCCCGCAAGGCGGGCAAGGTCGCCAAGCCGATCGTGTTCAACCTGGGCCTGCTCTGTTCCAAGACCTTCGACGACGCGATCTTCGAGGAGTTGTTCTGGACCAAGTACGGCCTGGCCAAGGAACACATGGTCAAGATGAACATCAAGGGCGTGTTCCAGATCTGGATGGACGACGGCGCCTACCACGAGATCAACCTCAAGGAGTGCCACGCCTGGACGCGGGACGGCTGCAACCACTGTCCGGACTTCGCAGCGGAGCACGCCGACATCTCGTGCGGCGGCATCGGTGAGAACGCCAACTGGACGCTGACGATCGTCCGCACCGACCTGGGCCGGGAGATCATCGGCCGCATGGTCGACGAGGGCGTGATCGAGGCCCGCCCCGGCGACTCCGATCCGGGGGCCATCGCGTTGATGCGCAAGCTGGCCGAGAAGTCCCGGAGCCGCTGGCCCACCACCGCCGAGTCGTCGGTCAGGGTGGGGCTGACGACGAAGTCCGCCGCGGGCTGACCCGCAGCGGGTTCACTCCGCCGGGGCGGGATTCGTCTGGACGCAACCGTCGTAGACGGCCTGGATCGGTGCGGGCACGACGATCTGTCCCGCCTCCTCGGTCGCCTGCTGCTTCTCGAACTCCTCGACCTGGTCGAAGGGAACCTTCTCGACCAGTCCGTCGTACACGCACTCGCAGTACGGGACGGTGCCCAGGCTCGGGTCGGTGAACACGCCCTCGGCGTTCGGCTCCACCCCGGTGCAGCCGATCATGAAGTTCGCCTCGTACTTCTCGCCGTACTCCCGGGGCTGGGTCTGGCCGCTGCACGCCGTCGTGGCCGCGAGGATGCACGCGACGAGCAGGACGACGAGACGGAGCGGGTGGCGGGACGCAGGCATGGGGAACCTCGGGTCGTGGACCCTCGCACGGTAGCGGCCGGACCGACGACGGGACCAACGGGTCCCGCCCACTCACCAGCGGGTCGGTCCGGACCGCTCCCGGCGTTCCTGTCCCGGAGCGTCGGGCGCTCCGGGCTCCGTGCCCGACCGCCTGGTCAGGGCTCCCCACAGGCCCCGCGGGCCCGACGGGACGACATCGGTGCCACCGCCCACGTGCGCGGCGATCCGTTCGTCCACCGACACGGGGGTCCGTGGGTGGTCGGGATGGGTCGAACGGATCTGCGGGAGGGAGCGGGTCACGCAGGCCTCCATCGGCACCTCAGCACGGGGCCGACAGGGGCCGAACGGCCCATCGGGGTGTGACGTCAGTCGCCCGCGAGGGCCCGGGCCCGCTCGAACACTGCGTCGAGCATCCCTTCGGTCAACCGGCCGGTGAAGGTGTTCTGCTGGCTCACGTGGTAGCTGGCGAGCAGCGTCCGACCGTCACCGACCGGCACCTCGACGCCGTGGGTGAAGCGGGGCAGCGGCCGGAGGCCCAGCCACCGGGCCGCCTCGGTGAAGCCGAACCCGCCGAGGGCGACGACGACCCGGACCCGGGGCAACAGGTCCGCCTCGTCCCGGAACCACGGACGGCAGGCGTCCCGTTCCGCCGGCGTCGGCCGGTTCGACGGCGGGGCGCACCGAACGGGCGAGGTCACGAAGGCGTCGCGGAGTTCCAGTCCGTCGTCGGGGCCCGTCGAGGTGGGCTGCGAGGCGAACCCGGTCCGGTGCAGTGAACCGAACAACCAGTCGCCGGACCGGTCCCCGGTGAACATGCGGCCCGTCCGGTTGGCGCCGTGTGCGGCGGGGGCGAGCCCGACGACGAGCACCCGGGCGTCGGGGTCGCCGAAGCCGGGCACGGGCCGACCCCAGTACTCCTGGTCCCGGAACGCGGCCCGCTTCTCGCGGGCCACCGTCTCCCGCCACTCGACCAGTCGTTCGCAGCGCCGGCACTCGACGATCCGCGCCGCGAGCGCCTGCAGGGGCTCCACCGGCGGAGCATAGGATGCCGCGGTGCCACGAGCGTCCCGCACCCGTCGACCGACCCTGGTGCTCTGCGTCCGGCACGGCCGGACGTCCACGACCGGCACGGTGCTGCCCGGCCGGGCCGCCGGCCTCCACCTGTCGGAGGAGGGCCGAGCGCAGGCCGAGCACGTGGCCGGCCGGATCGGCGCACTGCCACGGGTCGATGCGGTGTACGCCTCGCCGTTGGAGCGGACCCGCGAGACCGCGGCCCCCATCGCGCGGGCGACCGGCAACCGGGTCCGGGTCGCCCGGGGGCTGCTCGAGTGCGACTTCGGCGAGTGGACCGGCCGCCGACTGAGCGCACTGCGCAAGCTGCCCGAGTGGTCGGCGGTCCAGTCGACCCCCTCGGTCTTCCGGTTTCCCGGCGGGGAGTCCTTCGCCGAGATGCAGGTCAGGATCTGGAACCAGCTCCTGGACCTGGCCGAGGCACACCCCGGGCAGACGATCGTGGCGACCTCGCACGCCGACCCCATCAAGGCGGCCGTGGCCATGGCCTCGGGGATCCACCTGGACCTGTTCCAGCGGACGAGCATCTCGCCGTGCTCGGTGACGGCCCTGGTGCTCGGAGCCGGGGCCCCGCTCGTGTTGTGCACCAACTCCACGGGCGACGACCTGCGGGGGTTGGCACCGTCGTGAGCGAGTCGTTCTCGGTGGAGCGGCCCGACGCGTTCGTGTGCGGCGCGGTCGGTGAGCCGGGGCGACGCGTGTTCTACCTGCAGGCCCGGAGCGGAACCCAGGTCGTCACGCTCAGGGTCGAGAAGGAACAGGTCCGGGCACTCGGGCAGTACCTGGCGCACCTGGCGCACCAGCTGGGCGACCCCGAGCCCGACCGCGACGTCGTCGGTCTGGTCGAGCCGGTCGTGGAGATGTGGACCGTCGGTGACCTGGCGGTCGCCGCCGACACCGAGACGGGGACGGTGCTGATCGCCGCCGAGGAACTCGACGAGGGTGCGTGGGACCCGGACGCGGATCCGGCCGAGGCCGACGACGACGCCGACGAGGGGGCGAGTGCCAACATCACGATCACGGCGGCCCAGGCGGTGGCGTTCGCGGAGCTGGCCGCCGAACTGGTGGCGGCGGGTCGACCGACGTGCCGCTTCTGTGACCGCCCGATGGACCCGGGTGGACACGACTGCCCCCGCTGGAACTGACGGGCGGAGCTGAGTGGACGACGAGCTCGAGGACGACGACGAGCTCGAGGACGACGACGAGCTCGAGGCCGCGGTCTACGAGTACCGGGCCACGCTCCGACCCGGCGAGCCGGGGGTCGCCGGGGTCCTCCGTTCGGGTCGGGTGGACGTCCTGGGACGGATGCCGTGGTCGTCGAACGGGACCTACCTGGTCGAGGTCCACCACGACGACGACGTGGTGCCGGCCGTCTACAAGCCGGCCGGGGGCGAGCGGCCCCTGTGGGACTTCCCCGACGGACTGTGGCGGCGCGAGGTCGCGGCTGCGGTGCTCTCCGACGCACTCGGCTGGCACCTGGTGCCCCCGACCGTCGGGCGGGAGGACGCACCCATGGGACCGGGGTCGCTACAGGCATTCGTGCCCGCCCGCTACGAGGAGCACTACTTCACGATCCGGGAACGGGCCGACGCCGCGACCGACCTGCGGCGGCTCTGCGCGTTCGACCTGATCGCCAACTCGACGGACCGCAAGGGCGGCCACGTGCTCGTCGACGACGACGGGAGGATCTGGGCGATCGACAACGGGCTCACGTTCCACGTCGAGTTCAAGCTCCGCACGGTGCTGTGGGACTTCGCCGGGGAGCGCATCGACGACGAGGTCCTCGACGACGTGCGCGAGCTGCTGGCCTCGGGGCTGCCGCCGGCGTTGCGGGACCTGCTGGACCGGGCCGAGCTCGACGCCGTCCGCGACCGGGCTGCAGCGCTGGTGGCGGGCGCCACGTTCCCCCACGACCCGTCCGGACGCCGCTACCCCTGGCCGCTGGTGTGAACGACCGGCCGACGGACACCCCCGGGTCCGGTGACCTCGACACGTGGATCCGGACCGGTGACGTGGACGAACTGCTGCGGGAGGTCGACCGGACCTGCGGCCGTCGCGACTGGCCGGCACTCCTGGTGGTCCGCGACCGGTGCCGGCGGGCCGTCGACTCCGGTCACCAGCTCTGGCCGGTCTCCTCGTTCGCCGAGTACCGGCTGGCGCTCGAGGCCCCGGCCGACGTTGCCGGTCCAGTGGTCGACGAGGGCGGCGGCTACCTGGGGGCCGGCCCGCTCACCGAGGTGGTGGCCCAGCACCACCCGTGGGCCGAGTTGGACGCGCACCTCCGGGACCCGGTGGCGCGGCGCCTCGTCGCACAGGAGCGGGCGATCCGCGGTGAGCGGATCGCCCGTGGGGACGCAGCCGGCGACGACCTGCCGGATGCCACCGAGCCGTGGGAGTCCCCCTACGCGCCGGCGGAGTACCGGGCGGACGGGGCCCGGTTCCCGACCCCCTCGCTCCCGACGGTGCTCCACCGGATGGACGGCGTGCTCCGCGACGAGGAGGCCGACGGCCGCGACGGCACGGAGGCGCTGCTGGGATCGCTCCGCCACTGGTCAGCCCGCAGCTCGGGGGCGGTCCGGGCCCGCTGTGTCGCAGGCGGAGCCGCCGACGCGGTGCGCTCACTCGTCGAGGGCACTCCGGCGGCACCGGGCTCCGGGGCCGTCGAGCCCGGCGCCGAACTGCTCCAGGTCGAACTCACGGCCGGCGGGGCGTCCGCGCTGCTGGCGTGGGCTGCCGCGTCCGGCGCCGCCCGCGGCCCCCGCCGGGGAGCTGCGACCGGCCGGTTCGACGCGTGGTGGACCCTGGCGGTGCTCGCCGGTGTGGAGGACGACTGGCCCCACGGGGTCGGTGGGGCGGCGGCGGAGTTGCGCTGGTGGCGGTGGGGACCACCGGCCGGGGACGTCGGATGGTGGTGCCGGCTGGCGGTGGAGGACCCTGACGACGGACTCTCGTGGGCGATCGAGGCCACCGACCGTCGTTGAGCGGCGACCCCGTCCACTGCGCCGGGCTCAGGGCCCGAGGACCCGGTCGAGCTCGGGATTCGCGAACACCCGGTGCGGATCCATGCGGTCTCGGACCACCTGGAAGCGGTCCCACCCGGCGTAGGCGTCGGCCAGGTCCGAGGCCTGGCGCCGGTGGACCTTGCCCCAGTGGGGGCGGCCTCCCAGGTCCCGCATCGCGTCCTCCACCCGGGAGAAGTAGCGGTCGGCCGGGTGGTCGCGGTACGAGTGCACTGCGACGAACCCGGTCGGGCGCCCGGAGGCCATCGACAGCGGGATGTCGTCCCCGGCCGTGGCGCGCACCTCGACCGGGAAGCTGACGGGCGCGTCGAGTTCGGCGACGATGCGCTGCACGGCTCGCACGGCGTCGACCGTCGCCTCCAACGGGACCGCGTACTCCATCTCCAGGAACCGCACGTGGCGCGGTGACGCGAACACCCGGTACGACCGGTCGACGTAGTCGACACGGCCGGCCGAGGGCAGGCGTCGGCCCAGCGGGATGATCGCACCAGGTCGCCAGACCCCGACCCGGTTGACGGCGTCGAACAACAGGTTCGTCGACAACCGGTCCTGGACGAACTCGTCCCACCGGCGACGCGGCCGGACCGGTTCGTCGGTCCGGCGGTTCGTCTTCGTGAGCGCCCAGCCGGTGTGCGGGACCCAGAAGCACTCGAAGTGGTCGTGTTCGGCGAAGGAGGCCTCGAGCGTGGACAGCACGTCGTCGATGCGTCTGGGTTCCTCGAGCGCGTGCAGGTGGAACGCAGGAACCACCCGCAACGTCACCGTCGAGACGATCCCGAGCGCACCCAGGCCGACCCGGGCCACGTGGAGGAGCTCCGGGTCCTCGGCCTCGTCGCAGACGTGGACGCAACCGGTCCCGTCGACGATCCGCATGCCGACGATCCGGCTCGACAGGCACCCGAAGGCCAGTCCGGTCCCGTGCGTGCCCGTCGAGGTGGCCCCGGCGACCGACTGGACGTCGATGTCGCCCAGGTTCTCGAGCGCCAGTCCGCGGGTCCACAGGTACTCCGAGAGCGCCCGCAGCCGGATGCCCGCCTCGACCGTCACGGTCCCGGCGTCGTGGTCGAGCGACAGGACGCGGTCGTGTCGGCACAGGTCCACCAGGACGTCGTCGGTGGTCGCCAGGCCGGAGAAGGAGTGGCCCGCACCGACCGCCTTCACCCGCCCGCCCCGCTCGGCCGCGGCCGCCACGACCCGGGCGAGTTCCGCCTCCCCGGTCGGACGCACGATGCGGACCAGGCAGCGCTGGTTGCCGGCCCAGTTGGACCACCACCGGCGCCGACCGGACGGTCCGGGCGCGACGAGGGCCCCCTCCCGGGGGCCCTCGAGCTCCGATCGGTTCGGACTCACCGGTTCTGCAGCGCCTCGATGAGCTTCGGCAGCACCTTGTTCACGTCGCCCACGATCCCCAGGTCGGCGACCGAGAAGATCGGGGCCTCGGGGTCCTTGTTGATGGCGATGATGTTCTTGGAGCCCTTCATGCCGACCAGGTGCTGGGTCGCACCCGAGATCCCGGCCGCGATGTACACGTTCGGCTTCACGACCTTGCCGGTCTGTCCGACCTGGTAGGAGTAGGGCACCCAGCCGGCGTCGACGATCGCCCGCGACGCACCGGGTGCGGCACCGAGCGCCTTCGCCAGGTCCTCCACCATCTGGAAGCGCTCGCTCTCGCCGAGCCCACGGCCGCCCGAGACGACCACGACGGCGTCGTCCAACGAGGGGCCGGTCTGCTCCTCGACGAAACGGTTGGTCACGACGGCGGCACCGGTCGCACCCAGGTCGCCGGCGTCCAGCGAGGCCACGGACGCCGCGGCACCGCCGCTCTCCTCGGCG
>CAIYGQ010000159.1 GCA_903925745.1 uncultured Actinomycetes bacterium | reverse complement strand
TCGTGTGAGGCCGTCGACGGCAGGTGAGCCCGGCCAGTCGCCGGGTCAGCGTTGGGTCACGAGTGTCGACGGTCGGGCCGCAACGGCCGTGGCACCCCGGAGGCTCCACAGGGCGACGGTGATGGCGGCCGCCAGGACTGCTACGCCACCGACCACGCCCCAGGCGGCTGCAGCTGCGATGGTCGCGACCGAGACCTGGACGGCGATCACGGCCCAGCGGACAACCGGGCCGAGCTCGTCGAAGCGTCGGTGGAATCTCCGGAGGCGGTCGGGGTTGGTGAGTCGGACGCCGAGGCCGATGGCGAGACCGCGGGTGAGTCCGAACAGCACGCCGATGCCGATGGCGACGACCGCCGAGCCGGAGAGCGCGGCCAGGACGATCGTCAGGTAGACGGCAGCGGTCATGATGTACGTGGCCAGTCCGGTCCCGATCTGCCATCCGAACCCGATTCCGTAGACCCATGAGCGGTACTGGTCGAGCCAGGCCTCGTCGACCTGGCGTCGGTGGTGGGGCATGGTCGTGCCGACCCCGAGGTCCATCGACGCCGTGACCAGGGCGGCGATCGCCGCCACGGCGAGCGCACCGGTGCCCGCCTCCAGCCCGACCGCCCGGACGGCGCCTGCGCCGACCAGCGCCAGGGCGCCCAGGGTCGCCCCGCCGAGCGTCGCGCCCAGGACGAACCACGCCGCGGTCAGGGACCAGCGTCGCCCGCGACTCCGCTCGGCCATGGGCGTGATGGTCGAGAGCATCGACAGGCCGCACGGTGACCAGGTGGACCTGACGGCCGCGGCGATCGAGGTCACGACGGCGAGTTGGACGAGCAGGGTCATGGCTGGGCTCCTCGGTGGCGCAACGGGTGGGTCATCTGAGGTCGATCTCGATGGTGGACAGCAGCTGGTTGGCCCGGTCGACCAGCGGGACGCGTTGGAGCCAGGATCCGAGCACGACGTAGAGGCCGAAGGCCCGCCGACGGGTGGCGAAGAACCGCTGGGCCCCGCACATCCCGGCGATGACCCGCTGTTGGGCGTCGGGGTGGAAGTCGTTGGCCCGCAGCGGGGGAGTCATCCCGGACTCGAACATGTCCTCGATCCCGTCGTACGGGTCGAACTCGCTGAGGCAGACGAACACGTCGGCGGGTGTCATCGTCTCGACGTAGCCGGAGCCGTAGTCGCCCCGTCGGGCGGGGAGCGGCGACGTGCCGGCGTGGAGGACCGGGTAGGTGGATCCGCCCATCGGCTCGGTCGATCCCGGCACCGGCACCGGGGACTCGGCGCGGCGTTCGATCCGGATGTCCCACCCGGGCAGGAGCGCGCACGAGATGCCGTGGCCGCGGAGCCGCTCGGTCATCACGACCCCGATCCCCGGTCGGAGTGCGGGTCCTCGTGGAGGCTCGGATGGCCGGGTCCGATGCCTGCGGCCTCGAGCGCCTCGTCGGCGGTCGCCCGGCGCAATCCCCGCAGTACCTCCCGGCGGGAGCGGGGGGCGGCCGGGTCGTGACCGCCGTCGGCGAGTGCCTTGGCGAGCAGCGACGCGAGCTGGTCGAAGCTGGACGCGGCGCCCTCGCCCACGATGCCCCCGGAGGAGCTGTCGACCAGGACGAAGTACGGCGCGATGGGCACCGAGTAGTCCTCGAACGCCTCGGTGGTCATCAGCGTGACCAGTTCCGGGTCGGCCAGTTCGGCGACCGCCCCCGGACTCTCATCGGCGGGTCCCTTCGTCAGCACCACGAGGTTGGCGTCGGCGCCGCCGATGGCGCGATTGCCCGGGATCCGGAACGCCTCCCAGAAGTCCAGGCACGATGCGCACCCCGAGGTCAGGAAGGCGAGGAGCGTCAGGCCGCGTCCGCCTCGCACCGAGATCGCTGCGGCGTCGCCGGCGGGCGTCACGCCGCGCAGGTCGTGGGCCGATCCAAGGGGACCGTCCTCCGGTAGCGCGACCCCCTGGTCGCTGATCCGCTCCGACGCCGGCGTTCCGGCCGGGGCGACGCCCCGTCCGCTGCGGTCGGTGGCCGCCGGGCCCGGACGCAGTTCGAAGGCCGTCGCCCCCGGGGTCGGGGCGCCGTGCTCCAAGTTGACGCCCAGGTCGTGCAGGGCGCGGAGGATCTCGGCGTGCGAACGGAGCAGGCCGACGACGAGGACCGCGAGCAGCACCACCACGACGGCGAGGACACCGACGACGACGCTCACGGGACCACGACCTCCCGGGCGTCGATGAAGGTCTCGGCCCCGGTCACCGGGTCCGTCGCCCAGAGGCAGACGAGGTGCTTCCCGGGTCCGGCGGGGATCGGGACCCGGAACCCGCTGTTGAGGTCTGCACCCGGGTAGGCGGTCACGATGTCGGGACGGGGGAGGTCGGTCGCCGGGAGGTCGCGGACGAAGGCGGTGTCCAGGAAGATCCGCACGCGGGAGAGCTTCCGGCGTTGGGCCCCGCTCAGCGACCAGCCCCGGACGACGAGCTGACCGGGTGAGACGTCGACTCCCTCGAGGGCGCCGATCGGGCCGCCGATCACGACCTCACGCATGCCGATGAGGGACTGCCGACCGTTGCGGCGGTCCACTCCCCACAGGCAGACCAGTCGCCGGCCCGACGGCGCGTTGACGGTCACGTCGAGTCCGGTGTTCGGCGGGAACGCCGGGTAGGCCTGCTTGACGTCGGGGCGGGGGACCTCGGCGAGCCCGTGGGAGACGAGGCGGTCACCCACGAAGATCCGGAAGCCGGCCCGGTCGAAGTCGGTGTTCGCCACCGCCCATCCGGTGACGCGGACGGTTCCGTCACCGGGCACGACGTCGCCGAGCGCACCGAAGGGCTCGTTCAGGCAGGGCCGGTCGTGGGCCCGTGTGGCGGCGTCGGTGCGCGACGTCGTGGAGCAGGCGGGGTCGAAGGTCCACGGAGGGGCGCACGTGACGACGCGGCAGACGATGGGACCGACACACGGGACGCCCTGGTTGCACTGGCCGTAGCGGAACCGGGTGCAGCCGGACTTGCGGTTGTTGCAGTCGCCCCTGGCGCACCCGCAGCCGGTGCCGGAGCACGCTCCACTGCACACACCTCCCGGTCCGCAGCCGCACGTGCCGCACTGGGCGTTGCAGTCCAGGTAGTAGCGCGCCGCGCCCCCGCAGAACTGTGAACCGTCGACCTTCCACCATCCGGCGGTGATCGTTCCCGGCGGGCAGGCGTTCGCCCCGAACAGGGTGCAGCAGAACTCGCTGTAGCCGTCACAGCAGAGCGAACCGCACGCACAACGCGAGCCGTTGCAGTTGCAGACGGCCGCGTAGGCGGAGTTGGGCCTCAACCCGAATTCGAGCGGGGCGACCACCGCCGCGGAGCCGACGACCGCGGCCTTCGACAGGAAGCCCCTCCGGTCGAGTCGGTCGGCGAGGAAGTTGACGGTTCGGTCGAGGACACTCGCCATGTCAGATCCTGCTCCGCTGTGGTCGGGCGGCGTGCCGGCCCGGCGGGGGAGTTCCCACGCCGCTGATGTTGTTCGCCCGGAACACCGCTCCGAGTCGGTTCACCGCCGCGGTCTCCTCGGCCAGGCGTGCGCCCGTCGTGTCCACCACCACGACCAGCCACGTACCGAGTGCCAGCAGGGCCAGGTACGGCGCGGCGGCCGATCCCAGCGGCTCGAGGGCGTCGAGGAGTCCGGCCGGGGGAATCGCGATCGCGGCCAGTGCCACCACCGTCGAGGCGGCGTTGACCGTGATGTGCACCCAGCCGGGGGGTGCGTCCACCGCACCGAAACACCCGCAGGACTCCGCTCCCGCCCGACTCGCAGCCACCACCACGGCGGTGAAGCAGGCGTAGGTCACGGCGAGCAACAGCGCGCCTGTGCGGCCGGCGATGACGAGTGCTGCGGCGCCGACGCCAACCTCGAGGGAACCGATCAGACGGGCGGGGAGCGTCCCGCTCGGCAGGCCGAGTGAGCGGAGGGTGGCGGCGAAGCCCGCCGGGAATGCGACCTTCGTGACGCCGCCGACGACGACGACGCACGCCAGGATCCGGAACACCCCGCTCAACACCTCCACAGTGTCGGAAACGGTAGGGCCGGCGTCGGAGAGGTCGCAACAGATCCGGTCTCGGATCAAGTTCGGCACCTCGAACGTTCCGCGACATGTGTCGTCGACACGAAATCGCCGAGACGCTCCACCACCGGTGGCGGAATCGGCTGCCGGAGGTCGGCAGGTCGGCGCTGTCGACGAGCCGGGACACGGGCGGCTCGATCGGAGCGGCCGGATCGAAGGTCGCCCGGAAGCGCATGGCCCAGTTGTGCGAAGCCCGGGAACTCACCTGGCGTCAGGTTCGGATCGCGGATGGCAGGGTGGGGTGTGGTCATGACCTGCGGCTCGTTCGGCTCCGTAAGGCTGCAGGATCGAGTCGCAAGGCCGCTCTGGGTGCTCGGATCGTCTCTCGAGGCGGTCGTTCCGCGCGGATGCGCGATGTCGGCTGGTGGCGTTGGTTCCGGTCGGTTCCTGGTCCGGATGTGGTCTTGACGTGGTTTGGCGCAATGACGCACATTGGACGTCTTCGTTGGGGGAGGTTGTGGTGCGGTCTCGGGTTGCGGTGACGGTCGTCCTGACGTTGTTGGGGGCGTTGTTGGCGCTCGTTCCTGTGGCGGCCGCCCCGGTCGGGGCTGCTCCGACGTCTGGTTCGGGGTTCACGGCGGTGGCGCCGTGTCGGGTGGTGGACACACGTCCGACGGTTCAGGGTCGGATCAACGCCGGGTTGTCCCGGGCGTTCCAGGTGGGTGGTTCGGGTCTGGCGGGCCAGGGAGGTCAGTCGACCTGCAACGTGCCGGATGATGCGTCGGCGGTTGAGGTGTCGGTGACGGTGGTGGCGCCGTTGGGTTCGGGGTTCTTGCGGGTTGGTCCGAATGACGGGACGAATCCGAATTCGGCGTTCATCAACTACCAG
>CAIYGQ010000158.1 GCA_903925745.1 uncultured Actinomycetes bacterium | reverse complement strand
GCCCACCTCCTCATCCGACGACTGACAGCGCTGATCCTGTGCACGTGGTCCCCTCCCGGTGTTCGGCGGTCGTGTCAGTGCCACCGTGGCCGGCCGATGACCCTCCGCAAGTGGGGGACTGCCTGCGCGTTTGCCACGCGCACGGTGATCACGTGGTTCAGTACGTCGCCTCTGCTCGAGTGCTGCAGCGTGCGTTGGAGCTGCGTCGTCAGGCAGGAGTCGGCCGGGTGCACGCTCCTAACGACGTCGAGCACCTTGAGCGTGCCGCTGCTGCGGTGAAGGACTGCTTGGAGGTGGAACTCGGCGTTTGGAGCGACCCGGACGCAGGGCTCCACCAAGGAGATCTGGACGCGGTGACCGTTGAGCTGGCCGCCTCCTGGGTGTGCCTCGGGATGCTGCGGCTGCTCGCGTTGTCGGTCCTGGTGGAGCAGACCGTCATCGAATGCTGGCCCGACAAGGTCCCCGCCTGGAGGGAACATGTCCTCGAGGTGTCGATCACGATCGCCGAGGCGACCGGCGACACGCAGACAGCAGCCGAGTTCCTCCGTCGCTACACCGACGACCTACTCGGGCGGCCTGACGGCCGCGGCTGAACGCATCTGACGGCCGAAAAGCGCGTGAAATCAGGTTGCCGCGAACGGATGAACGGATACGCGACACGGTGATCCTCACGGCAACCTGATCCACCGCTTGATCCCAGCAGACGCTCACATCGCCGGCGTTCGACGTACCCCGAAGTGGCTACCAGGTGCGTCCACAAGAAATGGGGTGTGAAGCGGTTCCCAGTCCCGACTGCGAAGCTCACAGTTCGCCGAGTTGGCCACAGGCTTCATCCAGGATGTCGCGTGCCCTGCTCCTGACGATCCCGCGGCCGGTGCCGGGCGGCAACGAGTACAGAGTCCGCAGGACCGCAAGGTCGAAGCATCCCGGTCGTTCGCGTTCCAAGAGTTCGGAGAAGAGAGACCGGGCGTCGGCATGGTCGCCGAGCGGACCGAACGACTGCAGTACGTCCTCCCATGCCGGGCGCACCCGGCAGCACCCCATCTGGATCCATGTGCCCACGATTGAACCGTGCTCGCTGATCCTGACGGTCACATGCGCACCTGCACCCGGCCCCGCGGCGACCAGCACTTCGGCCTGTTCCTGCTCGACCTCGGTGACCGCAACTCCGGTTGCCGCAGCTGCCCACGCAAATGCAGCGCGCAGCTCGTCACGAAGCCATTCGGGGTAGCTGGGTAGTGCCAACCGGTAGGTGACGACCTCGCGGTCCCACCTGACTGTTGAACCGCCCGGTCCGATGTCGGGAACGGTCAGGACGTTGACGAGCTGCTCGACGGCACCAGGCCCCGACGGGTCTGCGGCAGGCCGAGTGGGTCCGCACCCGACAAGCACGAGCACCGAGAAGAGGCATCGGAGAACTCGCATGTCCACAGGGTTGAGTGATGATGCGCCCGCGCAATCGGGAGGTACCAGGCACAAAGGGCCGGGCCCCGGCGTGACGCCGGGGCCCGGTGGTCGACGGCCACTGCAACCCGTCGACGATGTGGACCGGCCCGGATCCACGTCCCCACCAGCGGGGCGGTCCAGCGACCGGTCGTCGGGAAGGACGGCCCGACAACGTCCTGCACTGGTCGCGGCTCCGACGCCGGCAAGTCCCGAGTACAGGAGAGAGGGGCGGCCCGCAGGCCGCCCCTCGTAGGTGTTCATGTTCGGCTTCCGCCGATGGTGGCCCCCTC
>CAIYGQ010000157.1 GCA_903925745.1 uncultured Actinomycetes bacterium | reverse complement strand
GCACCCGGAACGACTTGTCCAGCACGCCGACGGCGCTTACCCTGTGTTCCATCACTCGGGAATGCTATCCCACATTCCGAGACACTGACCAGCCACGACACCGACACGACGAGAGCGAGCGCCGCATGTCCGACACCGCCCCCCGGACCCTGGCCCAGAAGGTCTGGGACCGACACGTCGTCCGGTCCGCCCCCGGCGAACCGGACCTGCTGTACATCGACCTCCACCTGGTCCACGAGGTCACCTCGCCGCAGGCCTTCGACGGGCTGCGGATGACCGGACGGGACGTCCGGCGCCCCCAGCTGACGCTGGCGACCGAGGACCACAACGTCCCCACGGCCGACATCGACCAGCCGATCGCGGACCCGGTGTCCCGCACGCAGGTCGACACCCTCCGGTCCAACACCGGCGAGTTCCACATCCGCAACGAACCCATGGGTTCACCCGGTCAGGGCATCGTCCACGTGATCGGCCCCGAGCAGGGCGCCACCCTGCCCGGCATGACCATCGTCTGCGGTTACAGCCACACCGCCACCCACGGCGCGTTCGGAGCGCTCGCGTTCGGCATCGGCACCTCCGAGGTCGAGCACGTGCTCGCCACCCAGACGCTGCCCCAGACGCCGCCTCGGTGGTTGTCGATCGAGGTCGAGGGCGACCTGCGGCCGGGCGTGTCGGCCAAGGACGTCATCCTGGCGATCCTCGGCCGGCTCGGCACCTCGGGTGGCATGGGCCACGTGGCGGAGTACCGGGGCTCGGCGATCCGGTCGCTCTCCATGGAGGGCCGCATGACGGTCTGCAACATGAGCATCGAGGCCGGCGCCAAGGCCGGACTGATCGCCCCGGACGAGACCACCTTCGAGTACCTGCGGGGGCGGCGCTACGCGCCCGCCGGCGAGCTCTGGGACGAGGCCGTGGCCGACTGGCGCACGCTGCACACCGACGAGGACGCCACGTTCGACACGGTGGTGCAGCTGGACGCCGCCGAGATCGAGCCGTTCGTGTCCTGGGGCACCAACCCCGGCCAGGTCGTCCCGCTGTCGGGCCGGGTCCCGTCGCCCGACGACGTCGACGACCCGACGCAGCGCGCCGCCGCCGAGCGGGCCCTCGAGTACATGGGCCTCTCCGCCGGCCAACCGATGACCGAGGTCGGCGTCGACACCGTGTTCATCGGGTCCTGCACGAACTCGCGCATCGAGGACCTCCGGGCCGCGGCCGACGTCGTCCGCGACGCATCGGCCCGCGGCCAGCGGGTCGCCTCGGGCATCCGGACCTTCGTCGTGCCGGGGTCGCGGGCCGTGCGGGAGCAGGCCGAGGCCGAGGGACTCCACACGGTCTTCACCGAGGCGGGCTTCGACTGGCGGGAGCCGGGCTGTTCGATGTGCCTGGCGATGAACCCCGACAAGCTCGCCCCGGGTGAGCGGTCGGCCTCCACGTCGAACCGCAACTTCGAGGGCCGGCAGGGGCGCGGCGGCCGCACCCACCTGGTCTCACCCGCCGTCGCCGCCGCCACGGCCATCGCCGGCCACTTCACCACCCCGGAGGAACTCTGATGGAAGCCGTCCGCGTGATCACCGGCCGGGGCGTGCCCCTGGACCGCTCCGACGTCGACACCGACCAGATCATCCCGTCCGACTGGCTGAAGCGGGTCGAGCGCACCGGCTTCGAGGCCGGCCTGTTCAGCGAGTGGCGCGACGACCGCGACTTCGTGCTGAACCAGGAGCCCTACCAGGGCGCCACCGTGCTGGTGGCGGGCGAGAACTTCGGCACCGGGTCCAGCCGCGAGCACGCGGTCTGGGCCATCCAGCAGTACGGCTTCGCCGCCGTCGTCTCACCGCGGTTCGGCGACATCTTCCGCAACAACGCCACCAAGAACGGCCTGGTGCCGGTGCAGGTGAGCCCCGAGGTGGGCCGACAGCTGCTGGACGCGCTCGTCGCCGACCCGGGACTGGAGCTGACCATCGACGTGGAGCGTCGGGTGCTGGAGGCACCGGCGATCGACCTGCTCGTGGACTTCCCGCTCGACGACGCCGTGCAGCACCGGTTCCTGAACGGGCTCGACGACATCGGCCTCACGCTGCAGCACGCGGCGGAGATCACCGCCTACGAGCAGCAGCGGCCGGCCTGGATGCCCGTGATCGCCTGATCGGCCCGCGATCTGGTCAACGTGTGAACCAATCGACGACCCCGGTCGTCTGATGCAGCGTGGACGACGACCGGTCGGGACGGACGGGGGGCTGCAGCGTGGTGAACTCGATGCGGACACGGCGCATGCGGACACGGCGCATGCGGACACGGCACATGCGGATGACCGTGGCGGCGGTGGCCCTGGCGGTCGCGGCTTCGGCGTGCACCGGGTCGGAGCCGGGTGACGAGCTGGGGGGACCGGCCACTCCCCCGGGCACCGGCGAGGTGGCGCTGGCCGCCCTGTCGAGGTCGGACTCCTGTGACGCCGTGGCGGGCCGGGTCCGGTCGGTGCTGCTCGATGCCGTCGAGTACGCGGAGCGGGCCACGAGCGGTGGATTCGGGGATGCCGGAGCCGGCAGCGGCGGAACGGTGCTGTTCTCCGACGGCGGGGTGCGGGGTCCGGTGGTTGCGGGGACCTCGGGCGGCGCGTCGGTGCAGGGACTGGCCGCCGAGGACGCGGGCGTCGTGGTCGCCGGTTCGAACGACCAGGAGGCCGGCGTGGCCGAGGGCAACTCGACGGTCACCGACGGCCGGCACCTCCACACCACCATCCCGACGCCGACGGGGCTGGAACTGCGGACCGTCGCGCTCGAGGACCCGCCACGGGTGGTCGGCCGGGTCGAACTGCCCGGAGCGGGCCGCGGCTCGACCCCGACCGTCCCCGGTGGGGCGACCACCTGGGGCGCCGTCGCCCCGTCGTCCTTCCCGCCGCAGCTGTTCCTCCGGGGTCGCCAGCTCGTCGTCGTCACCAGCGAGGCCATCGGCGACGTTCCACTCGGCGCAGTTCCACCCGGCGACGTTCCACCCGGCGACGTTCCGCCCGGCGCCGGTGCCGATGAGGTGCCGTGGAGCTCACAGCCGACGACGACCGTCACCCTCGTCGACACCACCGACCCGGCGCTCCCCCGCGTCGAGGCGAGCACCCGGCTCGAGGGCCAGGTCGTCGCCACCCGGATGGTGGGCGACGTGCCCCGCGTGGTGCTCTCCACCGTTCCCGAGGTCGTCGCCCGGGCCGGGAGCGGCGCCTACTCCGATCCGGCCGGGACCCGGGCGATCGTCGAGTCGATCGACGGGTCGCAGGTGCTCCCCCGGCGGATCACCCCCGACGGCACCGTCCAGCCGCTCGTCGACTGCGACCAGGTGCTGGCCACACCTGATGCCACCGCCAGCGTCGACGATCCGACGACGACCGTGACGAGCCCCGAGCTGGTGAGCGTCGTGAGCGTCGGCGCGACGCTCGACGACCTGTCGACCACCACGGTGCAGGGGGGCGCCGGCCTGGGACTCACCGTGTACGCCTCGCCGACGGCGATCCACCTGACCTCGGGCGTCGGCTCCTGGGAGGTTCCGAACTCCGCGGTGCACCGGATCGAACTCACCGGCGACGGCACCCGGTACTCGGGGTCGGGGTCGGTGCCCGGAGAGGTGCTGGACCAGTACTCGCTGTCGGAGCGGAACGGTGACCTGCGGATCGTCACCACCACGACCGACCCGGTGCCGACCACCTCCGATCCGGTGCCGACCACTGCGACCGACCCGGCGCCCGCGCCGGACATGACCTCGGGACCCATCGGGATCCTTCCGGCACCGCCGGTGACCGCGGCCCCACCGACCGAGGGTCGCCTCACGGTGTTGCGCCCCGGACCCGACGGGACGCTCGCCGAGGTCGGCCACGTCGACGACCTGGGACTGGGGGAACGGGTCCAGTCCGTCCGCTTCACCGGCGACACCGCCTACGTCGTGACGTTCCGCCAGGTCGACCCGCTCTTCGCGATCGACGTCTCGGACCCGACCGCCCCCCGTGTGCTCGGTGAGTTGAAGATCCCCGGGTTCTCGGAGTACCTCCACCCGGTCGGCGACGGCCGGTTGCTCGGCATCGGCGTCGACGCCGACGACCAGGGCGTCACCACGGGCGCCAAGGTCTCGCTGTTCGACGTGTCGGATCCCACCCGACCGGTCGAGACCTCGGTGCTCGGCTTCCCCGACGCCACCCCGTTGCTGCGCGGCGACCCCCTGGCGTTCACCTGGGACCCGGTCCGGGGCACGGCGTCGTTCCCGCTCGACCGGTACGCCATCAGTCGGGTGGCCTGCACCACGGGACCGGCCCGGCCCGCCGGACCCGAGGAGGGGTGGTCCCCGGGGGATCCGCCCTACCTGGTGTCCCCGCAGACCTGTCAGCCGGTGCCGGACCCGGGCGGCCCCGACGGCGTGCGTCGGGTGTTCGTCCGGGTCAACGGCGACCGGCTCGAGCTGGCCCGGGAACTGGCGCCCGACGCCGACGGCGACCGGATGACGGACGAGGCGGTGCGGCGCACCGTGGTCGTCGACGACCGGATCCACGGTGTGTCCGAGCGGGCGGTGTGGACCCTCGACGCCGAGCTCCGCGGCCCGGAGGTCCGGACCGCGCTCTGAGCGGCACCGGCCGGCCCGGACGAGCCGACACCGGTCGGCCCGGACCGAGACGGCACCGGCCGACCCGGACGAGACGGAACCGGTCGGTTCAGACCGAGACGGCGGCGACCGAGGTGATCCCGTCGACGGCGCGGAGCTCGTCCTGCACCTCGGCGGGCACCGAACTGGCGGTCGCGATCGCCATGAGGGCCTTGGCGCCGTCCTCGGCGGCACCGACGGCCATGTCGTCGATGTTGAGCCCGGCGACGCCGAGCACCGTCCCGACGGCACCGATCATCCCGGGCCGGTCCTCGTTGCGGACCACCAGCAGGTGCTGGGCCGGGGGCACGTCCACGGCGTGGTCGTCGATCATCACCACCGTCGGGACGCTGTTCAACCCCACCAGGGTCCCGGCCAGGCTGTGGCCCGACGAGCGGATCGTGACCAGGTTGACGTAGTCGCGGGCGGTCGTCGTGGCGGTCGGTCGGACCTCGATGCCCTGCTCCTCGGCGACGGTCGGTGCGTTCACGTAGCTGACCGGCTCACCCGTCACCACCGAGAAGAACCCCTTCTGGACCGACAGGGTCAGGATGCGCGTGTCGTAGTCGGCGATCTGGCCCTGGTACTCGATCTCGAGGGGCCCGTCGGTGGCGCCGACCAGACCGGCGAAGATCCGACCCAGCCGTTCGGCGAGGCCCAGGTAGGGACGGATGGTCTCCGAGGCCTCGGCCGCGCTGACGTTCACGGCGTACGGGACGAAGTCACCCGCCAGCGCCAGTTCGACCATCTCGGCGATGGTGTCGCCCGCCTTGTCCTGGGCTTCGGCCGTGCTGGCCCCCAGGTGCGGGGTGACCACCACCGAGTCCAGCTCGAACAGCGGCGACGAGGTCGTCGGCTCCGTGTCGAACACGTCGATCGCCGCTCCGGCGATCCGGCCGGCCCGCACCGCGTCGGCGAGCGCGTCCTCGTCGACGATGCCGCCCCGGGCCACGTTCACGATCCGCAGGTTCGGCTTGGCCCGCGCCAGCATGTCGGCGTCGATCAGGCCGATGGTCTCGGGCGTCCTCGCCAGGTGCAGCGTGATGAAGTCCGACTGCGCCACCAGGTCGTCGAGGCTGCAGAGGGTCACGTTGATCCGGCGCGCCCGGTCGTCGGAGACGAACGGGTCGTAGGCGACGACCCGCATGCCGAAGGCCATGGCCCGCTGCGCGACGAGCTTGCCGATCCGACCCAGACCGATGATGCCCAGCGTCTTGTCCGAGAGCTCGACGCCCTCCCACTTGGAGCGCTCCCACCGGCCCGCCTTCAACGCCGCGTGCGCCTGCGGGACGTTGCGCGCCTGGGACAGGAGCAGCGCCATGGTGTGCTCGGCCGCGGACAGCGTGTTCGACTGCGGCGCGTTGACGACCATCACACCCCGGTCGGTGGCCGCGGCCACGTCCACGTTGTCGAGCCCGATCCCCGCCCGACCGACGACGACCAGGTCGGTGCCGGCCGCGAGCACCTCGGCGGTCACCTGCGTGGCGGACCGGATGATGAGCGCGTGCGCGCCGGCGACCGCGTCGAGGAGCGCGTCGGGGTCCAGGTCGAGGCGGACGTCCACGTCGTGGCCGGCGTCGCGGAGGCGCTCCAGTCCGTTCTCGGCGATCTTCTCGGTGACCAGGACTCGCATGGGTCCATCCTTGCCCGTGCCACCCGGGGGCGGCCAGCCCACGTCGCCGTGGCATCATCACGGCATGCAGGCTCGACCGACCGACGTGGTGGTGCTCGGCGCCGGGCTCGCCGGGCTGGCCGCCGCGCGGGACCTCGAGGCGGCCGGGAGGAGCGTCGTGGTGCTCGACAAGGGCCGCTCCGTCGGGGGTCGACTGGCGACCCGTCGCATGGGTCCGGCCCGGCTGGACCACGGCGCCCAGTTCTTCACCCAGCGCGGTCCCGAGCTCCGCGGGCTGGTGACCGAGCTGACGGCACAGGGGCTGGTCCGCGAGTGGTGTCGGGGATTCGGCTCCGGGGACACGCACCCCCGCTACCAGGTCGTCGGCGGCATGAACGCGCTCGCCAAGCACCTGGCCGCCGACCTGGCCGACGTCCGCACGGGCGTGCAGGTGACCGCCGTGCGACGGACCGACGACGGCTGGTCGCTCCAGTCCGACGACCTCACCGTGGAGGCACCCGCAGCGCTGCTCACCAGCCCGGTCCCCCAGACGCTCGCCCTGTTGGAGGCCGGGGGCGTCGAGCTCGACCCCG
>CAIYGQ010000156.1 GCA_903925745.1 uncultured Actinomycetes bacterium | reverse complement strand
GCCTCGCTGATGCAGTTGACGACCAGGTCGTCGTCGAGGGTGTCGGTCTTGACCTCGAACCCCTGCAGCGCCGAGATGTTGGCTCCCACCTCGCCGATGGCGATGGCGAGCCGGCCGAGCATCCCCGGCTGGTTCTGCATGCGGACCCGGATGCGGACCGAGTAGGCGGGAGTGGGTGTGTCAGCCATGAGTCCCGCAGGCTAACGCCCGCAGCCGGACCGGCCGCGTTCGACCCGGCCCCCGGCTCAGGCGCCCTGGTAGGTGAACCCGAGGTCGGGGGCCGTCACCAACGGCCGGTACGGGATGCCGGCGTCGGCGGCCATCGCCGCACACGTGCCACCGCGGTCCACCAGGGGCATGATCAGGACGACGGTGGCGCCCAGCTCCTGGACGACCCGGACCGCCTCGAACAGCGAGGTTCCCCGGGTGACGGTGTCCTCGGTGACCACCACTCGGTCGCCGGCGACGAGGGGGCCCGCCAGCCGTCCCGTGACGCCGTGGTCCTTGGCCTCCTTGCGGATCGTGAAGCTGCGCAGTCGTCGACCGGTGGTGGCGGCGACGGCCGCGACCCCGTAGGCCACCGGATCCGCGCCGACCGTCAGGCCACCGATGGCCGTGGCCTCCGGTGGGACGACCGCCAGTGCCGCCCGGGCGACCAGCAGGATCCCGTCCGGATCGCAGGCGGTCTGCTTCGAGTCGATGAACCAGTCGCTGCGCGCCCCGGACTTCAGCACGAAGTCGCCCCGACGGACCGAGTGCTCCAAGAGGTGGTCCACGAGGGCGGCGTGGACCTCCGCCGGCACGAGGTCGTCACCCACGCTCAGATCTCCTCGTCGCCGAACTCGATCCGCCGGAACTCCTCGTCGGTCAGCTGGTCCTCGGGTGAGCCCGACTCCTCGTAGCGGCGACGCCGACCGACCAGGACGGCGAACGCGGCGATCAGGAGGAGTCCACCGATGGCGAAGATGAGGATTCCCTGGAACACGTCACGACCTCCCGGTCCCACCGGATGCGTCGCCGGCGTGCCTCCGGTCTACTCGCTCGGATCCGGGGGCGTGACCGATCAGGGGGCGGGGTCCCAGTCACGCAGGCCGTACCGGTCGAAGCCCCCGATGAAGAAGAACTCGTGGAGACCGTGGCCGACGGCTCCGTCGGCCACCCCGCCCGACTGGGTGCAGCGTGCGACCTGGTCACAGAGTCCGAACAACTCGGCGGCCTGCGCCGTGTAGTCCATCCGTCGGGACTGGACGACCAGCTCCCCCTGCCACATGCCGTGGCGCCAGTCGGGGTCGATGCCGTAGCCGGTGCCGTGCATCAGCCAGCAGTCGAGGAGCGGTTCGATGGCAACCGAGAACGCTCCGCCGGGGGCTCCGGGGAAGTGGAGCGTGGAGCGCTCCACGTAGCGGGTGCCCGACCGGAGGACGCAGTCGTGTTCCGGTCGACCGAGCCACTCCGGTGGACGCGTCGGATCGTGCCAGATCCGGACCGCCTCCTCGAGCTCCCGGTGCGGCGGGTTCGGGTCGCCACCGGCGGAGTCGTGCTCGTTGAGGATGTAGAGGATCGAGTGGTCGTCGAACTGCATGGGCGCGTAGTTCCACATGCCGGTCATCTGACCCTCGGTGCGCACCCCCGGAGGCTCCTCCTCGCCGACGGGTCGGACACCCCAACTGCGATCCCGGGTCCCCCACCACGACCCCGGCTCGACCCGGAACTCGCCGTCGGCGGTGTGCAGCACGCCCGACCACCGGCCGGTCTGGGCGAGCCGCATCGTGTCGAAGAGGACCCGGCCGTGGCGGCGCAGGTACTGGCGTGGTTCCTCGAACGCCGGCATGGACCCGTCCCAGGTCAGGTCGAAGGCCACGGGCGAGTCGTCGGTCCGCTCACAGACGATCCGCAGCCGTTCCAGTGGGCGGATGACCTCGACCCGCAGCGGGCCGACCGAGGTGTCCATCCGGTCACCCAGCCGTCGCGACGCCCGGACGACCTCGTGCCGGTCGCCCGTCACGACGCACGCGAACGCGTCCTGCACCTCCAGGTTCGGGTACTGGCCCAGCCCGAACACCAGGAACGCCCTGCCGTCGTTGGCGTGGCAGTTGAAGTAGTACCGGTCGTAGAAGTTGCGGTCGCTCGTCGCCGCGTGCCGGACCGTCTCGGCGACCTGGTGGACCGGGAAGTCGTCCCAGGAGGACAACGACCCGTGGACCGCTGGCTGGTGGAACTCGCTCACGTCGACCCCCTCGTCCGCCGGCAGCCGCTCCGCCGGGACGCAACCGGCGACGCAGTGCCCAGACGGTACTCAGCAGGAGCGGTCCCGGGCGCCGGCTCAGGCGTCGGCTCAGGTGGCGAGCCGTCCGGACCGCATGTCCTCGATCGCCTCCAGCAACTCCTGTCGGGTGTTCATGACGAACGGCCCGTAGCGGGCGACCGGTTCGCGAAGCGGTCGCCCCGAGATCACCAACACCTCGCTCGACGCCCCCGGTTCGCCCCCGTCGGACACCGATCCGCCCTCCAGCTGCACGGAGTCACCGGGGCCCAGGACGCCCAGCTCGGACTCCGCCAGCGTCAGGCCGGCGACGGTGACCGAGCCGACCAGGGGGTAGACGAGCACCGTGTGCCCGGGATCGACGGGTCCGCTCACGTGGGCGCCCGGCGCCAGCGTCAGGTGCGAGTAGGTGATCGGCGTCCGGGTGGTGCCCGGTCCCTGCAGCCCGAAGGCCGATCCTGCGACCACACGGACGGTCACGCCGTCGGCCGGGTGGTCGACGGCGACCGCGTCCGCGGCGAGGTCCTGGTACGCCGGCGCGACCATCTTCTCCGCGGCCGGCAGGTTCACCCACAACTGCACACCATGGAGCAGTCCACCCTCGGCCAGGAACCGCGGGGTCGGGCCCTCCTCGTGGAGCACGCCGCGCCCGGCGGTCATCCACTGGGTGTCCCCCGGGCCGAGCACCCCCTCGTTGCCGAGGCTGTCGCGGTGCTGGAGTTCACCGGCGAGCAGGTAGGTCACCGTCTCGAAGCCACGGTGCGGGTGGACCGGGGTGCCGACGGCCTCGCCCGGTCCGTGGGTGACGGGTCCCATGTGGTCGAGCAGCAGGAACGGGTCGACCAGGTCGACTCCCGGGACCGGGAAGGGTCGGCGGACGACGAACCCGTCCCCCTCGACGGCCCGGTGGGCGGGCAGGGTCCGGACCACCGACCGGGGGCTCACGCCGTCCCCCAGACGATCAGCTCGGTGCCGTCCGACGACGCCCGGGCACCGAGGGAGCCCTCGCCGCTCAGTCGGACCGCGTCGCCCCGTCCCAGCTCGCGGTCGATCCCCTCGACCGACAGCGCACCGGTCGCCACGAAGGCGTGGACGTGGGGAGCCGACGGCAGGTCGAACGGGTCACCGGCGCCCAGCCGGACCACCCACATCGTCGCGTCCCGCTGGTGGATCCGGATCGCGCTGTCGACGGTGGGGTCCCCCGAGGCGACCACGACGGGGCCGCCGGCGTCGAGCCGGTCGGTGACGTCGACCTGCTCGTAGCCCGGTGCCACACCCAGGGTGTCGGGTCGGACCCACATCTGGACGAGCCGCACGGGGACGTCGGGGTCGGGATTCATCTCGGAGTGACGGATCCCCGTCCCCGCCGACATGCGCTGGGCCAGCCCGGGCACCAGCACGCCGACGTTGCCCTCGGAGTCGCGGTGCTCGAGGGTGCCCGACAGCACCCAGGTCACGATCTCCATGTCACGGTGGGGGTGGGCCCCGAATCCGGTCCCGGGCGCCACCACGTCGTCGTTGCTGACCAGCAGCAGGCCGTGACCCACGTTCGATGGGTCGACGTGCTCACCGAAGCTGAAGGAGTGCCAGCTGTCGAGCCAGTCCGTGCGGGTGTGGAACCGACTCGCTGCGGGGCGCAGGTCGATCACGTGGTCTCCAGTCGGTGGGCGGTCGTCCGGGTGCGTCAGTCGGCGAAGCGGACCCGACCGGTTCCGGCCACCACCTCACCCACGACCCACGCCCGCTGGCCGTGGGAACGCAACTCATCGACGGCCTTGCCGGCCCGGCGCTCCGGGACCACCGCCACCATACCGACACCCAGGTTGAACACCCGCCGCATCTCGTCGGTGCTGACGTCGCCGATGCGCTGGAGTTCCGAGAAGACCCGGGGCCAGGTCCACGTCGACGGGTCGATGAGCGCATCCGCCCGCGGCGGGAGCGCCCGGTTCAGGTTGCCGGGCAGACCGCCGCCGGTGATGTGCGCGACCGCGTGCACCTCGGTGTGGCGGGCCAGGGCCCGGACGGCCGGCGCGTAGATCACCGAGGGGCGCAGGAGCTCGTCCGCCACGGTCGGTGCGTGCGGGTCGTCCCAGGCGCGGTCCGTCAGCTGGAGTCCGGCCACCTCCAGGTACAGGCGACGGGCGAGCGAGTAGCCGTTGGACCGCAGCCCCGGCGACGGGAGTGCGACCAGCAGGTCGCCGACCTGGACGCGGTCGGCGCTGAGGATCCGGTCACGATCGACGACACCGACCGCGAAGCCGACCAGGTCGAACTCGCCGGGCTCCATGACACCGGGGTGCTCGGCCATCTCGCCGCCGACCAGCGCACAGCCGGCCTGCCGACAGCCCTCGGCGACGCCGGCGACCAGGTCCTTCATCTGGTCGGGATCGAGTCGACCGACCGAGATGTAGTCGAGGAAGAACAGCGGCTCCGCGCCGGAGCACACCAGATCGTCGACGCACATGGCGACCAGGTCGAGTCCGATCGTGCCGTAGCGGCGGGTGGCGGCCGCGACGAGCGCCTTCGTGCCCACACCGTCGGTGGTCGAGACCATGACCGGCTCCCGGTAGCCCCTCGGGTCGAACCGGAACAGCCCGCCGAAACCGCCGATGTCGCCGATCACCTCGGGACGGAACGTGGAGCGGACGTCGGCCTTGATCCGCTCGACGGCCTCCTCGCCGGCCTCGATCGAGACGCCGGCCGCCTCGTAGGTCTCACCCACCGGGCGGTTCCTCCCGGGTGCCGCCCGGTGCACCCACCGAGTCGGTCGGCAGCGCCCGCTCCTCTGCCGAGAGGAGCGCTGCCGGCGCGGCCGTGACCCCCTCGGCCGCCGACACCCGGCCGCCCTCGAGCACCCCCTTGCCCAGCTCGGGTGGGATCTCGACGGGGTACACCCCGGTCAGGCAGGCGGTACAGAAGCCGGCGCCCGGTGCACCGACCGCGTCGACCAGCCGGTCGAGCGTCAGGTACGCGAGCGAGTCGACGTTGAGGTAGCTCCGGATCTCGTCGACATCCATGTTGGCGGCGAGCAGTTCCCCACGGGTCCCCGTGTCCATCCCGTAGAAGCACGGCCAGCGGTACGGGGGCGACGACACGCGCAGGTGCACCTCGGCCGCACCCGCTTCACGGAGCATCGACACCATCGCCCGGGTCGTGGTGCCACGCACGATCGAGTCGTCCACCACCACCAGGCGCCGACCCTCGATGTTCTCCCGCAACGGGTTGAGCTTCATGCGCACCCCGAGCGCCCGGAGCTCCTGGGACGGGGCGATGAAGGTCCGTCCGATGTAGCGGTTCTTCACGAGCGCGTGACCGAAGGGGATCCCACTCGCACGGGCGTAGCCCTCGGCCGCCGGCAGGCCGGACTCGGGAACGCCCACCACGAGGTCGGCGTCGATGGGGGCCTGGTCGGCGAGCCGCTCCCCCATCCGGACCCGGGCCTGGTGGACGTTGCGGCCGTAGAGCTGCGAGTCGGGGCGGGCAAAGTACACGAACTCGAACAGGCACAGCCTCGGCTCGGCCGTGTCGTCGCTGAACGGCCGTGACGAGTGGACGCCGGTGGAGTCGATCACGACCATCTCGCCGGGGTCGAGCTCCCTGACGAAGTGCGCACCGACCGTGTCGAGCGCCGGCGTCTCCGAGGCCAGGACCCACCCCGAGTCGAGCTTCCCGAGGCACAGGGGCCGGAACCCGTGGGGGTCGCGGACACCCACCACCCGGTGCCGGTCCAACAGCACCAGCGAGAAGGCGCCCTCGAATCGACCGAGCACGTTGGTCAGCGCGCGGACCAGCGTGTCGTCGGAACCGGGACCCAGGCGCTCGCACTCATGGGCGATGCACTCGGCCATGGCGTCGGTGTCGCTCGACACCATTCCCGGCAGCATCCCCTCCTCCTCGGCGAGCGCCGCGGTGTTGACCAGGTTGCCGTTGTGCGCCAGTGCGAACTGGGTGTGCACGACGTCGCGGAAGACGGGCTGGGAGTTCTTCCACATGCTCGACCCGGTCGTCGAGTAGCGGGTGGGGCCGATGGGAAGGTCGCCGTCGAGTGCGGCCAGGGTCCGATCGTCGATGACGTTGGAGACGAGGCCCATGTCCTTGACGACGGTGACGTGGTCGCCGTCCGAACTGGCGATCCCGGCCGACTCCTGACCCCGGTGCTGCAGCGCGTAGATGCCCAGGTAGGCCAGGTGCGCCACCGGCGTTCCAGGTGCGTAGACCCCGAACACGCCGCAGGCTTCGCCCGGCTCGTTCAGGTCAGGATCCACGTCGCCATCCTGCCACACGGCACCTGCGGCGCCGTCGCCTCCGGGCCATGGCGCGCGGCGCCGCGCGCGACGCCGATCCCGGCACCGGGACCGGCCATGGCCCGCCGACGCGCCACGCCGGTGCGTGCCGCGGTCAGGGTCGCCACACGCTCGGTTCGGCGGGCAACCGGTCGGGGTCGTAGCGGTCCAGGAGACCGCCTGCGTCCAGCGACTCACCGGGCACCGCCCACCCGAGTGTCGCCGCCAGCGCGCCGAGCACCCGCTCCGGTGACTCGCCCGCCTCCGCCCGGTCGGCGAGCGTCACCGCGCCGTGGCGCTTGGCCAGCCGCGCCCCGTCGGGGCCGAGCACCAGCGGGACGTGCAGGTACCCGGGCGTCGGGAGCCCGAGGAGTTCCTGCAACAGCACGTGGACGGGGGTCGACGGCCACAGGTCGTCACCCCGCACCACCTGTGTCACCCCCTGGGACGCGTCGTCGACCACGACGGCCAGGTGGTACGCCGCCACGCCGTCCGCGCGGCGGATCACCACGTCGTCGACGGTCACGTCGAGCTCGCCGCAGCGTCGGTCCGCGACCACCACCCGCCGGGATCCGGCGCGCAGGCGGAGCGCCGGCACCCGGCCCCGGGCCCGACGGTCGTCGCGCTCGGCCGGCGTGAGGTTCCGGCAGGTCCCCGGGTAGGCACCCTCGGGTCCGGACGGGTCCCCGTGCGGCGCGACGGCCGCCTCACGCACCTCCCGTCGGGAGCAGAAGCACTCGTAGGTCAACCCGAGCCGGCTCAACGTCGTGATCGCCAGGTCGTAGCGGTCCGTCCGGTCCGACTGGCGCACGACCGGGCCGTCGTGGTGCAGGCCGAGCGCCGCCAGGTCGGCGAGCTGCGCGTCCTCCTGCTCGGCCGCCGCGCCCGTGGTCAGGTCCTCCATGCGCACGAGGAACCCGCCACCGGAGGACCGCGCGGCGCACCACGCCAGCGCCGCGGTCCGCAGGTTGCCCAGGTGGAGCGGCCCGGTCGGACTGGGGGCGAACCGTCCGACCGGCAACGACCGTCCGATGCCCGCTCGCTCAGCCCTGGGTCGTCCCGCCACCGAGGGCCCCGGGCAGACGGTCCCGCCACGCGGTCGCGGCGTCGGCGAGCGACACGTCGAGCAGGCCCTTGACGGCGATGCGGTCACCGGAGGCCGCGCCGATCCGGGCGTGTGGCACTCCGTGGGACTCGAGGACGTCGAGCACGGCGCGGGTCCGGTCGGGCTCGACACACACGAGCACCCGGCCGGGTGACTCCGAGAAGAGCTCCGCGTGGTCAGCGACCCGGGCGACCGAACAACCGACGCCACCGCGCACCGCCATCTCCGCGAGCGCCAGCGCCAGTCCGCCCTGGCTGACGTCGTGGGCGCCCACCAGCAGCCCGGACGTCACGAGCTCGCGTACGGCACCGGCGACGAGCACGGCGGCGTCCAGGTCCGCGGCGGGGAGCCGACCTCGGCCCCGGTGGCCGGCTCGGGCCGCCCACAGCGAACCGTCGAGCACCGGATCGGTGGCGCCCACCATGATCAGGCGACCGCCGTCGACGAGCTCGGGCGG
>CAIYGQ010000155.1 GCA_903925745.1 uncultured Actinomycetes bacterium | reverse complement strand
GCACCTCCGGTCGACACCAGCTGACCGACCGGTCCGATGCACTGGTCCAGCCCACCACCGGTGCGCTGGCCGACAGGACCAACTCCCCGAAGCTGACCGTGCCGGCGGGGATCGATCTGAGCGACTCGGGGCTGACCGGCACCACCCTGAACTCGCAGTCCTTGAAGTCGAACAGCTCCTCGTAGACGGCGCTCAGTCCGGCGCTCCGGACGACGAGCGCGGCGACGTGGGCCTGAATGTCGTGTCCACCGAGGAGCCGCAGATCGACCGGTCGGCCCGGACTCTGGGCGGCATCCGAGGAGAAGGCCTGAGCGAGCTGCTCAGACAGCGATCTCACCGCAGGGTTCGTGCTCTCCACCTCTGCGACCACCCGGAGTTCCACGTGGGAGGACCCCGACTTCTCCGGGGCGCTCGCGAGCACCGACGTGATGGCGAAGACCGTTCGAGTCACGTACGCCATGCGTTCCTCGTCCGAACTCGGGCCGTCCTGCGATCCACTGGGTCGGTTCGGCCAGACGACCAGTACCGACGTGGCCCGCTCGATCGCGCTCAGGAGTTGCAGGTCCTCACTCGTCGAGGGGTCCCCGGTTCGGAACCGGAGCCACCGCCACATTCGGCGCCCCGGTTGGATCGCCCACGGCCGCCGCTTGAGCAATGCGCGACGCTCAGCCTCCCGCTCGAACGCCTCCTCGGCAGCGCGTTCCATGGAGTCCACCGGCTCGGGTGCCACCACGAGCACCTGCGGGAGTTCAGTTCCATTCACCGAGTTGACGAGTTCGACGAGGATCCTCGGCACGGAGTCCGACCATCCGAGAATCACGTAGAAGGGTCGGCGGGGCCGACGACCGTCGAAGCCATCGAACGACGGTGCCGGATCTCGCCCTGTCCTCCCCGACTCGACGATCCGTTCGACGTTGCTCGTGATGATCGAGATCACCGATCCGGCGAGCACGATGCCGAGCACCGTCATGACCAGCCCCACTGCGGCGACTCCCCAGGGCACCTCGCGCTCGCCGTTGAGCTCATCGCCGATCTGCCCCAGACCGATCTGTCCCGGGTCGAGCGTGCGGATCAACGAACCCCAGAACGCCTCGCCGGTCGCCATGCCGGTCCCGCCCCTGGCCTCCTGGAGCACCCACAGCACGAATGCGCCCGCAGCGGCGACCAGGAGCGCCGCCACACCGAGCAGGAGCACCGGGGTCTTCTTTCCCCTGCGGATCTGATTGGTCAGCCGCTCGCGGCGGTTCTGCCACCACCGGACGACGGGACTCTCGGACACACGACCCACCGCTCCCCCTCCTGGAGACGTCTGGGCCTCGAAAGCTAGCAACCGCCACCCCGTCCGGGCGCGCCCGGGAGCTGCCACCAACGACGGGGGCGCGTCGGGGCCCCGGGCAGACCTGAGCCGACTCGGACAACCTGCTGCACGGCCGACGCCCACATTCGGAGGGCGCCCCCTCGACGAGAACGGCACCGGGGCGCGGCGACGACGTCCTGGTCACGTGACGTGATCCGCCGTCGCGTCGGCGACCAGTCGCTCGAGCGTCGGCCTCGTCCAGTCGTACGGATCTCCGGCGTTCCTGACACTGTTGATCTGGCCGACACCCCAGGACTCCGGGCTGTGTCCGTCCCAGTGCTCGAGGCGGACCTCTGCGTTGAGCAGTTCCCCGAGGGGCCCCTCCAGGATCAGGAGCGCCGAGCCGCCGGAGACGATCGAGTCCAGCAGCGTCGCCGTGCAGTTGCCCATGACCCGGGCGTTCCGCTCCAGAGCGGCCACGTCGACGGGCAGGCGCACCGTCCACTCCGGACGCTCCGGGAGCGGGGCCCCGTCGAGGACGGCGATCTCCGGCGCGTAGCGGAACGGCCCACCGTGGAGCGCCGGTTCGAGCGTCTCGCGGACGGCCCGGTGTGGTCGGGGCGGACGGCGTGAGGCCGGCACGTCGGGAACGGTCGTCCGCATCGTCGCCGGCAGCGCGTCCACTGCTGCCAGTTCCCGGTGATCGACCAACTGACGGTGCCAGCGATCACGATCCACTCGCTCGTAGAGCGGTCCAGTCCACCGGCGGAGTCCCCCGGTGGCGGTTCGGGCCAGGACCAGCGCCAGTGCAGGGTCCTGGTCGGGGGTGTACGGCTCACACCACCGTGCTGCGCCCGGGTCGACGTCGACATCCGGTCGGGCCTGGAGCTCCGCGAGGAGCGGGTGCTCGTGACCGCGCCCGCCGGGGAGGTTCCGGTGGAACGCCGCCCGGATGATCCAGGGATCGTGCAGGTTCGCGCTCCGGAGCGGTCCGGTGGTGAACCATCCGGCGTCCAGCAGCCCCAGCCAGTTGAGCGCTGCAGGGAGGTGCACGGGTGCTCGCTCGGCGATCCACTCCAGGTCGCCTCGGCGGGCGTTCCGCAACCAGCGCCGCAGGCGGGTCTGGTCCACGTAGCTCGGACCGGCCAACACTGCGAGCAGCGCTGACGCCGGATCGCACGGGAGCAGGACCCGCGACACGAGGTCGTCCGACCGGCTCCGGAAGTGGAGCACGGCGCTGGTCGCTTCGAGGAGGAGGACCTCGAAGAGGTCGTCGAACTCCTCGATCCCGTCTCGGTTGGCGAGACGCTGGAGCTCCACTGCCGACAGCCGGGAGACTGCGTCCCGCCGCTCTGCGGGCGTCATCTGAGCGAGTCGACCAGCGTCGAGCACCCAGTCCTCGACTTCGACTGCGAACCCCCCGATCTCGCCCGGCGAACGGACCGCACCGTGGAGTTCGTCGCCATCGTCACGGAGCACCCAACCGGTGGGCAGCCGGGTTCCGCACCGGAACAGTGATCCGTCGAGCCCCGTCCACGTCACGTCGAAGTCGGGAGTCAGCCCCTCGATCCACAGCGGCAGGCGCACAGGCCCATCCGGGCGCCAGAGGCCGAGCACCAGCCGGCGCCGCTGCGCCGGTGTCCGACCGCAGGCCAACAGCTCCTCGACCTGCGTCCGCAGGCTCAGGTCGAACGGACGCAGGGAACACGTGGCCTCGAACGCCCGGTCCAACAGGAGCTCGATGGTCGTCGTGTCGACCGAGTCGGCGGCCAGGTGGGCGAGCGTCAGCGCCTCGGCGGCGACCGACGGTCCGAGTCCGTGCTGGAGCAACCGTCCGAGCGAGCGGACGACCGGCCTGGTGGCGTGGCCACCCTCGCCGGGCCGCCCGAGCACCAGCGTGGCGAGTCGGCGGGCCGAGCCGAACTCAGCGGCGACCTCGGTCAGGGAACTCACGCTGGCGAGACGCTCGAGGGCCTCAGCCGATGCCGGAACGGTGACCTGCTCGAGCGCAGTGCTGTGATTGGTTCGTCGGTAGGAAGCGGTGTGGGTACCCATGGGATCCTCCTCTGGGGTCGGCGCCGGTGGCGCAGTGGGTGACGGCTCGTGGCCTCGCGGGACTCGCAGCGGAGAGGACCCGAGTCGGCGCCCTCCGGGTGGCGCTGACGGTGACCGGCCGTGCACGACCGGGTCCCCGGGCACCGGTGGCGTTCCGTGCCCGGACAGGCGGGAGTCCCGCCTGGTGCTCCCGAACCGCTGCGGGAGCTCTGCAGTTGTCAAACAGCGCGCGACTCACCGGGTGAGTGGCATCCGCTGAACAACCGCAGCTCGACCGCTGCCGGGCTCGGCAGAGAACACCTGACGGACGGCGCCGTCGAGGGTCTGCTCGGGGGCTCGGGACGGCGGTGCATCCACCAAAGGACCTGCGATCAGCCGGGGGCAGAGCGACTCGATGGGGCAGCACCGCCCTGCTGTCGATCTGCTGGACCCTCTGACCCGACCACCGTGGATCGGGATTCGCTGCCTGTCCGTCCGGCGATCGGAACCAACACGGTGCGGATGAATCCCGGAACCTGCCGGGCCGGGTGGACGGACCCAGTGACGGACTGCATCCTCACCGACCAGACGGGCGACCCACCGGCTCACCCCTGCTCACATGAAGCCGGTCACCGACGTTCCGAACCTGAGCCTCAGATGGACGACACGGCTCGCGCGAGACAGCCCTCGCGGGCGGAGCCGACCGACTGGCTGGCCCACTCCAGTCGTCAAACAGCCCGGTGGACCACGACGAGCTTGACGACCGTACGGTCAGCGAGCTCACCGGTCGCACGACCCACCGTCGACCACGGCCGGACCGGGTTCGTGTCGAGTTCGACTCCGAGCTTCAGCGTCGAGTCCGGTTCGGGATTCAGGGTCAGACCGGGCCGACGGACTCGCCATTCGCCCGACAGCCACGCATCGTCGGCAACGTGCTGCACTCCGACGAGCAGCCCACCTCGTCCCGCGCAGTGCTCGCGGAGCCTCCGCACGGTCCACGACTCGGTGCCGCTGTCCGCTGCGCCGACT
>CAIYGQ010000154.1 GCA_903925745.1 uncultured Actinomycetes bacterium | reverse complement strand
GCCGCTGCAGCCACCGCAGCGGCCGGCACCTGCGTCGAGACGCTCGGCGGCAAGGTCAAGGTCGAGAAGGTCGGTGACAGCCTCACCATCGGTGGCGCCCCGATCGTGACGACCGACATCGTCGGCAAGAACGGCACGATCCACGTCATCGACGGTGTGATCACCGCTCCGTCCGAGGGCTGCTGACCATCCGCAACCCGTCGACACTGCCCGTCGGAACCGGCTCCGTGCCGGTACCGGCGGGCGGTGTCGCGTGTGCCGGTCGACCTCAGGGGGCGCGACCCCCGACGAGGCGCCGGAACCGCAGGAGCGCCAGCCTCGGGACGGTGTCGGCTGCCGGGAAGGCCCAGTAGCGCTCCAGGTACGCGGCCGGAGGCGCCGGCTCGTCCAGGTGCTCCAACCACAGCCCGCTGGCCGCCGCGGCGTTGATGTAGCGGTGCAACGGACGGTGGTGGAACGTGATCTCGACCCCGTCATCGACCTCCTCGACGGTCGTCGCCTCGGGGAGGTAGGGGCCGATCCGCCAGTACTGCTCCGGGGGATCCACCAGCTGGTCGTCGATCCAGCCGCTGCCCGGGGTCTGCAGGATCGGGTGGTTGAGCACCACCAGCAGCCGGCCTCCGTGGCGCAGCACCCGGGACGCCTCGGCCAGCGCCAGGTCCAGGTCGGCGACGTGCTCGAGCACCAGGCAGGCGACGACGACGTCGACGCTGCCGGTGGCGACCGGGAGCTCGGACACGCGGGCCTGCAGATAGCAGGCGCCGCGCTGGAGGGCCGCAGCATCGAGCTGCGCCCGGACGGCGTCCAGGCCGAACGACTCCAGCCCCGAGTCGGTCCCCAGCCGGGCCACCTGTCCGTCACCGCAACCGACGTCGAGCAGGCGGCCCGACGACGGCAGGTGCGAGGCGAGCAGCGGCAGGATCTGTTCGGCGTACTCGGCGTCGACCCCACCGGTGAACTCCCGGTGCCACCAGGCGGCGTGTCGCTCCCACTCGACGAGCGACGCCTCGTCCTGCGACCGGTCACCCACCGCCCGGCCCCCGGTCGTCTCGCCCACCGTCGAGCGGGTGCAGGGCGTCGTGGACGGTGCGCGCCACCTCGTCGGGGAGCCACGGAAGCTCGAGCAGCGCCTCGAGCGGTGCCCGCTGGACGGCACGGACCCCACCGAAGTGCTCGACGAGCCGCGTCCGCCGCTTGGGGCCCAGTCCCGGGATTCCGTCGAGCACCGAGGTCGTGGCCCGGCGGTCCCGGAGCGTCCGGTGGTAGCTGACGGCGAACCGGTGGGACTCGTCCCTGATCCGCTGGAGCAGGAACAGCGCCTCGGACCCGCGGCGGACCTCGACCGGAACGGGGCGGCCGGGGACGTACACCTCCTCGAACTGCTTCGCCAGCGCCGCGACCGGGATCTCATCGCGCAATCCGAGTGCGTCCAGGACCCGCACGGCGACGCCCAGCTGGCCACGACCCCCGTCGACCAGGAGCAGCTGTGGCGGGTACGCGAAGCGGCCGCGGTCGGCGGGCGGACGCTCGCGCTCCTCCAGGTAGTTGGAGAACCGCCGGGTGAGCACCTCCTCCATGGCGGCGAAGTCGTCGTTCCCGTCGACGCCGCGCAGCCGGAACCGGCGGTACTCCGATGGACGCGGGAGTCCGTCCTCGAGCACCACCATCGACCCGACGTAGTCGCTTCCCTGGAGGTGGCTCATGTCGTAGCACTCGATCCGGAGGGGCGCCTCGGGCAGCGAGAGCGACTCCTGCAGCTCGTTGAGCGCCCGGGCCCGGCTGTTGTGGTCGCTGCCCCGCTTCAGCCGGTGACGTGTGAACGCCTCGGCCGCGTTGCGTTCGACGGTGGCGGCGAGCTCGCGCTTGGGTCCGCGCTGTGGGACCCGGATCCTCACGCGGCTGCCGCGCCGTTCCGAGAGGAACCCCTCGTAGAGGTCGACGTCGTCGGGCAGCACGGGGACCAGGACATGTCGCGGGTAGCCGACGGCCGGCTCCTCGCCGTAGAGCTGCTCGAGGACCGCGCCGACCGTCTGGGCCGGGGAGAGGTCCATCACCTTGTCGAGCAGGAACCCGAGCCGACCGACGACCCGGCCCCGACGGACGAAGAACACCTGCGCGCTCGCCTCGAGCGGGTCCTCGTGGACGCCGACGACGTCGACGTCCTCGTCGCGCTCGCCGACCATCTGCTGGCGCTCGACCGCCCGTTCGACCGAGGCCAGGCGGTCACGGATCCTGGCGGCGGCCTCGAAGTCGAGCGACTCGGCGGCAGAGGCCATCTGCGCACGCAGCTCCCTGACAACCGGCTCGGTGTCACCCTCCAGGAAGGCGGTCAGGTCCCGGACCAGCCCGTCGTAGGTGGCACGGTCGACCTCGCCCACGCACGGACCTGAGCACTTCTCGATGTGGAACAACAGGCACGGCCGGCCCTGGAGTTCGTGGCGCCGGAACTTGGCGTCGGAGCAGGTGCGCAGGGGGAAGGTCCGCAGCAGTTCGTCCAGGGTCTCGCGAATGGCGTACGCGTGTGCGTAGGGCCCGAAGTACCTGGTCCCCTTGCGGCGTCGACCGCGGACGACCATGGGACGGGGCCACTCGTCCGAGACCGTCAGGGCCAGGTAGGGGTAGCTCTTGTCGTCCACCAGCCGGACGTTGAAGCGGGGTCGGTGCTCCTTGATCAGCGAGTACTCGAGCATGAGCGCCTCGACCTCGTTGTTGACCTGGATCCACTCGACCGCCGTCGCGGTCGCCACCATCTGGGCCGTCCGCGACGGAAGGTTGGCCGGGTTCTGGAAGTAGTTGGAGAGCCGCTGGCGCAGTGAGCGGGCCTTGCCGACGTAGATCACGCGTCCGGCCGCGTCCAGGAACTGGTAGCTCCCGGGAGCATCCGGGATCGTTCCCGCAGGCGGACGCTCGAGCACCTCCGGAACGCTACCCCCGGGCCCTCACGCCGGGGACTAGCATGCGATCACCGGCCTGGCACCCGGCTGACATCAACGCTCGAGACCGACATCCCCGTGGCGAGGCGACCAGGCTGCCCCCACCGGTCACATCGAGCGTCCGAGCGCCACGACATCGTGGCGTCACAGGAGGACCATCCATGCTCCGTCTCCAGCGACCCCTGCCAGAGCGGTACACCACGGCGAGCCCAGAGGAGCTCGCGTCGCGGATCCAGGCCGCCAAGGAGACACTCGGCGACCGGCTCTTCATCCTGGGCCACCACTACCAGCGTGACGAGGTGATGCGGTGGGCCGACGCCCGCGGCGACTCGTTCCGACTGTCGGTGCTCGCGAAGGAGCACCCGGAGGCCGAGTTCATCGTGTTCTGCGGCGTCCACTTCATGGCCGAGTCGGCCGACATCCTGACCGGCGACCACCAGCAGGTGCTGCTCCCCGACCTGAACGCCGGCTGCTCGATGGCCGACATGGCCGACATCGACGCCGTCGAGGAGGCGTGGGAGTCGCTCGCCGAGCACACCGACATCGATGCGGTCGTCCCGATCACCTACATGAACTCCGCGGCGAACCTGAAGGCGTTCGTCGGACGGAACGGTGGCGCGGTGTGCACCTCCACCAACGCCCGTGCCGTGCTCGAGTGGGCGCTGCACGCCGAGGACGGCCCCGGGGGGCGACAGGTGCTGTTCTTCCCCGACCAGCACCTGGGCCGCAACACCGGTCACCAGATGGGATTCACCGAGGACGACATGCGTGTCTGGAACCCGCACCTGGACCTGGGCGGGCTGACCCCGACGGACCTGCGGGAGACCACGTTCCTGCTGTGGCGCGGGCACTGCTCGGTCCACCAGCGATTCCGGCCCGAGCACGTGCACGCCTTCCGGGAGCGGCACCCCGACGGGGTCGTGATCGTGCACCCCGAGTGCGCGCACGACGTGTGTGAGCTGGCCGATCAGGTCGGCTCCACCGACTTCATCATCCGCGCCGTGGAGGCGCTCCCCGCGGGCTCGGTGGCGGGCATCGGGACCGAGATCCACCTGGTGCAGCGACTCGACGCCGAGTCGGACGTCACCGTGGAGTCGCTCGACCCGCTGATCTGCCCGTGCTCCACCATGTTCCGCATCGATGCCGCCCACCTGTGCTGGACCCTCGAGTCGCTCGTCGACGGTGACGTCGTGAACCGGATCACCGTCGACGAGGCGACCGCCCACTGGGCACGGGTGGCACTGGAGCGGATGCTCTCGATCACCTGAGGGGCCGACGGCCCGAGGCGGCGCGGCGTTCAGTCGTCCAGACCGAGCAGCGGCGCCAGGAACCGGCCGGTGGCGCTCTCGGACGCCTTGGCCACCAGCTCCGGTGGACCCTCGGCGATGACCAGGCCGCCACCGGAGCCCCCCTCCGGTCCCAGGTCGACGATCCAGTCGGCGGTCTTGATCACGTCCAGGTTGTGCTCGATCACCAGCACGGTGTTGCCCTGGTCCACCAGCCGGGACAGCACGGTGAGGAGTTTCCGGATGTCCTCGAAGTGCAGTCCGGTGGTCGGCTCGTCGAGCAGGTAGATGGTGTGGCCGGTCGAGCGCTTGGCGAGCTCCGAGGCGAGCTTGACGCGCTGGGCCTCACCACCCGACAGGGTCGTCGCGGGTTGCCCCAGACGCACGTAGCCCAGGCCGACGTCGACGAGCGTCTGCATGTGCCGCGCGATCGTGGGCTGGTTCGAGAAGAACTCGAGCGCCTCCTCGCACGGCAGGTTCAACACCTCCGAGATGTTGAGCCCCTTGAAGGTGATCTCGAGCGTGTCCCGGTTGTAGCGGGCACCCTTGCAGACCTCGCAGGGCACGTAGACGTCCGGCAGGAAGTGCATCTCGATCTTGATGGTGCCGTCGCCGGCGCAGGCCTCGCAGCGCCCACCCTTCACGTTGAAGCTGAAGCGGCCGGGCAGGTAGCCGCGCACCTTCGCCTCGGGAGTCTGGGCGAAGAGCTTGCGGATGTGGTCGAAGACCCCGGTGTAGGTGGCCGGGTTGGACCGTGGCGTCCGGCCGATCGGCGACTGGTCGATGTCGATCACCTTGTCGAGCGCGTCCAGGCCGTCGATCCGCTTGTGGAGCCCGGGCGGGACCTTGGAGCCGTAGACGTGCTGCATCAGGGACCGCAGGAGGATGTCGTTGACGAGCGTCGACTTGCCCGAGCCCGAGACCCCGGTGACCGCGACGAAGCAGCCGAGTGGGATGTCGACGTCGATCGACCGGAGGTTGTGCTCCCGGGCGCCCTTGATGGACAGCCAGTCACCCGAGGGTTCACGACGCAGCTCCGGCACCGGGATGCTCCGTCGACCGGACAGGTACTGGCCGGTCACCGACTCGCGGTTCCGCATCAACCCGGCGACGGTCCCGCTGTGGACGACCCGCCCACCGTGCTCCCCCGCGCCCGGGCCGATGTCCACGACGTGGTCGGCGACCTTGATCGTGTCCTCGTCGTGTTCGACGACGAGGACCGTGTTGCCCAGGTCCCGCAGTCGCTCCAGGGTCTCGATCAGGCGGTGGTTGTCCCGTTGGTGGAGCCCGATCGACGGCTCGTCCAGGACGTACAGGACCCCCACCAGTCCGGACCCGATCTGGGAGGCCAGTCGGATCCGCTGGGCCTCTCCACCGGAGAGGGTGGCCGCCGAACGAGACAACGACAGGTACTGCAGCCCCACGTCGCACAGGAACCGGAGCCGGGTGTTGACCTCCTTCAGGACCCGTTCGGCGATCAACTGCTGGCGCTCGTCCAGGTGCAGGTCGGCGAGCCGTTCCGCCGACTCCCCGATCGAGAGCGAGCACAGCTCGTGGATGTTGAGGCCGTCGACGGTCACCGCCAGGGCGTAGGGGTTGAGCCGGGCCCCGTCGCAGACCTGGCACGGCACCTGGCGCATGTAGCCCTCGATCGCCTCCCGGGCCGAATCGGACTCGGCCTCGGCGTGGCGCCGCTTCAGGTACGGGATCACGCCTTCGTAGCGGGCGGAGTAGTTGCGGGTTCGCCCGTAGCGGTTCCGGAACCGCACGTCGACACGCTGGTCGCCGCCCAGGCCGTGCAGCAACAGCTTGCGCTGCCTCGCGGGCAGACGCTCCCACGGGGCGTCCGGGTCGATGTCGTTGAGCTCGCAGACGGACTCGAGCAGTCGGTGGAAGTACTTGGCGTGGCCGGACGCCCACGGGGCGATCGCTCCCCCGGCGACCGACGCCTCGGGGTCGGGCACCACGAGCTCCGGGTCCACCTCGAAGGTCGTCCCCAGGCCGTCGCAGGTGGGGCAGGCGCCGTAGGGCCCGTTGAACGAGAAGTTCCGGGGTGCCAGCTCCTCGAAGCTCTTGCCGTCGGACGGGCGGGCCAGGTGCTCCGAGAAGGTCAACAACTCGGGCTCGTCGTCGGAGTCGGCCGCGCCCACGATCTCGATCTGGGCGATGCCGTCGGCGAGCTCGAGCGCCACCTCCATCGAGTCCGTCAACCGGCGCTCGATCCCGTCGCGGAGGACCAACCGGTCGACGACGACCTCGATGGTGTGCTGCTCGTAGCGGGCCAGGTCGACCTGGACGGGGAGCTCGAGGAGTTCGCCGTCGACGCGCACGCGGCCGAAGCCCCGGGCCGAGAGGTCGCTGAAGAGCTGTTCGTAGGTGCCCTTGCGGCCGCGGACGACCGGGGCCAGGACCTGGAAGCGGGTCCCCTCGGGCAGTCGCAGGATGCGGTCGACGATCTGCTGCGGCGTCTGGCGGACCAGCCGTTCACCGGTCTCGGGGTCGTGTGGCACCCCCACCCGGGCGAACAGCAGCCGCAGGTAGTCGTAGATCTCGGTGACCGTGCCCACCGTCGAGCGCGGGTTGCGGGAGGCCGACTTCTGGTCGATCGAGATCGCCGGACTCAGACCCTCGATGACGTCGACGTCGGGCTTGTCCATCTGTCCGAGGAACTGCCGGGCGTAGGCGGACAGGGACTCGACGTAGCGCCGTTGGCCCTCGGCGTAGATGGTGTCGAACGCCAGCGAGGACTTCCCCGAACCCGACAGCCCCGTGAAGACGATGAGCCGATCCCGCGGGAGGTCGACCGACACGTCGCACAGGTTGTGCTCCCGCGCGCCTCGGATCGTCAGCTGGTCGCCTGACTGCGGCTTCGCGGCGCGTGGCATCGTCGGGATCCTACCCCCCGAACAGGTGTTCCGTGGGCGGGTGGAACCCTCACCGGACCGGCGACGGCGCGCTGCCATACTTGCGCCGTGTCCTCCTCCACCGGCGTGCTGTTCCGCGTCACCACCTTCGGCGAGTCGCACGGTGGCGGCGTCGGCGTGGTCGTCGACGGCTGCCCCCCACGCCTGGCACTGAGCGAGGCCGACGTGCAGCCGGACCTGGACCGCCGGCGTCCCGGCCAGAGCAGGCTGGTCACCCAACGGGACGAGGCCGACCGGGTGGAGATCCTCTCGGGGGTCGTCGACGGGCGCACGCTCGGCAGCCCCATCGCGATGCTGGTCCGCAACGCCGACGCACGGTCCGGGGCCTACGACCACCTGGCCGACGTCTACCGGCCCTCGCACGCCGACTTCACGACCGAGGCCAAGTACGGGATCCGGGCCGTCGCCGGCGGCGGTCGGGCGTCGGCCCGCGAGACGATCGGACGGGTCGCAGCCGCAGCGGTCGCGCGCAGGCTGCTGGCCGAGCGCCACGGCGTCGAGGTGCTGGCGTGGGTCGACTCCGTCGGTGGGATCGCTGCGACGGTCGATCCGGACGCGGTGACCCTGGAGCAGGTCGAGGCCGATCCGACCCGTTGTCCCGACCCGCAGGCCGCGGTGGCCATCACCGAGGCGATCGAGCGGGCACGACGGGACGGCGACTCGCTCGGCGGCACGGTGCGGTGCGTGGCGCGTGGGGTTCCGGCGGGATGGGGCGAGCCGGTCTTCGACAAGCTCGAGGCCGACCTGGCCAAGGCGGTGATGTCACTGCCGGCCACGAAGGGCTTCGAGGTCGGTTCGGGCTTCGCGTCGACGAGCATGACCGGCACGCAGCACAACGATCCGTTCGTGACCGACGAGTCCGGGCGGACCCGGACGACGAGCAACCACTCCGGCGGCATCCAGGGGGGCATCAGCAACGGCGAGGCCGTGCTGATCCGGGTGGCGTTCAAGCCGACCGCCACCGTCGCCTCGGCGCAGCAGACGGTGTCGACCTCCGGCGAGGCCGTGACGCTCGAGGCCAAGGGACGGCACGACCCGTGCGTGCTGCCCCGGGCGGTGCCGCTGGTCGAGGCTGCCGTGCTGCTCGTGCTGGCCGACCACGCGCTGCGCCAGGCCGCGATCTCCTGATCCGTCCCTTCAGGCGCCTCCGGCGTGGCGCAGCTCCCGCTGCAGCTCCTTCACCTCGTCGCGCAACCGGGCGGCCTCCTCGAAGCGGAGGTCGGCCGAGGCCTGGTGCATCTCCTCGGTCAGGACCTGGATCAGGCGGCCCAGGTCCTGGGGTGGCAGGTCGGCGAACTGCTCGGCCCGGGCGGCCCCACCGGAGCGACCCCGTCGCCCGGCGGGTGCGGCGCCCTGGTCGGCACCGCGGAGGTCGGCGAGGATGTCGGTGACGGCCTTGCGCACCGTCGTCGGGTCGATGCCGTGCTCGGCGTTGTAGGCCTCCTGCACCGACCGGCGACGCTGGGTCTCCGAGATCGCCCGCTGCATCGAGTCCGTGACGTCGTCGGCGTACATCACGACCTGGCCGTTGACGTTCCGGGCCGCCCGGCCGATCATCTGGATGAGCGAGGTCCCGGAACGGAGGAACCCCTCCTTGTCGGCGTCCAGGATGGCGACGAGCGACACCTCGGGCAGGTCGAGGCCCTCCCGCAGCAGGTTGATCCCGACCAGCACGTCGAACTCCCCGAGCCGCAGGTCACGGATCAGCTCGATCCGCTGGAGGGTGTCGACCTCCGAGTGCAGGTAGCGGACCCGGACGCCCATCTCCAGCAGGTAGTCGGTGAGGTCCTCGGCCATCTTCTTGGTGAGCGTCGTGACCAGGACCCGGTCCCCCGCCACGACCCGCTCGTTGATCCGCTCGAGCAGGTCGTCGATCTGACCCTTGGTCGGCTGGATCCGGACCTCGGGATCGACCAGCCCCGTCGGACGCACGATCTGTTCGACCACGCGCCCCGAGTGCTCCAGCTCCCAGGGTCCGGGTGTCGCCGAGAGCAGGATCGTCTGGCCCGTCCGTTCCACCCACTCCTCGAAGCGCAGCGGCCGGTTGTCGGCGGCGGACGGCAGGCGGAACCCGTGCTCGATCAGCGTGGCCTTCCGGGACCGGTCACCCTCGTACTGCCCGTGGAGCTGCGGGATGGTCACGTGGGACTCGTCGATGATCGTCAGGTAGTCCCGGGGGAAGTAGTCGAGCAGGGTGTTTGGCGGTTCGCCCGGCCTGCGGCCCTCCATGGGGGCGGAGTAGTTCTCGACGCCGTTGCAGACCCCGACCTCACGCAGCATCTCCAGGTCGTACTCGGTCCGCATCCTGAGTCGCTGCGCCTCGAGCAGCTTCCCCTCCCGCTCGAAGTGGGCGAGCCGGTCCTCGAGCTCGGACTCGATCCGCTCGATGGCGGCCCGTCGGCGTTCGTCGGAGACGACGTAGTGGGTCTTGGCGAAGATCTGCGTCTCCTCGAGACGCTGGGTCCGCTCACCCGTGAGCGGATCGACGACCGAGATCGACTCGACCTCGTCACCGAAGAACTCGATCCGCAGGGCCCGCTCCTCGTAGGCGGGCTGGACCTCCAGCACGTCGCCCCGGACCCGGAAGGTACCCCGGGTGAGGACCAGGTCGTTGCGGTCGTACTGCAGGGCCACCAGACGCTGCAGGAGCCACCGCTGGTCGACCTGCTCACCCACCCGGACCGACAGGAAGCTCGATGCGTACTCGTCGGGGGATCCGAGGCCGTAGATGCACGACACCGAGGCGACGACGATCACGTCCCGCCGGGTCAACAGCGCCGAGGTCGCGGCGTGTCGGAGCCGCTCGATCTCGTCGTTCACCGACGAGTCCTTCTCGATGTAGGTGTCGCTCGAGGGGACGTAGGCCTCGGGCTGGTAGTAGTCGAAGTAGGAGACGAAGTACTCGACGGCGTTGTTGGGAAAAAGCTGCTTGAGCTCGCCGTAGAGCTGCGCCGCCAGCGTCTTGTTGTGGGAGAGGACGAGGGTGGGCCGCCCGTATTCGGCGAGGACGTGGGCGATCGTGAATGTCTTCCCCGTCCCCGTGGCGCCCT
>CAIYGQ010000153.1 GCA_903925745.1 uncultured Actinomycetes bacterium | reverse complement strand
CGGCAACAGGACCGGCACCGGTCACGGGGCCGGCAACAGGACCGGCACCGGTCACGGGGCCGGCAACAGGACCGGCACCGGTCACGGGGCCGGCAACAGGACCGGCACCGGTCGCCGCCGCCGGCGGTCTCGACGCCCGGAGCGCCCTGCGGGGACCGCGGGTGCACCAGAGCCCGGAGCCGGTCGGGTGATCAGCTTCGAACAGGTGTCGGTCACGTTCCCCGGCCGCAGGGACCCGACGCTGCTGGACGTGGAGCTGCACGTCGAGGAGTCCACGATGTGCCTGGTCACGGGTCGGACCGGTTCGGGCAAGTCCACGCTGCTCGGCGCGGTGCTCGGCCTGGTCCCCCGGGCGACGGGTGGCCACCTGTCGGGTCGGGTCACCATCGCCGGACACGACACCAGTCGCGTGCCACCCCGGGAGCTGGCCGACACGGTCGGACTGGTCGTCCAGGATCCGGTCGCTGGCTTCGTGACCGACACCGTCGAGGCCGAGCTCGCCTACGGACCCGAACAGCTGGGCCTGCCACCGCGGGTGATGCGGACCAGGGTCGAGGAGACCCTGGACCTGCTCGGCATCGCGGAGCTGCGGGACCGGCCGGTGCTGGACCTGTCGGGTGGACAGCAGCAGCGCGTCGCGATCGGGGCGGCGCTGACGACCAGGCCGAAGGTGCTCGTGCTCGACGAGCCGACGTCGTCGCTCGACCCGACCGCCGCCGAGGAGGTCCTGTCGGCCCTGTCCCGGTTGGTGCACGACCTGGGGGTCACGGTGGTACTCGCCGAGCATCGACTGGAGCGGGCGCTGCAGTTCGCCGACCAGCTCGTCGTCGTCGACGGCGGCCGGGTCCGAAGTGGCGACCCGGACGACCTGTTGGTGGATTGTCCGTTGGTGCCGCCGGTGGTGGAGCTCGGCCGGGTGCTCGGCTGGTCACCACTCCCCCGGTCGGTCCGACAGGCCCGTCACCTGGCCACCCCGCTGCGCCGGGCGGGCCTGCCCGATCCACCGGCGGCCGAGCCGGCGGCGGGTCAGGTCCTGCTGGACGTGCGTGACCTGGTCGTGACCCACGGTCGGACCGTCGCGGTGGACGGTGTCGGCTTCGCGGTCCGGGCGGGTGAGACGGTCGCGCTCATCGGACGCAACGGTTCGGGCAAGAGTTCGTTGCTGTGGGCCGTGCAGGGCAGCGGCCCGCGGCGTTCGGGGAGCACGCTGGTGGCCCGGTCGACCGTCGACCCGGGGTCCGGCGTCGACACCGGCGGGCTGGACGCCACCGGTCGACGGTCGCTCGTGGCGCTGGTCCCCCAGACGCCCACGGACCTGCTCTACCTGGAGACAGTCGACGACGAGTGCGTCCAGGCCGATGCCGAGTCGGCGGCCGAGCCGGGGACGTGCCGGGCGATCCTCGACGAGCTACTCGCCGAGGACGGGCCCGTCGATGGCGCTGATCACCCGCGGGACCTGTCCGAGGGGCAGCGGCTCGCGCTCGTGCTGGCGATCCAGCTGACGGCCCGGGCGCCCGTGGTGCTGCTCGACGAGCCCACCCGCGGACTGGACTACGGGGCCAAGGCCGCGCTCGGACGCTGGCTGCGGAGTTGCGCCGGGCAGGGTGCGGCGGTCGTCGTCGCCACCCACGACGTCGAGTTCGTTGCGACGACGTGTGACCGGACGATCATGTTGTCCCACGGCGAGCTGGTCGCCGACGGGACCACCGCAGAGCTGCTGGCCCCGTCCCCGATGTTCTCTCCACAGGTGTCGCGGGTGGTCGCGCCCACCCCGTGGGTGGACCTGCACGCGCTCTGCGACGCGCTCGGGGCCGCTGCGGCGTCGGATCCGGGGGACCGGGTGGGCACGCCGTGACGCTGGCCGCCGCACCCGACACCCTGGAACCGCGCCCCGATGCACTTCCGGTGGGTCGACGCACGACGGTGGCGCTGCTGCTCGTCTCGGTGGTCGGCCTGGCGGCATTCACCTGGCCCCTGCTCGTGTCGGTGACCCCGGGTGCTTCGGGTCACCTCGGCGACGCCCCGGTGGTCTTCGTCGTGGTGCTGCCGCTGCTGCTCGCGGTGCTGCTCGCCGAGTTCGCCGACGGCGGCATCGACGCGCGGACACTCGCGGTGCTCGCGGTGCTGGCCGGACTGGGCGCGGCGCTGCGACCGCTCGGGGCCGGCACCGCTGGGATCGAGACCGTCTTCTTCCTGCTCGTCGTCGGCGGACGCGCAGTGGGTCCCGGCTTCGGTTTCCTGCTGGGCACGACCACGCTGTTCGCGTCCGCGGTGGTCACCGGTGGGGTTGGCCCGTGGCTGCCGTTCCAGATGCTCGCGGCCGGCTGGGTCGGACTCGGCGCCGGACTGCTGCCCGCGGCGCGGGGTCGGAGGGAACTCGGACTGCTGGTGCTCTACGGGGTCGTCGCGTCGTACGCGTACGGGCTGTTGATGAACCTCTGGTTCTGGCCGTTCGCACTCGGACTCGACACCGAGTTGTCGTACCTGGCCGGAGGCTCACCGGCCGAGAACACCCGCCGCTTCCTGGTCTACGTGACGGTCACGTCACTGGGGTGGGACACGGGGCGGGCGATCACGACGACGGTGCTGCTGGTGCTGGCGGGACCAGCGGTGCTGGCGGTGGTTCGACGGGCGGTGCGCCGGGTGTCGTTCACGACGCCCGGATCGTTCGGACCGTCAGGGGACGAGCGCGTGGCACGGCACTGAGTTCGCGCAGGTGCGCGGTCAATCGCGCAGGTGCGCGGTCAGTCGCGCAGGTCGATGGTGACAGCGGTACCGCTGAGCGAGACCTTGACGCCCTTCAGCGACAGCTTGCGCTTGAACCGGAGGTCCACCACGCCGTCGGCACCGAGTCGACGGGCCCGCTCCCGGAGCATCTCCTCCATGTCCTGACGGATGTCGCTCGTGCGGGAGGATCGTGGCATGGCTGCCCGGACCCCGATGCGAGCGATCTCCCGGACCGTGCCGCCCGGACGCTGGTTGAGAATCCGCACATCGCCCACGGGGTGAAGGTACATCATTTCATCCCCAGTGTCGAACACCTCACGGAGAGTGACGTCCGGCTGCGCGCGGTTCAGATGCGCTCACCGTCGGCGCGCACCGACGGCCAGGACCCGTTGGCCGACCGCGGCCGGCAGGCGCGCGACGACCTCGAAGACCCGGGCGTCGGGGCCGATCAGCAGTCGACGCCGGTCGCGCTCGACCGCCTGCACGATCCGCTGGGCCGCCCGCTCCGGGGACGTCCGAGCCGCCCGGTCGAAGTCACGCACCATCTCGTCGCGACGACCGGTGATCCCCTCGGCGCTGGCATGGGTGCGGGCGTTGCGGGCGATGTTCGTCCGGATCCCACCGGGGTGCACGGTCGTGCAGGACACCGCCGTGTCGCCGGCGTCGAGTTCGACGCGGAGCGAGTCGGTGAACCCCCGCACGGCGAACTTGGCGGCGCAGTAGGCGGACTGGGTCGGGATCCCGATCAGGCCGAAGACGCTCGAGATGTTGACGACGTGGCCCTCGCCAGCCGACAGGAGGTGCGGCAGGAACGCCTGGGTGCCGTGGACGACACCCCAGAAGTTGATGTCGATCAACCATCGGGCGTCCTCCTCGGCCATCTGGTCGACGGTGGCGGAGAGCGCCACCCCGGCGTTGTTGACGACCAGATGCACGGTGCCGTGCTCGGCCAGTACCTCACCGGCCCACGAGAACACCGCGTCCCGGTCGGCCACGTCGACGACCGTCCAGGTCACCTTCGTCCCCCGCCCCTCGCAGCGGCCGGCCGTCTCGGCCAGTCCGTCGGCGTCGACGTCGCACAGCGCGACGTGCAACCCCCGTCGTGACAGCTCGATCGCCAGCGCCCGACCGATGCCGGATGCCGCACCCGTCACCGCGGCCACCTGTCCCCGTCGTAGTTCCATCACTGCTCCCCTGTCGTGGCCGTCGCCGACCTCGTCCGTCGTGCCGGGCCGTCGTCTCCGGGGCCGACCGACCTCAGTGGCCGACCACCAGTCCGGCCGACCGGTCGACGCCGGCCGGAGGAGTGCCATCCGGCTCCACCACACCGGCGTCGGTGGTCATTCCTTCGTTCCGGTCGGCCGGGCGATCCCCCGACACGTCGATCACCGGCTCGGCCGTCCCGGCCCGCTGGAAGCGCAGCCCCTCGCCCAGGCCGTCGTGGCGCATGGCCCGCAGGTCTCGCACGTAGCTCTGGTGGACCCGCCACGGGAACCGGTCGCCCTGTCGGGGCAGCTGGTCCTGCGCCCGCACCACGTAGCCGGATGACAGTCCCATCAGGGAGTCCTCGGACACCTGCACGCCCTGGGCGACCGGGGTGCAGGTCGCATCGCCGGACGACCGCAGGTGGTTGAGCAACCGGCACACGTAGCGGCACGTCAGGTCGGACTTCAGGGTCCAGCTGGCGTTGGTGTAGCCGACCGCCATCGCCAGGTTCGGCACACCCTCGAGCATCATCCCCTTGTAGGCCATGCGTTCGGTGACGTCGACCGGCTCGCCGGCGACCGAGAGCCGGATCCCGCCCAGGAACAACAGGTCCAGCCCGGTGGCGGTCACGATGATGTCGGCCGGCAGCTCCCGGCCCGAGCTCAGCAGGATCCCGCCCCGGGTGAAGCGCTCGACGTGGTCGGTGACGACGTCGACGGACCCGTCGCGGATCCGGGCGAACAGGTCGCCGTCGGTCACGACGCACAGCCGTTGGTCCCACGGGTCGTAGCGCGGGGTGAAGTGGGTGTCGACGTCGTAGCCGGCCGGCAGCTCCCGCTCGATCCCCTTGCGGAGGACCCGCTTGACCAGACCGGGTCGACGCCGGCTCAGCTCGTAGAACCCCTGGGTGCTGAGCGTGTTCATCCAGCGCAGCACCGGGCCCTCCCACCGGCGGGGCAGGAGTCGTCGCACTCGACCGGTGACGGGGTTGGTCCGGGGCAGCGACGCCACGTAGGTGGGCGACCGCTGGAGCATCGTCACGTGGGCGGCGCGCTCGGCCAGGGCGGGCACGAGGGTGATGGCGGTGGCACCGCTCCCGATGACGACCACGCGGGCCCCGTCGTGGTCCAGGTCCTCGGGCCAGAACTGGGGGTGCACGAGCGTGCCGCCGTAGTCGTCCATACCCTCGAAGTCCGGCAGGTGGCCGCGGTCGTAGCGGTAGTAGCCGCTGCAGGACATGAGCCACGTGCAGGTCAACTGGACCGACTCGACGGTTCCGTTCCCGTCGGTGCGTTCCGCCGTCACCGCCCAGTGACCGGCGACCGGGTCGAAGTCGGCCGAGACCACCCGGTGCCGGTACCGGATGTGGCGGTCGATGCCGTAGTCCGCGGCCGTGTCCTGCAGGTAGCGCAGGATCCGCGAGCCGTCGGCGATCGACTCGCCACGGGGCCACGGCCGGAACGGGTAGCCGAGGGTGAACATGTCGGAGTCGGAGCGGATGCCCGGGTAGCGGAACAGGTCCCAGGTGCCGCCGAGCGCGTCGCGTGACTCGAGGACGGCGAAGGTCGCCCACGGGCACTCGATCCGCAGCCGGCAGGCGGCGCCGATGCCGGACAGTCCGGCGCCGACGACGAGCACGTCGACGTGCTCGACCCCGGTGCCGGCGTTCGGGCCTTCGCCCGGTGTGGTCGAGGTGGTTCGGTCGGTCACGTCGTCACTCCGGGTTCACGAGCCCGTGTCGGCGAGCAACGGGGTCAGGCTTCCGGCGTCGCCGAAGAGCTCCTCCCGCCAGGTCTCCACCAGCTCGTCGGTGTCGAAGTCGTCGGGATGGAAGTCGCGGCGGTCGTAGGCGCAGAGCTGGTCCCAGACCGTCCGCCGGAACATCGGGGTGCGGCGGAAGTGCTGCCAGCTGCGCCGCAGGCGACCCGGGCGGTAGGTCGCGCGGTCGCCGAGCAGCGAGACGAACGTGAGGAACGACATGGAGACGACGAGTCCGGCGCGGATCCCCTTCATGGTCCAGATGCGCAGGCGCTCGGATCCACCGACCGCCCGGTACACGTCGAAGGCGACGGCCTTGTGCTCGGACTCCTCGAGCGCGTGCCAGGTGAGCACGTCGCCGACGACGGGGCCGGGGAGCCGCCGGGCCTCGGCGTCGGTGAGCGCCAACTCGGCGAGCGTGGCGGTGAAGTGCTCCATGGCGGCCGTCGCCGCCAGGTTGGCGATCGGCGGGACGATCCGTTCGCGGGTGGTGAGCGCCCAGCGCGTCAGTCGCTCGTAGCGCTTCGTCGGGTAGCCGAGTTCGTCGAGACGGTCGTTGAGCACACGGTGCTCACGGCCGTGCACGGACTCCTGGCCGATGAACCCGGCGACCTGCCGGCGCAGGACCGGGTCGGTGATCCGGTCACGGTGGTGGCGGACGGAGCGCACGAAGTACTCCTCGCCGTCGGGGAACACCGACGACAGGGTGGCGAAGAAGTGGCTGAGGATCAGGTCGTCGTCCGCCGCGTAGTGCTTGGGCAGGTCGGCGAGCGACTCCTCGAAGGACACCCTCCGGGTGG
>CAIYGQ010000152.1 GCA_903925745.1 uncultured Actinomycetes bacterium | reverse complement strand
GACCCCACTCACCTCGTCACGCATCTCGCTCATCTCGCCTCCTGATCCATCGAGGGACTGATCCCCTCCACCCGGACACGCGGTCCGAACCGAGTTGTGACGCTCACACCGAGCCCTGACGGACGGCGCACGTTCCACCACCCGCTCACCTGGGCTCCGCCCCTGCCCGACGCACCGCCGAAGGCAGCCGGGACCGACCAGCGACGACTGCGGTGAGCAGCGCCAGATCGATTGCGACCACCAGCAACACAGCCACGGCCACGTGGGTCCAGGTTCCTCCGGTCGCTGTGGGAATCGGGTCGCGCACGTCGAAGGGATCGCCGCCGCCGCACTCCCCCAGCACCTCGACGGACACCGGGCCGAGGCGACCGCGCCCCAGTCGTCCGACGAAGTGATCAGCCACGACGACCCCGCAGAGCACTGACACCCCGACGCGGGTCGGCAGAGTGAACCAACCCGTCCGTCGCCAGTCGGACGGAACCAACAGGGGACGGCCGGCGAGGACGACGACGCAGGTCCACAATCCGGTGACCACGCCAGCGACAGGCGTTCGGACCGGTGTGGTGACAACCGGTCGTGCCGTTCGCCCGGTGTCGTCGTGCTCAGTTCCGCCGGCTGCGGAGCCAGAGCAGGATCCTCCGCCAGACCGGGGGTGGGGTGGTCCGGACCGCCAAAATCGATGCGACCAGGTGGTGGGCACCGCCGGTGCCCTCACCAGTGAGCGGCCACAGGTCGGGTCGGGTGCGGACCGCGGTCCGGGCACTGCGCCGCAACGCTGCGCCGGCCGCCGGGTCGCTCAGGGCGTGCAGCAGACGGAGGCGCCAGAGCGTCAGCTCCCAGTCCTCGCGTTCACCGTCGTCGAGTCGGGCGGTCCGCTGCTCGAGGAAGCGGATCCCAGCGACCAGGTTCTGGGCCAGCACCTCGGTGCTCGTACCCCGGCCGCACCATCGTGCGACGCTGACCAGGTCGCCGTCGACGAGGGCGACCGCCCGACGGAGCTGCTCCGAACGGACCGACGGTCCGGCCGTCGCCACGGCGTCGGTCCCACCGGCAACCGGTTCGTCCTCGTCACCGGCCGGCTCCCCACCAGGGTCCGCCGGGAGCAGCTCGGCGACGTCCGCCAGCCCCTCGTCGACGAGTCGGTGGACCTCGTGGTTGTGGAGCTGCGTCCCGTGGTACCAGCGCGGACCCACCCCCCGACTCCCCGTCGTCTGCGTGCGGTAGAGGGCTCCGATCACGCGGATCAGGTCGCGATCCAGCCTGGATCCTGGTCGACCGGCCTCGTCGACGGCGGCCGTGAGCTCCAGGTCGTTGAACTGACCGACCCAGTCGAGCAGCTCACCCCGGGCAGCTGGTGAGCCCAGCAGGCGCGCGGCATCCGACCAGTTGGTACCGAACGCATCGGCCAGACGGCGCGGGTCCTGTCGGTAGTCGCGGCCGAGGAAGACCAGCGGTGGGACCGGCGGCCGCGTGGACGATCGCAACCCCCTGTCGACGTCGTGGGCGGTGGCCTCTGCCCGAGGACCCTCGGACGGAACGGAGATCTCGGCTCCAGCCGACCGAGACAGGAGCAGCGACTCGTACATGTTCGGGATGACGACCGGCGGGGAGCCACCCGCGATCCACGCCGCCACCTCCCGGGATCGCCACCGGTGACGGGGATCCGGAGTGAGCAGACCACGGATGAGGAGCTCCCACCGGGGGTCGGTGATGCTGGACAGGTCGGCTGAGAGCGAGAAGACGTTGAGTTCGACGTCGTCCCGCTCGCGTCCGAACGGGTGGTACCCCTGGATCAGCTCGGCGAGCACGACGCCGAGCGACCACCAGTCGTACGCGAGTCCGCTCCACCCGAAGAACGCCTCGGGAGCGGCGTACCCCGGCGAGAAGTGGCGGTCGGGGTGGGCGACGATCGTGTGCGCTGCCGGGTGGATCAGCCCGAAGTCGATGAGGACGCACCGGAACCCCCCCGACCCCGAGTCGGGGTCGGGCACCACGAGGACGTTGCTGGGCTTCACGTCTCGGTGCGTCTGTCCGATCTCCTCGAAGGCCTGCAACGCTCCGTGGAGTTGCCGCAGGACCACTTCCGCCACGGCAGTCGGGACCGGACCGCGAGCAACGCCGAGGGAGGCCGGGGAGAGCTCGGTTCCGTCGATCCACTCGAGGACCTGGAAGGTCCGGTGGTCCTCCTGCCCGGTCTCGTGGACCCGGGCGACGTTCGGGTTGTCGACTCCCAGGATCCCGCTGAGGTCGGCCTGATCGAAGACGTCTGCGTTGGCCACGCGGATGGCGACCGCACCGTGGTCGGAGTCCTCGGCCCGGTAGACCGCCGCCTGGCTGCCCTGACTCACGAACCGAGCGTCCGGGTACCGCTGCGCCAGGAACGGGGGCAGGGCCCGCAGGCCACCGAATGCACCTGCTGCAGCGGCGCCCACCTCCGGCGGCGCGTTCCGACCCGGCGCCCCGTCGTGCTCGGGTCGGACGGGCGGTGGTCCCGTTGTGCCCGGGGGCGGATCGTCGAGGCCGGTCCGGCCCAGTTCCGACTGGTTGGGAGTCTCGAGGTCGGTGACGTCCGGGCCCACCTCGGCACCTGTCCGACGACCGACTCCCCGGATGTCGTCGACCTCGGTCAGGTCGATCCGTTCGCCGTTCGGCATGACGGCCGGTGGGGCTGGCTGCGGATCGTCGCCCGCGAGGGGGATCGGCCTGTCAGCGTCGGAGCCAGCGTCGGACACGACTCAGCCTCCCGTCCGTCGGTCCGTCGGACGATCCGTCCGCGGCACCTGATTCCATCCCCTCGACCGGGTCGGTCGTCGCGTCACCATCGGCGGGCGACGGCTCGGCGACCGGCCACGTCGAGACCGTCGGTGTCGACCGTGACGGGTCGACGACAGGGCTGTGGATCGCTCCAGTGTCGACCTTGACCTCCGGCCCGTGCGGGGGTCGGGCCTCGTCCGCGGGACGGGTGGCCGCACACCATCGGACGAGGACGACGGACGCGTCGTCGTGCGCTCCCTCGGCGAGTCCCCAGAGCTGCTCGATCGCTGACGCGCCGGTGACGGCCCGCTGGACGTCATCGGTCGGCACGTGCCGCGAGAATCCGTCGGTGCACAGCAGCACCAGGTCCCCGTCCCCGGCGGGGCGGAACCCTCCGACGAAGGGTTCGACGTTGCGACGGGCGCCGCCCAGGTACTGGGTCAGCCGGCCGTTCCGTTCGTGGTCGGTCGAGTACTGGACCAGGTAGCCGTCCCGCAGTGCGTGGACACGCGAGTCGCCGGCGTTGAACACCTCGTACCCTCCGGGACGGATTCGGATCCCGGCGACGGTGGACGCCATCGTCGATCGTTCCCCGAGTCGGCCGGCGAGATCACAGACCCTGGTGTCGACGTCACGGATGATCTCGTCGAGGTCCCGGGCTGGACCGCCCACGATCAGGTCGCCGAGGATCAGCGCCGAGAGCGCAGACGCCTCGTGACCGCCGACGACTCCACCCACTCCGTCGAGGACTGCGACGGCGACG
>CAIYGQ010000151.1 GCA_903925745.1 uncultured Actinomycetes bacterium | reverse complement strand
CCTCGACGCCAGTCGGGCGATCTGGTCCTTCCTGGCCTCGCATCCGAGGGGCTGACAGCGCGTCAGGCGGCGTCGAAGCACCAGGACACGGGTTCGGACCGGTCGGGTCCCTCCGACTGCTTCCAGACGATCGCCACGACGCAGTTCTGCTCCGGCTGCAGGGCGGTGACCGGCTTGCCCTCGCCGGGTGTGAACTCGACCCGTCCGGTGCCGAGGTCCTTGCTCAGCCCGTCGGCGGCCGAGCGGATCTCGACGCCGTTGATGATCAGGTAGGCGTCGTAGCCGGCGGCCACGTCGATGCCGACGGTCGCCTGGGTGAGCACCTCGGCGCCCGAGGCCGGGACCAGCCGGTCCACCGAGTCCGGGGCGGCTGACGACGTCGAGTCGTTGCCGGTGGTCGCGAGCACGCCGGTCACGACGAGTCCCACGAGCCCGACGAGCAGGAGTCCGGCGATGGCCAGGCGCTGCGCGAGCGGGGTCGGCGGGGGAGTCGGTGCTGCCGCAGGGGACGACGTGGTGGCCGGTCCTGCGGGGGCGTCGGTGGCGCTCACCTCGTCATCCATGGGTGCCAGTGTGCTGCGGCGGGGCCCGGTGCGCAGGTCGGCCACCTCCGGGGGTCCACCGATCACGGTCCGCGGCGTCGTACCGTTTGTGGCGTAGCGAGTTCCGGGTGCCAGCGCCCGCTCCACCCGTCGTCCGGTCAGGCCGGGCGGCCGGGCCGGGAGGTCGCCGGTCCCGTTGGGGTGGTCTGTCGTCCGTGGTGTTCCCCAGCCGCCGCTCACGGCGGCCACCCCAACCGGGCCGGTGGCCGACGTGCCGTAGCCTGCCCCGGTGAGCGACGAGCGGCCCGATGAGGAGCCGATCACCGCCGTGGCGATCGACGCCCCCGGGGTGGACGAGGAGGCCGTCGTCCCGTGGTCGATGCTCGTCGAGCGTGACCGCGTCGGCCACGACGCCCGCAGCGCCGTCGATCGACGGGGCCGGGAGCGGTCGCCGTGGCTCGTCACGTGGGTGGTGCTGTTCGGCACCTTCTGGGTCGCGAGCACGATCACGATCCTGGCCGTGAGTCGGCCGGCGATCGCCGATGACCTGGGGACCTCGATCGAGTCGCTCGTCTGGTTGATCTCGGGTCCGACGATCGCGGTCGCACTGACCGGCACCACGGCCGGCAAGCTCGGGGACCTGCACGGGCACCGGCTCGTCTACGTCGTCGGGCTGGCCGGCGCGACGGTCTTCGTGGTGCTCACGGCGGTCGCCTGGTCCGGTGCGTCGCTCGTCGCCTTCCGGGTCCTGGGGGCCACGATCGGCGCCGCCACCGGCCCCTCGTCGCTCGCACTCATCAACCGCATGTTCGGTCCGAACGAGCGGTCGCGGGCGCTCGGCTTCTGGTCGCTCGTGGTGGCCGCCGGCCCGGCCGTCGGCCTGGTCATCGGCGGCCCGCTCGTCGAGGCCTTCGGCTGGCGGGCCATCTTCTGGGCCCAGGCCCCGCTGCTGGCCGCCGCGACGCTCTGGTCGTGGTGGGTCCTGCCCGAGACCCCGCGCCGAACCCACGTCCACTTCGACGTCCAGGGGCAGGCGACGCTGGCGGTCGCGCTCGCCGGCCTGCTGATCGGGATCGACCGGGCGGTCGCCTGGGGTCCGGCCAACCCGTGGGTCCTCGCCTCGTTCGCGCTCGTCCCGGTCGGGCTCGCGGCCTTCGTGCGGGTCGAGCGGCGCACCCCCCACCCGCTGATCCCACTCGGCTGGTTCCGCCACCGGAACTTCACCGTGCCGGTCGCCATCGGGTTCTTCGTCCAGTTCGGCTACATGGGCGGGTTCATCCTGGCGCCGAAACTCCTCGACGAGGTCCGTGACCTGTCGGCCGACGCGATCGCCCTGCTGATGGTGCCCCGCCCGCTCACGTTCGCGATCGCCGGTCCGATCGCCGGGTGGTACGCGAGTCGGGTCACGGCCCGCACCACGGTGTTCGCAGGCACCGTCGCCCTGTGTGCGTCGATGGTGGTCTTCGCGTTCGTCGCGTCCGATCCGGGTACGGCGGCGATCGTGCTGGCCCTGACCCTGTCGGGCGTCGGCATCGGTGCCGCCCAACCCCGGCTCGCGGCGTGCGTCGCCAACGCGGTGCACGACGAGGACCTGGGGATCGCAGGCGCGACCCAGCAGCTGGTGGCCCAGGTCGGAACCACCGTGGGGATGAACCTGCTCGAGGCCGTGCAGGTCACCGCAGCTGCCGGGGCGGTCGGCGCCGCCGGTGCGGCGTCGTACTCCCTGGCCTACGGGGTCGGCGCCGCCGTCAGCGCGGTCGGCGTCGTCCTGGCGCTGATGCTCCGGGAGTGACCCCGGCGCCCTACTCGGTGATCGCCTGGATCTTCGCGGCGACCTCGGCCTGCAGTCCCGAGTCCCCGCCGGTCTGCTGCATGGCCATCAGCTTGGTCATGTCGCCCTGGACCTTGATCTTGCCGGCCATGAACGCCTGCATCCCCGCCTGCGGGTTCTGGTCGACCAGGATCGCCTTGGCGGTCGCGTAGTCGAGCGTGACGGTCAGCTCCGGGTCCTCCATGTGGCCCAGGTCCATCTTCATCTCGCCGTCCGAGGTGTCCATGTGCGCCTGGACCTCGCCGTCGCCGAAGGGGACCTCGGTGATGTTGAGGTTCATCTTCATCGAGTGGGCCGGTGCGGGGGAGTCACCCTCGAGCTCCTCGCGGATCTGCTTCGCCGCATCGAGCCACTCTTCGGTCAGGAACTGGTACTTCGCCACGCTGGTGCCCTCCATGAGCTCGACCGTCGGTCTCGTCCTCGACCGTGGTCCGGTCCGCTGTCGGTGGCGCAGCGTAGCGGCCTCCACCTCCTCCGGCCACCGACGGTGGTCCTACACTTCGCCCGACGACACGGCGCCGTCCGGACGGTGCCCGACAGGAGGCGGTCGCATGGGCGACGAGGTGCGGATCATTCCCGGGGCGGAACCCTGGTCGGCCACGGGCGGGCCGGTGGGCGTGCTGGTGCTCCACGGCTTCACGGGCAACCCCAGCTCGGTGCGCGGCCTGGCCGAGGCCTGCGCCCGTGCGGGCCACACCGTCGAGCTGCCACGGCTGCCCGGGCACGGCACGACGGTCGAGGACATGCTCACGACCGGGTGGTCCGACTGGTCCGCGGCGGCCGAGGCGGCCTACGAGGACCTGGCCGGCCGCTGCGAGCAGGTGGTCGTCGCCGGGTTGTCGATGGGTGGTTCGCTCACCTGCTGGCTCGGCACCCGCCACCCGGGGATCGCCGGCCTGGTCTGCATCAACCCCGCCGTGGCGCCGAGCGAGGACATGCGCACCCTCGTCGGGGTGATGGTGGAGGCCGGTGAGACGCTCATGGACGGCATCGGCTCCGACATCGCCGCGCCGGGCGTGGTCGAGACGGCGTATGCCCAGACACCGCTGCCGCCGCTGCTGACCCTGTTCGAGGCATCGGCCGGGGTCGTCGCCGACCTGGGTCGCATCACCGCGCCGCTGCTGTTGTTCACCAGTCCCGAGGACCACGTCGTGCCGCCGGGTGACAGCGACGTGCTGGCCGCCGCCGTGTCGGGCCCCGTCGAGCGGGTCAGCTGCGACCGCAGCTACCACGTGGCGACCATGGACCACGACGCGGCGATGATCGAGGAGCGCACCGTCGAGTTCGTGGCCCGGGTCACCTCGTGAGCGACCGACCGGAGCGGATCTCGGCCGAGGAGGTCGACGCCGTCGCTCGGCTGGCCATGCTGGCGCTCACCGAGGACCAGGTGGAGCGCTTCGCCCACCAGCTGGCCGACGTGCTCGACCACGCCGCCGACATCGAGGCGCTCGACCTGGACGGCGTCGAGCCGATGGCCCGGCCGGTGCGCGTCGTGAACGTCCTGCGTCCCGACGAACCGGGCCCGGCACTCGACCGTGACGAGGTGCTGGGGCAGGCTCCGGCGGCCGAGGACGGACAGTTCCGGGTTCCCCCCGTCCTGGGTGGTGCTCCGTGAGCAGTCGTTCGGCCCTGCCGTCCACCCCGGTCGCCCCGGCGACCGTCCTGGCCGCCGCCGTGCGCTCCGGCGAACGCACCGCGCTCGACGTGCTGGAGGAGCACCTGGCCCGGATCAGCGACCACGAGGTCGACGTCCACGCCTTCAACCTGGTGCTCGAGGACCGGGCCCGGGAGTCGGCCGCCGCCGTCGACGCCCGCGTCGCCGCCGGTGGGGATCCGGGACCGCTGGCGGGGGTCCCGGTCGCGCTGAAGGACAACCTCTGCACCCGGGGTGTGGCGACGACCTGCTCCTCGCGGATCCTGGAGGGGTGGGAGCCGCCCTACGACGCGACCGTCGTCCAGCGGCTCGCCGCCGCCGGGGCCGTCGTCGTCGGCAAGACGAACCTGGACGAGTTCGCGATGGGCTCCTCGACCGAGCACTCGGCCACCGGGCCGACCCGCAACCCCCACGACCTGGACCGCGTCCCCGGCGGTTCGTCGGGCGGCTCGGCCGCTGCGGTCGCCGCCGGGTTCGCCCCGGTGGCGCTCGGATCCGACACCGGTGGTTCGATCCGGCAGCCGGCCGCGCTGTGCGGGGTGGTCGGTGTCAAGCCGACCTACGGGCTCGTCTCCCGGCTCGGGCTCGTGGCGTTCGCGTCGTCGCTCGACCAGGTGGGCCCCTTCGCCGCCACGGTCGCCGACGCCGCGCTGGTCTGCGAGGTGGTCGGAGGCCACGACCCGGGCGACTCCACCTCGCTGCCCCAGGACTTCCCGCGGGTCCTCGCCCACCTGGACGATGGTGTCGAGGGGATGCGCATCGGGCTCGTCACCGAGATGTTGGGCGAGGGCATCGCGGTCGATGTGGCCGCCCGGGTCCGTGCCGCCGCCGAGGCGCTCACCGCCGCCGGGGCCGAGGTCGAGGAGGTGTCGATCCCCGCGGTGACCTACGGCCTGTCGGCGTACTACCTGGTGGCTCCGGCCGAGGCCTCGTCGAACCTGGCCCGCTACGACGGGGTCCGCTACGGCCGCCGCGTCGATGCGCCGACGGCGGGGGAGATGATGGTGGCGACCCGGACCGCCGGCTTCGGTGACGAGGTGAAGCGACGGATCGTGCTCGGCACCTACGCCCTCTCGGCCGGGTACTACGACGCGTTCTACGGCAAGGCGCTCAGGGTGCGGACGCTCATCCGTGAGGAGTTCGACGCCGCCTACGAACGGCTGGACGCGCTCATCTCCCCGGCGTCGCCGACGACGGCGTTCGCCTTCGGCGACAAGACGGCGGACCCCGTGCAGATGTACCTGAACGACGTGTGCACCATCCCGTCGAACCTGGCGGGCCACCCGGCGCTGTCGGTGCCCTTCGGCGTCGGCGACGACGGGCTCCCCGTGGGGGTGCAGGTCATGGCGCCGGCGCTCGGCGAGGTGGCGGCGTTCCGGGTCGCCGCCGTGCTCGAGTCCGTTGCCCCGTCAGCCGGGGCCCCGTCGTGAGCGGCGTCGACCCGGAGCGGTGGGAGGTCGTGATCGGCCTCGAGGTCCACGCCGAGCTGTCGACCAGGACGAAGCTGTTCTCGTCGGCGACCGCCGAGTTCGGGGGTGAGCCGAACACCCACATCGATCCGCTGACGCTCGGCCTGCCCGGTTCGCTGCCCGTGCTCAACGCCCGGGCCGTGGAGCTGGCCGTGCGGGTCGGCCTCGCGCTCGGCTGCACCGTCCAGCGCTCGGTGTTCGCCCGCAAGAACTACTTCTACCCGGACCAGCCGAAGAACTACCAGATCTCGCAGTACGACCTGCCGATCAACGTGGACGGCTCGCTCGAGCTGCCCTCGGGCCAGGTGGTCGGCATCGAACGCGCCCACCTGGAGGAGGACACGGGGAAGTCCACCCACATCGGTGGCGGTGGTCGGATCCACGAGGCCCGCCACTCGTTGGTGGACCTCAACCGGGCGGGCGTCCCGTTGCTCGAGATCGTCGGGCGACCCGACCTGCGCTCGGCGGACGAGGCCCGCGCCTACGTCGCGGAGCTGCGGGCCGTGCTCGTGGCCGTGGGTGCCTCGGACGGGAAGATGGAGGAGGGGTCGCTCCGCGTCGACTGCAACGTGTCGGTGCGGCCGCGGGGCAGCGCCGAGCTCGGGACGCGCTGTGAGATCAAGAACATCAACTCGCTCCGCAGCCTGGGCCGGGCGATCGACGCCGAGGCGGCGCGGCAGGTCGCACTGGTCGAGGCGGGCGAGCGGGTCGTCCAGGAGACCCGGCACTGGGACGAGGACGACGGCCGCACCCACACGCTGCGTTCCAAGGAGGAGGCCGACGACTACCGGTACTTCCCGGATCCCGACCTGGTCGAGGTCGACTGCGACCCCGTCTGGGTGGAGGAGGTCCGGGCCTCGCTGCCGCTGCTCCCCGCGGCGCGACGGGCCCGGCTGGTCGAGCGGAGCGGCGCGTCACGGCCGCACGCCGCGATCGTCTGTGAACGCAACCTGGACGACCTGTGCCTGGCCGCGCTGGACGCCGGGGCGGACCCGGAGCGGGTCGTCAACCACGCGGTGCACAACCTGGCCGACGAGCGGGCCGTCGGGCTGGATCCGGCCGCGTTCGCCGCGCTGGTCGCCATGGAGGTCGACGGGACGCTCACGGCCACCCAGGCCAAGACGGTGCTCGCCGAGCTGGTCGCCGCCGGTGGCGGCGACCCCGCCGAGCTCGCGGCGGCGCACGGGTTCGAGGCCATGGACACCTCGGAGCTCGAGGGCCTGGTCGACGGGCTCATCGCCGAGCACCCCGAGGAGTGGCAGCGCTACGTCGAGGGCGATCCGAGGATCGCCGGTTTCTTCGTCGGGCGGGTCATGAAGGCCACGCAGGGCAAGGCCGACGGCCGGGTCGTCACCGCCCTGCTCGATGCCCGGAGGGGCTGAGCGCTGGGCCCCGACCAGGTCGCCCTCGGATGGTCGGCCCTGGCGATCGTCGCGGCCTCGCTGTTCATCGGGTCGTTCCTCAACTCCCTGGTCGGATTCGGCTTCGCCCTGGCCACGGTCCCGCCGATGGCCGTCGCGGTCGGCCCCCGCGACGCGGTCGTCCTGTCGGCGGTGTTCGGACTCTGCTCGAACGGCGCCGTTGCGGTGCGCCATCGACGCGACGTGGACGGGCCGATCGTCCGCCGGCTCGTCTCCGGCTCGCTGCTCGGGATGCCGCTCGGCGTCCTGGTGCTCATCACCGTGCCCGCCACCCCGCTGCGGATCGCGATCTCGGTGGTCGTGCTGGTGTCGGTCGTCGCCCTGGCGCGGGGTTGGGAGTTCGTGGACCCGCACCCGGCCACCGACCTGGGTGCCGGGTTCGTCAGCGGTGTGTTGAACACGTCGGTCGGCGTCAGCGGCCCACCGATCGTGGCGGACCTGCACGGGCGTCGGCTGGCCAAGGGGCCGTTCCGTGCGAGCGCCGTCGCCCACTTCACCCTCACCGGCGTCGTCGCGCTCGCGCTGTTCGTCGTCGCCGGCCGCCTCGACGTCGCGCTCGTGCTGGCCGCGGCGATCGCGCTCCCCGCCTGGCCGGCCGGGGCCCTGGTGGGGGGATGGCTGCACCGCCGGTTCCCCGAGGACCGGTTCCGGGACCTGGTGCTCGTGTTGTTGGTGCTCACCGCGCTCGTGACGCTGGTGGCCGCCCTGGCGTCGGCCGCCGGCGATCCCTGAGGGCCGGGGGGTCGGGGTGCCTGCCTACGATGGAACCGTGCGGAGCGCCGGTGACACCCCGATGGCCCGCAGTGGCTCCCCGGTGCGCCGTCCGGTGGTGGTCGGCGCGTTGCTCGTGGCGGTCCTGCTCGCCGGGTGCTCGTCGACGAGCGGGACCACCGAGGTGGCCGGAGTGGACCGCGACGACCGCCCCGGGCCGCTGCCGACCGCCCCCGCCACTCCCCCGCCGTCACCCACCACGCCCACGGTTCCCGGCGGGGCGGCGACCGGCGAGGTGACCGTCGATGAACTCGTCGCCCGCATCGACGCGCTCGTCACCGAGGACGACCTCTGCACGCTGCTCACCGGTTCGGCCCTGTCGGACGTGACGGGTGCGGACCTGGACCTCACGAGCCTGCTCCAGGACCCGCAGGGCTTCACGACCCTGTTCTCCTCGCTCGGTCGACTCTTCGGACACATGGTCGACATCGCCCCGTCGGCTGCGGTGAAGTCCGACCTGGAGACGATGCGCGGAGTCTGGCAGGGGGTGGCCGGGCTCAACCCGAGGGCTCCCGATGCGGCCGAGCGCGCCGGCGCGCTGATCGCCAACCCGGCGGTGCAGCGGGCCCAGTCGAACCTGGGCGTCTGGGTGCAGTCCACCTGCGCCCGGAGCTGACCCAGCGGCGGGGGCGGGGCGTCAGGCGCCGGCGCCGAGCCGTTCCCAGGCCGTCGAGCGGTACCGGAGTCCGAGCAGCACGACGCGACTCGACATGAAGACCGCGACGGTGAGCCACAACCCCCACAGCCCGGTGCCGGCGGCCAGGAACACGACGCCTCCGAGCGCCAGGACGGCGAGCGACCCCACCATGGCGGCGGCCAGGAAGCGCTGGTCGCCGGCGCCGACCAGGATCCCGTCGAGCGCGAACGCGGCGCCGTTGATCGGCTGGGTGGCACCCACCCACCACAACGACGTGACGACCAGTCCCAGCACGGCGGTGTCGTCGGTGAAGAGTCGCGAGATCGGTTCGGCGAAGGCGATCGTGAGCAGGCCGAGGACCGCGCCCCCGCCGACGCTCCAGGCCAGGATCCGGCGTGCCGTCGACCGGGCCAGGCGGCGGTCACCGCCGCCCAGCGCCCGGCCCACCAGGCTCTGGGCGGCCGCCTCCAGCGCGTCGAGCAGGTAGGCCAGGAAGGTCCACCACTGGAAGGCGACCTGGTAGGCGGCGAGCGCTGCGGCACCGCGCCGGGCCGCCAGGAAGGTGGTGCCCGTCAGCGCGGCCCGGAGCGCGATCGTCCGCACGAACAGGTCCCGGCCCACCAGCGCCAGCCGGAGCAGCTGGGCCCGGTGGGGTCGGAGCCCCACGTGCTCGCGTCCCCGGAGCCGGAGTACGGCACCGACGAGCACCACGGCCGCGCCCCACTGGGCGACCACCGTCCCGGCGGCCGACCCCTCGATGCCCCACCCGAGTCCCAGCACGAACAGCAGCTCGAGTGCGACGTTCACGGCGTTCGCCGTGATCGTGACCGCCATGGGGGTCCGGGCGTCCAGGTGGCCGCGGAGCGCGCCGGTCGCCGCCATGGTCAGGAGCAGTGCCGGCAGCCCCGCCAGGCTGATCCGCAGGTAGGTGAGCGCGTCGGCCGACGCGCCCGGACCGACGCCGAACAGACCGACCAGCGGCTCGGCGAACAGGGCGAGCACCGGCGTGGCGACGAGTGCGCAGCAGAGCCCGAGCCACAGGGCCTGCACCGAGTACCCCGCCGCCGAGGTCCGGTCGCCGCCGCCGAGTGCGCGTGCGACGGTGGAGGCCGTGCCGAAGGTCAGGAAGATGCACGCGCCGACGACGAACAACAACAGGCTTGAGGCGACGGCCAGGCCGGCCAGTGCATCGGTTCCCAGTCGGCCGACGACCGCGGTGTCGACGAGCAGGTAGAGGGGTTCGGCCGCCAGCGTGACGAGGGCCGGCCCGGCCAGCGCCCAGATCGACCGGTCGAGCGACCGACCAGTCGGCTGCGCCTCGTTCAGACCGGGATCCACACGAGCGAGAACATCTGCACCGACACGTTGGTCTTCTTGAGTCGGATCTCCGCCGTCTCGACCTCGTCGGCGACGGCCCGCCACTCGTCGTCGATCGCGACGAGCGCCTCGGCCAGTTCGGCCTCGGCCGCCTGCAGGTCGTCGGCCTTCGACTCGACGGCGGCCGCCGCCTGGTCGGCCCGCTGCCGGGCCTTGTTGATGCGCTCCTTGCCCGACATCGCCTTGCGCGCCGCCGACGCGAGACCACGCGTCCGGTTGCCGCCGCCGAGCAGCCCGCCGATGAGCGTTCCGCCCAGCCCGGTCAGTTCGGTGCCCTTCGCGTCGTCCGCCGCCTGGCGAGCGCCCTCGGCGCGTTGTTCAGCGGTGTCGACCGCGGCGCGGAGCCGGTCGATCTTCTGGGCCAGACGGGTCCGGATCCGCTCGGCATCGGCGTCGGCGCCGCCCTGGGCCGCGACGTCGCAGCGGGCGGCGAACTCCTCGGCGGTCTCTCCCGGGCGACCCCACAGCTTCAGCTTCCGGTTCACGTGCACCTCGAGCACCTGGTCGCGGACCAGGGTGTCCTTCAGCTGGCCGGAGAGCTGGGTGTAGAAGGACTTGGTGTCGATCCTGGCGGTGCACGGCAGGTAGCGGGCGCCCGGCGGCGCCTCGGCCCGCAGGTCACGGTCGTCGTGGTCGACGGCGGTCGCGGCCGATGCGTCGGTCAGGTCGCTGAGCGGGGTGAGCACCGCCTCCCACTCGATGTCGTGGTGGGTGTCGCTCTTGGCGTCGTCGAAACGGAGTTGGACCCGGACCGCGATCCCGGCCTGGTGCACCACCGAGGTGGCCGAGCCGCCGACCTCGGCGAGCCAGGGGGCGGCCGGGTCGATCCAGCGGACGGGGACACCCTCGGCGGCCGTCGGCGGGGTGACGGTCGTCTCGCCGTCGACCCCGGGGGCTGCATCGACCCCGGGTGCCGCGTCGACCCCGGGTGCCGCGTCGACCCCGGGGGCTGCGTCGACCCCGGGTGCCGGGTCGGTGGCGGCCGCATCCGGTGCCGGGGCCGCCTCAACCGCCGGATCCGGTGTCGCCTCCGCCGTCGGGGGCGCGGTCGGTGTGGCCGCCGCCGGGGCCCCGACCTCCTCCCGGCCGGGGAGCTGGGCGAGCTGGGGCCCGGTGACCGGTCCCCGCAGGTAGGACATCGCCCACCGGCTGGTGAAGCGCTTCGGGCCCCCGCCCTTCGCCTGGTGCAGGAAGAACTGGCGCTTGGCGAGTTCGGTGATCGACCGGTCGAGCTCGGCCACGTCGACGGTGCCGGCCGCCGAGGACATCCCCTCGAGCAGCCGGGCCTTGTCGCGCTCGGTCTGCAGCCGGCCGACCAGCCACGTCCCGGCGTTCGACATGGACTTGTAGTCCAGGTCGACCGGGTTCTGGGTCGCGAGCACCATGCCGACCCCGAACGCCCGGGCCTGCTTCAGGATCGTCAGGATCGGCTGCTTCGTCGCGGGCTCGGCGGTCGGCGGCACGTAGCCGGCGACCTCGTCCAGGTACACGAGCGCCCGCAGCCGGTCGGTGCCGGGCTGGGCGCGGAACCATCGGATCAGCGCCCCCAGGATCCGACTCACGGCGAGCTGCCGTTCGGCGTCGGACAGGTGCGACAGGCACACCACCGACAGGCGCGGACGGCCGTCGGGGGCGCGGAGCAACTGGGCCACGTCGAGCGGGGCACCGGTGCTCCAGGTCTGGAAGCCCGGGGTGGCGAGCAGCCCGTTGAGCGACACCGCCAGGGCGGTGCGCTGCTTGGGTGGGATGACCGTGTCGAGCTCCATGACCCCGAGGGTGCGCATGGGTGGCTGTTGCACCCGGGCCACCAGGGTCGGCAGGTCGAGCCGCTCGCCCGCCGTCCACGCCGAGTGCACCAGATTGGTGACGAGCAGGTGCTCCGGGCTGGCGAGCGGGTCGCCCGAGATGCCGACCAGGCCCAACAGCCCGGACGTGACGGCCTGGATCTCGGCGGCGAGCGCCTCGGCGTCCCCGGTGCCACCGTCCGGGGCCGTGAGCGTCCCGACGATGTTGAGCGGCGTCGCCGCGGTCGAGCCCGGCGTGTAGACGCCCATCGGCACGGCGGCGCGCAGCGCGGCGATCTGGTCAGGGCCGAGGCCCCACTCGGCGAGTCCGTCGCGCCACTGGGCGGCGACCTCGGCCGGGTCGGAGCCCTCGGGGACCCACGGCGCGAAGTCGGCCGGCTCCAGGGCCGGGAAGGTCAACAACAGGTTGGTCAGGTCGCCCTTCGGGTCGATCGCCAGGACCGGCACCCCGGCGGCCAGGGTCTCCTCGATGAGCGAGACCGCCAGGCCGGTCTTGCCCGATCCGGTCATGCCGACGATCACCCCGTGGGTGCACAGGTCGTCGGGGTCCACCACGATGGCCTCGCCGTTGCGTGCCCCCGACTCGTCGAGCCGTTCGCCGATCCTCAGTCCGCTTCGTTCGGTCACGACCGAGAGGATGGCACAGCACCGGGGCCGCTGGAGATGTGCCACACTCACCGTGCTCCGGGGGCGCCCGGGCGATGCTCCCGGGAGATCCCCGGGGTCAGTGAAGGAGGGATGACCATGGGACTGTCCGACCAGGCGAAGGGCCTGCTGGGTGACAACGCCGACAAGGTGAAGGACGTCATCGACGATGCCGCCGACGCGATCAAGGACAAGACGCCGGACCAGGTCGACGACGTCGTCGACAAGGTGGCCGACAAGGCCAAGGAGATCCTCGACGGCAAGTGAGTCGGATCCGGGGGGTCCGGGGTCCGACCCCCGGGCCTCCCGGAGGAAACCGGTCGCCGAGTTCGCCTCGGATCGACCGGGGGTCACCGTGAGCGTGGTCGTGCTCGCGGTCCTGGTGTGTGCCGTGGTCGTCGGCAAGGTGCTGGCCGACCGCAGCGCCGACGCCGCCGCGTCGGCCCGCGCCGAGCAGGTGGCCGTGCTCCTCGACGGGTCCCGACCCGAGGAGTTCCTGTCGCTCAACGCCGGTGCCACTGCCGCGGGTTCCGCACCGAGCCGCCTGGCCGGCGCCGCCGAGCCGGAGAGCGTGGTCGCCGGGTCGCAGCTCGCGTTCCTGCGGTTCCAGCCCGACGGCTGGTGGTCGGCGTTCGCCGAGCGGTGCGTGGTCGCGGAGGTGCGCGACTCCGGCGTCGGCGTCCGGGTCGAGAAGCTGGCCTGCACCCGCGTCGCGCCGCCCTGAGCGGTCGGACACCGTGTCCTAGGGTGTCGCCCATGTCCGAGCCCACCGATCGCGACCTGAAGGTCCGCTCCCACGACGTCACCGACTTCCCGAACCGGGCACCGGCCCGGGCCATGCTCCGGGCGGTCGGCATGACCGACGACGACTGGGACCGACCCCAGATCGGCGTGGTGTCCTCCTGGAACGAGGTCACGCCCTGCAACATGCCGCTGGACCGGTTGGCCAAGCGTTCGAAGGACGGCGTGCGCGCCGCCGGCGGGTTCCCCATCGAGTTCTGCACGATCGCCATCTCGGACGGCATCTCGATGGGTCACGAGGGCATGCGGGCCTCGCTCGTCTCCCGAGAGGTGATCGCCGACTCCGTCGAGACCGTCATGCACGCCGAGCGCTTCGACGGCATGGTCACCTTCGCCGGCTGCGACAAGTCGCTGCCAGGGATGATGATGGCCGCGGTTCGGCTCAACCTGCCGTCCGTGTTCCTCTACGGCGGCTCGAAGCTCCCCGGACACCTGAACGGCGAGACCCTCGACATCGTGAGCGTGTTCGAGGCCGTCGGTGCGCACGCGACGGGGGCGATCGACGACGAGGAGCTCCTGGCCATCGAGTCGAACGCGTGCCCGACGATCGGTTCGTGCGCCGGGATGTTCACCGCCAACACGCTGGCGTCGGTCGGTGAGGCGCTGGGGTTGTCGCTGCCCGGTTCGGCGTCGGCTCCGGCGGTGGACCGCCGACGCGACGACTACGCCTACGCCTCGGGGACCGCCGTGGTGAACCTGCTGCGACAGGGGATCCGGCCGCGGGACATCGTGACCAAGGGGGCGCTCGAGAACGCGATCGCCGTGGTGATGGCGCTCGGCGGCTCGACCAACGCGGTGCTGCACCTGCTCGCGATCGCCCACGAGGCGCACGTGGACCTGGAGCTCGAGGACTTCAACCGGGTCGCGGCCCGCGTGCCACACATCGCGGACACCAAGCCCAACGGGAAGTACCACATGCTGGACGTCGACCGGGTGGGCGGGGTGCCGGTCGTCATGGCCATGCTGCTCGAGGACGGCCTGATCCACGGCGACGAGGTGACCGTGACCGGCCGGACCGTTGCGGAGAACCTGGCGATGATCGACCCACCCGGGCCGGACGGCGACGTCATCCACCCGCTGTCGAGTCCGATCCACGACATCGGGGGCATCGCCGTGCTGCGGGGCTCGCTCGCCCCGAACGGTGCCGTCGTGAAGGTCGCAGGGATCGACTTCGACCACTTCGAGGGGCGGGCCCGGGTGTTCGACGGTGAGGACGCCGCCATGGAGGCGGTGCTCGCCGGCCGCATCGAGCCGGGCGACGTCGTGGTGATCCGTTACGAGGGCCCGAAGGGTGGTCCGGGCATGCGCGAGATGCTGGCGATCACCTCGGCCATCAAGGGTGCCGGTCGCGGCGGAGACACGGCGTTGGTGACCGACGGACGGTTCTCGGGTGGGACCCGGGGGTTCTGCATCGGCCACGTCGCCCCCGAGGCGGTGGACGGCGGACCGATCGCGCTCGTGGCCGAGGGCGACACCATCCGCGTCGACGTGAACAACCACACGATCGACCTGCTGGTGGACGAGGCCACGCTCGCCGAGCGTCGTCGGGAGTGGGTGCTCCCCGAGCCCCGCTACACCAGTGGCGTGCTGGCCAAGTACGCCGCGCTGGCCCAGGGGGCCGACCTCGGGGCCATCACACGCCCGTGACCGTCGGCCCGGTCGCCGGGGCGCCGGCGCTGTGCGCCCGGGGGCTGTCGAAGCGGTTCGGCCCGAGGGTCGCCGTGGACTCGATGGACCTGGACGTGCCGGTCGGGAGCTTCTGCGGGCTCGTCGGACCCAACGGGTCCGGCAAGACGACGACGCTGCGGATGGCGGCCGGTCTGCAGCGGCCGGACTCCGGTCGGGTCTGGATCGCCGGGCACGACACCTGGGAGGAACCGACGACGGTCAAGGCCCTGCTCGGCGTCGTGCCCGATCCCATGCACCTGTTCGACCGGCTGACCGCCTGGGAGCTGCTCGACCACCTGGGTGAGCTCCGGGCCATGCCGCGTGCCGTGGTGCGGGAGCGGTCCGAGGAGCTCCTCGGCGTGCTCGGTCTGACCGAGGCGGCCGGCACGCTGGTCGGTGGCTACAGCCACGGCATGCGCAAGAAGACCGCGTTGGCCGCCGCGTTGTTGCACCGACCTGCGGTGCTGCTCCTGGACGAACCCTTCGAGGGGGTGGACCCGGTGTCCGCGGTCACGGTCCGGGAGCTGCTCGCCCGCTACTGCGCCGGCGGCGGGACGGTGGTGTTCTCGAGCCACGTCATGGAGCTCGTCGAGCGGTCCTGTGACCACGTGGTCGTCGTCACCGCCGGCCGGGTGCTGGCGACCGGGGCGATCGATGCGGTCCGGGGGTCGACCAGCCTGGAGCAGGCCTTCATCGCCATGGTCGGAGCGGCACCGTCGGACACCGAGCAGCTCGACTGGCTGGACGGCACCGGTGCGACCGGCGTCTGACCCGGCCGCCGTCGGCCCCACCACACTGGGCGTCGTCCGGGCACTCGTCCGCCTCAAGTGGTCGCTGCTGCGCAACGGGCTCCGGGGCAGCACCCAGCTGCGCATCCAGACCGGACTGTCGCTCGCGTTCTCGCTCGGTGGTGGCCTGCTCGCATTCGCCCTGGCCGTGGGGGTCGGCCGGGGCTTCTCCAACGGGGACGCCGCCGTGGTCGTCATCCTCCCCGTCGTCATCCTGGCGACCGCGTTCCTGGCCGCTGCCGCCGGGGTCGAGTCGACCGTCGACGTCCGGATGCTGGCGGCGACCCCAGTCAGCTCCTCGGCGCTCGCCACGGGCGTGCTCGCCGCGGCGCTCGTCGGCCCGCCCGCCCTGGTCGGCGCGCTGTCGGGCCTCGGTCTGGTGCTCGGTTACGGCGGTGGGGGAGCAGGGTCGTGGGCGGTGATGGTGCTCGTGGTGCTGGGGTGGTGGGCGACGCTGCTCCTGGTGAGCCGTAGCTCGGCCAACCTGCTCGGGGTGCTGGCCGCCGGGCGGTGGCGCCAGCTCGCGCAGCTGCTCGCCGCGCTCGCCGCGGTCGGACTCTGGCTGGTGCTGCAGGTCGGCTCCCAGGTCACCCGCGGGTGGACGGGCACCCGGTGGATGGCCGAGGCCGACCGGTGGGCCTGGACGCCACCGGGCCAGCTCGGACGGGCCTTCGCCTCGGTCGCCGACCGGCCGGGCGCCGCCCTGTTGCACCTGGCGCTCGCCCTCGTCTGGCTCCCGTTCCTGTGGTGGGTCCACTCGGTGACGACGGGACGGCTCGCCACCACGACCCCCCGGGGCGGTGACGGCGCACGAGCCCCCCGGACCGGTCGATCCGGGGTGCGTTCCGGCCTCCTCGGTTGGCTGCCCGCGGGTCCGGTCGGTTCGCTCACCGCCCGCACGCTGCGCACCAAGGCCCGGAGCCCGCGTGAGGCGGTGAACACGGTCGTCGCGCTGCTCCTGGGCGTCGGCGCGCTCGCCGCGTTGCCGCTGCTCGGCGGCGGCCTGCTCGGCGATCCGGACCTGGGCGCGGACGGGCGGCTCGTCCTGACCGCCGGCCTGTTGCACTTCGCGGTGCTCTTCGAGGGCAACAACGCCTACGGCTACGACGGTCCCGGCCTGTGGTGGGAGGTCGGCGCCGGGGCCGACGGCACCAGGCTCAGCCGCTCGAAGGCCCTGGCGTCGCTGACGATCATGACGCCGGCCGCCCTGCTGCTCGTCGTCCTGCTCGCTGCGATCTCCGGTGGGTGGGCGTGGGTGCCCGCCGGCCTGCTGCTCGTGGTCGGATCGATCCTGCTCGCCACCGGCGCCTCGGTGCTGAGCGCCGCGCTCGCCCCGTTCGCCCTGCCCGACAGCGCCAACCCGCTGGCCTCGGGGGACGCCGGTCAGGGCTGCCTGGCCGGCACGGTGCTGCTCGGTGGGATGGTCGTCCTGACCCTGGTCTCGGCGCCGCTGGCCGCCGGGGTGCTCTGGGCGGCGACCCGGGGTCCGACGACCACGGCGCTCGTCTCGCTGTCGGCCCCGGTCCTGGGGGCCCTGCTGCTCGCAGGCGCGCTCGCCGCCGCCCGGGCCCTGCTGCAGGGCCGTGAGGCCGAACTGCTCAACAAGATCACCCCGGCCCGCTGACCCGATCCCGGGTGACCCCGGTTCACACCGCCCAGTCGGTCCGGCCGTCGCGCACTGCGGTCGCCGACACTCGACCCAGGTGCGCGGGCAGGTCGAGCACCCGGAGGTCGACACCGGGCCACGACCGCACCTCGCAGCCGTGGCGGGGGGCGACCGCCACGACCGGCAGGGCGGCCACCGCCCGGTCCCGGTGTCCGACGTCGTCGTACCAGCCCGGGTCCAGCACCTGGTCCCACTTGTCGGCGCCGAGCACGACGACGTCGTAGCCACCGCTCAACTCGACCACCAGCTGCGAGGTCGCGGCGACGGCCCGCAGGCCCGGCCGGTCCCCGAGCGACCTGCGCACCCGTTCGACCCGCTCGGTCGCCGATCCCGAGAGGTGGGGCTTGCCCAGGGGGTCGGCGGCGACGGCCAGGTCGATGCGTTCCAGTTCGAGCTGGTCGCGTGCGGCCTCGGCGACCGCCACGTGCGCGATCGTCAGCGGGTGGAACGATCCCGGGTACACGCCGACGGCCACGCCGACATCCTCGCGCTCCGGGCCCGGTGCGAGGATGTCGGCGTGGTGGCCGACGCCGGCTCGGAACTCGTGGACGTGGTGGACGACGCCGACCGGGTGGTCCGCGTCGTGACCCGGGCGGAGATGCGTCGCGACCGGCTGCGGCACCGGTGCACCTTCGTCGTGGTCAGGACCTCGGCCGGCGGGGTGCTCGTCCACCGGCGCTCCGACGACAAGGACCTGTGGCCCGGTGCCTGGGACCTGGCGGTGGGCGGCGTCGTGGGTGCCGGCGAGGACTGGGAGCCGGCGGCTCGTCGGGAGCTGGCCGAGGAGGTCGGCGTGACGGGGGTCGAGCTCGTCGAACTGGGTCGGGGTGAGTACCGCGACGACCACGTCGACGAGGTGGCGCGCATCTGGACCGCCACCTGGGACGGTCCGGTCACCTTCCCCGACGGCGAGGTGGCCGAGGCGTTCGTGGTCGATCCGGTCGACGTGGCCGCCCGGCTGGGGCGCGACCGCTTCGTCCCCGACTCGGTGTCGCTCGTCTGGCCGCTGATCCGGCCCGGGCCGGACTGAGCCGACCGGCCGGTCGGCCGGTGGGCGGTTGGCACCCGCCGCGACCCGCTGGCAGACTGTCGGCATGCACGACGTCGAGGTCCTCCCCAACGTGCAGCACGTCGTACCCTGACGGGCGACGTCGGAACCCTGATCCTGCGTGCGCCCAACGACCTCCCCACGGGGGGTCGTTTCCGGTTTTCGCCGGGAGCGGGACGCCACGCGCCGAGTTGAACCCAGAGCCGAACCGAGCAGCGAGACGAGGGACATGCAGACCAACGGAGGCGCCGCACTGATCAAGGCGCTCGAACTCGAGGGTGTCGAGGTCATCTTCGGGCTGCCCGGCGGGGCGATCCTGCCGGTGTACGACCCGATCATCGACAGCCCGATCCGTCACATCCTGGTGCGCCACGAGCAGGGCGCCGGTCACATGGCCGAGGGCTTCGCTCACGCGACCGGCCGTCCCGGGGTCGCCATGGTGACCTCGGGGCCGGCGGCGACCAACATCGTCACGCCGCTCTGCGACGCCTACATGGACTCGGTGCCGATGGTGGTCATCACCGGTCAGGTGCCGTCGCCGGCCATCGGGACCGACGCGTTCCAGGAGTGCGACACCGTCGGGATCACCCGGTCGGTCACCAAGCACAACGAACTGGTGACCCGAGCCGAGGACATCCCGCTGGTGATCCGCCAGGCGTTCCACCTCGCCACGACCGGCCGGCCCGGCCCGGTCCTCGTCGACATCCCCAAGGACGTGGTCGATCCGGCCAACCCCCGGTCCGCGCTCGACTGGTACTGGCCGACCGACGACGAGGTCGCGTCCAGCCTGCCCGGCTACAAGCCGACGACCAAGGGCCACCCCCGCAAGATCCGCGAGGCGGCGGAGCTGATCCTGTCCGCCCGGCGTCCCGTGCTCTACGCGGGCGGCGGGATCCTCAAGGCCCGTGCCGCCGAGGCGTTGCGGGAGCTGGCGGAACTGACCGACATCCCGGTCGTGACCACGCTCATGGCCCGTGGCGCGTTCCCGGACGACCACCCGCTGTGCCTCGGTATGCCGGGGATGCACGGCAACTACACCGCGGTCACCGCCATGCAGGAGGCCGACCTGCTGGTGGCGCTCGGGAGTCGTTTCGACGACCGGGTCACCGGGAAGGTCGATGCGTTCGCCCCCGGCGCCAAGGTGATCCACGTCGACATCGACCCGGCCGAACTCGGCAAGGTCCGCCGACCCGACGTCCCGATCGTGGGGGACTGCCGGCTGGTCATCGAGGAGCTCGTGACCGCCGTGCGGGAGCTGGCCGGAGGCGACGTCGCCGCTGCACAGCCGGACCGCTCGGAGTGGCGCTCGACCATCTCCGGATGGCAGGAGCGCTTCCCACTCGTCTACGAGGCCTCGTCCGACGGCGACCTGCTGAAGCCCCAGTACGTGCTCGAACAGCTTCGCGACCGGGCACCCGAGGACTGCATCGTGGCCTCGGGAGTCGGCCAGCACCAGATGTGGACCTCGCAGTACTGGCGGTTCAACCACCCGTACACCTGGGTCAACTCCGGTGGACTGGGGACCATGGGCTTCTCGGTGCCAGCGGCGATCGGCGCCAAGGTCGGCCGACCGGACCGCATGGTGTGGGCCGTCGACGGCGACGGCTGCTTCCAGATGACCGCCCAGGAGCTCGTCACCGCCGCCACGGAGCGGATCCCGGTCAAGGTCGCGATCCTGAACAACGCGTACCTGGGCATGGTGCGCCAGTGGCAGGAGCTCTTCTACGAGGAGCGCTACAGCGAGGT
>CAIYGQ010000150.1 GCA_903925745.1 uncultured Actinomycetes bacterium | reverse complement strand
GGTGAAGGTGGTCAAGAACAAGGTGGCTCCGCCCTTCAAGCAGGCCGAGTTCGACATCATGTACGGCAAGGGGATCAGCCGAGAGGGTTCGTTGCTGGACATCGCCGTCGACCTGGGCATCGTGAAGAAGTCCGGGGCCTGGTACACCTACGAGGGCGAGCAGCTCGGTCAGGGTCGGGAGAACGCCAAGGCGTTCCTCGCCGAGAATCCCGAGATCATGGTCGAGGTCCAGGACCGGGTGCTCCGTGAGGTCGGGATCCACCACGAGGCCGAGGCCGGTGGGGACGGCGAGCAGGTGGTCGATCCCGACGACCTGCCCATCACGCTGGACTGAGCCCGGGCCTGACCGGGGGACCGGCCGGGCCGTACGCTACCGGCGTGGCGAAGCGCTACCTGGTGCGCACCTTCGGGTGCCAGATGAACGAACACGACTCGGAACGGATCGCCGGTCTGCTGGAGGCCGACGGCCTGCTGCCCGCCGGCGATCCGTCCGAGGCCGATGTCATCGTGCTCAACACCTGCTGCATCCGAGAGAACGCCGACAACAAGCTCTACGGCACGCTCGGTCACCTCAAGTCCCTCAAGGACCGCCGCCCCGAGCTCGAGATCGTGGTCGCCGGTTGTCTCGCCCAGAAGGACCGGTCCGCCATCTCCGAGCGGGCGCCCCACGTCGATGTGGTGCTCGGCACGCACAACGTGCACCGCGCCGTCGAGTTGCTGCACGAGCACCGTCAGATCGGTCGCCCCGTGGTCGAGGTGCTCGAGGCCGCCGTGGCCGAGGACCACGAGCTGTTCCCGTCGGCCCTGCCCGTGGTCCGCGAGCGCGGCCATGCGGCCTGGATCACGATCCAGATCGGCTGCGACAACTCCTGTGCCTTCTGCATCGTGCCGGCGGTTCGTGGTCCCGAGGTGAGCCGAGCCTTCGGCGACATCGTCGACGAGGTTCGACGAGCGGCCGACGAGGGCGTCACCGAGGTGACCCTGCTCGGCCAGAACGTCAACTCCTACGGCCGTGACCTCGCACTGAGGCTCCGTCGTGACACCGATCACCCCACGGTCGGCGGGGCCACCCATGTCGAGGACGCAGCCCACCTCCTCGGTGGCGCCTGGTCCTCCGATCGCCGAGTCCGTCCGGTGTTCGCCGATCTGCTCCGGGCCGTCGGCCGCGTTCCGGGGATCCGGCGTGTCCGCTACACGAGCCCGCACCCGAAGGACCTCCGCGACGACACCGTGGCCGCCATGGCCACGACCCCTGCGGTCTGCGAGCACCTCCACCTGCCGCTGCAGTCGGGGAGCGACGACGTGCTCGCCGCCATGCATCGTGGCTACACCGCCGACCGCTACCTGGACCGACTGACGGCCGCCCGCCGGGGGGTGGCGGACCTGGCGGTGACCACCGACATCATCGTCGGCTTCCCGGGCGAGACCGACGCCGACTTCGACGCCACGCTCCAGGTGGCCGCCGCGTCCCGGTTCGACTCTGCGTTCACGTTCATCTACTCACCTCGTCCCGGGACCGAGGCGGCGAGCACCGGGGCGCCGCCGGTTCCGCACCCGGTCGCCGTCGACCGCATGGCGGCGCTCCGACAGGTCGTCGAGCGTTCGTCGCGCCTGGCCAACGAGGCGAGGATCGGCCGCCTCGAGGAGGTCCTCCTCGAGGGGCCCTCCCGCCGGGACGCGTCCAGGGCCACCGGCCGGACCCGACAGAACCGGCTCGTCCACGTCTCGGGTGCGTCCGGCCTGCGGCCGGGGACGTACGCCACGGCGCGGATCACCGGAGCCGGGACCACCCACGTGCTGGGGGATCTGGTCGAGGTCCTCGATGGCCCCCGTCACCGGACGCGCATCCCCGTGACCGCCGGCTGACGTGACCGCGCCCGCTGCCGTCGTCCGGGCCGGACTGGACGCGACCGGTCGGGGATCGTCGGCCGCTGACGCCGAGTACCTGTCGGACCCCGGACGCACCGTGTCGATGTTCGCCGAGCTGCTCGGTCGGCTCCATGCGATCCCGATCGACACCATCGGGCCCGGCGTTCCCGTGCTCGGCGCCCGTGACGTCGCCGCGGCCCTCTCCGACTCGCTCGGCGCCCGGCCTGCCGTCGTCCACGTCCCGGATCCTGCGTACCGCCACCTGCCCGTCGCGAGACTCGCAGAGGTCCTGCGTGACGGCGCGGAGGCGGTCGAGGCCACCGGGAGCCGTGTGCTCACGCACGGCTCGTGCCGGGTGGCGGCCCTCCGGGTCGAGGTGGGCCGCCCGCTCGGACTGTCCGGATGGCAGCACGCGGCCGTCGCGGACCCCTGCCGGGACCTGGCCACGGCGCTCCGGTCGCTCGTCGGGTGCTTCGGTCCGGGTGTCGTCCCGGCGTTCATGGCGTCCTACCCCCACCCGACACCGTCGGCGCCGGTGCTCGACTGGTTCGTCCTCGCCGACGTGCTGGCCGAGGCCGCGGGCGAACCGGTGGGTCGCGCCGCCCCGTGAGCACTCCCTGGCCCCTGGTCGTGGTGGGAGCGACCGCGTCGGGGAAGTCGTCGGTGGCGCTCGAGGTGGCTCGTCGGCGGCGGGCGGCCGGTCGCCCCTGCGAGATCATCAGCTGCGACTCGATGGCGGTCTACCGGGGCATGGACGTGGGGACCGCCACGCCCTCCACCGCCGTGCGCTCAGAGGTGCCGCACCACCTGCTCGACGTGGTGGAACCCTCCGAGGAGTTCTCGGTCAGTGCCTTCGCCGAGCGGGTCCGGGTGGTGCTCGACGACCTCCGCTCGCGGGGGACCCAGGCCGTGCTCGTCGGAGGCACCGGCCTGTACGTCCGCGCGGTCACGGACGGGCTGGCCCCACCGCCTCGTTACCCGGAGGTCGCGGCCGAACTCGAGCTGGAGCCCGACACCGCGGTCCTGCTCGCTCGACTCCGTTCGCTCGATCCGCTCGCCGCGTCGAGGATCCCGACGGGGAACCGGCGCCGGATCGTCCGCGCGCTCGAGGTGACGATCGGTTCCGGCCGACCGTTCTCGGCCGCCGGGCCCGGGCTCGACGTCTACCCGCCGACGCCCTTCGTCGTCGTGGGCCTGGACGTCCCACGCGACGTCCTCGCCGCCCGGATCCGCGCCCGGTACGCAGCCCAGCTCGACGCCGGGTTCCTGGACGAGGTCCGCAGGCTCGCAGCGGTTCCCGGCGGGCCCTCCCGCACCGCTCGGGAGGCCCTCGGCTACCGCGAGCTGCTCGCGCACCTCCGGGGCGAGGTCGATGTGGACCAGGCCGTGGAGACGGCGGTCGTGCGCACCCGCCGACTGGCGGTCCGACAGGAGCGTTGGTTCCGTCGTGACCCGCGGATCGAGTGGTTCGAGGCTGTCGACGTCGATCCGGCGACCCTCGCCGCCCGGGTCGATGCCCACTGGGCCGTCGCGTCCGGATCGGTGTCCGGGAGTACCTTCGGGGCGAGGACCGACGATCGGGACGCCGCTCCCGGGATGTGACGACCACGTGCTGCGACTCGCCAAACTCCACGGACTGGGCAACGACTTCCTGGTGCTCCTCGACCCGGACGTCGATCCCGGTGATGGACCGGCCGGTTCGCCCCGCGAGCTGGCCCGACGCCTCTGTGAGCGACGTACCGGGGTGGGCGCCGACGGCCTGGTACTCGGACTGCGAGCCACCGAGCCCGACGCCGACGTCCGGATGGTCCTGTTGAACGCCGACGGGTCCGAGGCCGAGATCTCTGGCAACGGCATCCGCTGCCTGGCCCAGGAGCACCTCCGTCGGGGCGGCCGCTCCGAGGGTGTGGTCCGGGTCCAGACCGCAGCCGGCACCCGTGAGGTCCGGACCGTCCGAGGCGATCCGCAGGGTGAGCTGGTCACGGCCGTCGAGTTCGGGCGGGCCCGTCCCGGACCCGGGGTGATCCGCGCCGCAGAGGCCGTCCCGGCCCGTCACCGAGCCACCGTCGATGTCGGCAACCCCCACCTGGTGCTCGTCGTCGACGACGACTCGCCGCTGGACGTCGGCGTGGTCGGGCCGCAGCTCGAGGCCGCCTACCCGGGGGGCGTCAACGTCCACCTGGCCCGTGTGCTGGGTCGGGACGCCGCATCCATCTCCATCTGGGAGCGGGGAGTCGGGGTCACCCGGGCGTGTGGCTCGGGTGCGGTGGCGACGGCCACCGCCCTGCGCGACCTGGACCTGGTCGACGCCCACGTGCGCGTTGACATGCCCGGTGGCTCGGCCGAGGTCGTGGTCGACGATGACGGCGGCCTCGTCCTGGTGGGTCCCTCGGAGTTCGTGGCCGAGGTGCTGGTTCCGTGAGCGACCAGACGCACCGTGGTGGATTCGGCGAGTTCGGCGGTGAGCGGGCCGGCCTGATCGAGCGCACGTTCCGTGAGCGCATCCTGATCGTGGGGGTCGGCTTCCCGCCCTACGACGACGAGGCGACGCAGGCGTCACTCGACGAGCTGGAACTCCTGGTCGACACCGCCGGTGCGGACGTCGTCGGGCGGAGCGTGCAGCGTCGCCAGGCCCCTGATCCGGCGACCTACGTGGGCCGGGGCAAGGTCGACGAGCTCCTGGAGATGGCCGAGTCGCTCGACTGCGACACGGTCGTCTTCGACGACGAGCTCACCCCGGCCCAGCAGAACAACCTGGAGCAGCTCCTCGGCCGGTCCGCCATCGACCGCACCGCCGTCATCCTGGACATCTTCGCCCAGAACGCCCACAGCCAGGAGGGTGTCGCCCAGGTCCAGCTGGCGATGTTCCGGTACCGGCTCCCGCGGCTCCGGGGCAAGGGACGCAGCCTCTCGCAGCAGGCCGGTGGCATCGGTGCCCGACGCGGTCCCGGAGAGACCCAGCTCGAGATCGACCGGCGTCGCATCACCCGGCAGATCCACAAGCTGACCGCCGACCTGAGGACCATCTCCCGGACACGCGCCACGCAGCGCAAGTCCCGGGAGCGCTCGGCGCTCCGCCACGTGGTGGTGGTCGGCTACACGAACGCCGGGAAGTCGACACTGCTCAACCGCCTGACCGACGCCGGGGTCCTGGTCGAGGACCGGCTGTTCGCGACGTTGGACGCCACCACGCGGCGCCTCGAGCTGCCCGGAGGGGAGCCGGTGCTGTGCACCGACACCGTCGGGTTCGTCCGCAAGCTCCCGCACCAGTTGGTGGAGGCGTTCCAGGGGACGCTCGAGGTGGTGCACGAGGCCGACCTGGTGCTCCACGTGGTGGACGGCGCCGGCCCCGACCCGGATGGCTGCATCGACGCGGTCCGCTCGGTGCTGACCTCCATCGGGGCCGACCTGAGCGAGGAACTCCTGGTCTTCAACAAGTCCGACCTGGGTCCGGGCGCGGCCCGGGAGGCGGAACGCCACCCGGGCTCCGTGGCCATCTCGGCCTCGACGGGCGCGGGTGTCGATGGCCTGTTGCTGCGCGTCGGTGACCGGCTGCGGTCGTTGACCGAGCCGGTGGAACTGCTCGTGCCGTACGACCGGGGTGACGTCGTCGCCGCGGTGCACCGCAGCGGTGAGGTCCTGAGCGAACGGCCGCTGGAGCACGGGCTCGCGGTCTCGGCCCGGCTGGACCCGCGTGTCGCCGGTCGGTTCCGCGAGTTCACCGTCGACGAATTGGCCGGGTGAGTGGCGTGACCGGCCGTCACGCCGATCGGGCGCCGTTCGTCCTGCCGCCGTACCCCTACGACCGCCTCGAGGACGCCAGGCGCTCAGCGGCGGCCCTCCCCGGCGGCGCGGTGGACCTGTCGGTCGGCACCCCGTGTGACGATCCGTCCCCGGCGGTCCTCGACGCGCTGCGCTCGGGTGCTGGTCCGTACCCTCCCTCGATCGGCACACCGGCGTTCCGGTCGGCGGCGTCCCGGTGGATGGAGCACCGGCTGGGCGTCGTCGTCGACCCGACCGACGTGGCAGCGTGCGTGGGGACCAAGGAGTTCGTGGCTGGACTGCCGCACTGGCTCCGTCTCCGGGCACCCGACCGGGACACCGTGCTCTACCCGGCCGTCAGCTACCCGTCCTACGCGATGGGTGCCGAGCTGGCCGGGTGTCGGGCGGTCCCCGTGGCCGTCGACGACGAGTGGCGCATCGACCTGTCGAGCATCCGGCCAGACGACGCGGCCCGGGCGCTGTGTCTCTGGGTGAACACGCCGGGCAACCCGGCCGGGGGACTCGACGACCTGGTGGCGGCCGCCGAGTGGGGCCGCACCCGTGACGTGCTGGTCTGCTCCGACGAGTGCTACGTCGAGTTCACCTGGGAGGGACCTCCCGCCGCCGACGGTGGGGCTCCCGGACGGACCATCCTCGAGTCCGGGTCCGATGGCGTCCTGGCGCTCCACTCCCTGTCGAAGCGGTCCAACCTGGCAGGCGTCCGGATCGGCTTCTACGCAGGTGACCACGGGACGGTCCGGTTCCTGTCCGAGGTCCGCAAGCACGCCGGGCTGATGGTCCCGGGACCGGCACAGGCGGCCGGGGCGGCGGCGCTCGCCGACCAGGACCACGTCCTGGCCCAGCGCGCGACCTACCGCTCGAGACTCGAGCGGCTGGCTGCGATCCTCGAGTCCTGCGGCCTCACCGCACCGTTGCCCGAGGGTGGCTTCTACCTCTGGGTCCCGGCGCCCGGCGGCGACGCCTGGGGGCTCGTCGACGCCCTGGCGGCCACGCTCGGTGTGGTGGCGAGCCCCGGGGAGTTCTACGGGCCGCCCGGTGCCGCCCACGTCCGGCTCGCGGTGGTGCAGCCCGACGCGTCGCTCGATCTGGTGGCCGAGCGGGCCGCCGGTGTCGATCTGGCCTGAGTCCGTCGCGCCGGGACCCCGGGCGGCAATACTGTGCCCACGAACGACCTGAGGAGGTCACCGTGGCAGACAAGGCGTCGCCCCCGAAGGGCTGGTTGATCGCTGGGTTCATCCTGTTGGCGTTGTCGTTGGCGTCGTGCGGAGCCGGAGGCTTCGCGTGCAGCCGGTTCATCAGTGACCTCGGCAACGCAGCGAGCGAGTCGGGGTCCTCGGCCTTCGGCGAGCAGAGCACCTTCACCGCCAGCTCCGACACCGGCGGACTGGTGCTGTCGACCAGCGCCAACCCGGACTGCGTGGGTGAGGACTCCAAGGGGAACCCGATCTCGTTCAACGATCCGGGTACCACCTCGGGCTCGGTCAGCTCGGGCGAGACGACCTACGACCTGGCGTACGGCTTCGACACCGTCGCCGGAGAGACCTACAACATCGTCTGCGACGGCCCCTCGGGTGGTTCATCCGGGCGCTACCTGGTGATCACGGTTCCGTCCTTCGGCGCAGTGGGCCTCGGGGTGTCCGGCATCTTCGGCGGGGCCTTCATGGCGCTGCTCGGAGTGATCTTCCTCATCGTCGGCCTGGTGCGCCGTTCCAGCTGGAAGAAGCGCAACGCCCAGGGCGTCCCGCCCGCCGGGGGCTACGGCGTTCCGCCGGCCGGAGGGTACGCACCGCCCCCGGGCCAGCCGGGCGCCATGCCACCACCGGCCGCGCCTCCGCCCCCGGCCCCGCCGGTTGCGCCGCCCCCGGCACCACCGACCGCGCCTCCTCCTCCGGCCCCGCCGACTGCGCCTCCGCCGCCCTCCTGAGCGCAACGGGCTGGGACCGCCCGTCCGCCGACGGGTAGAACGACGACGTGGCCCTGCAGGAACCCCCTCCCGGCGCGCTCGTCGCCGGCGACCTGGCGGCCCTCACCGCGCAGCTCGTCGACGTGGAGTCGGTCAGCTTCCACGAGGCGCCGCTCGTCGAGCTGCTCGAGGCGGAGCTGCGTTCGCTCGGCCACCTGGAGGTCGACCGCGTCGGCGACAACCTGGTGGCTCGAACCGGGTTGGGTCGCGACCTCCGGGTGCTGCTCGGTGGCCACACCGACACGGTGCCCGTCAACGGGAACCTGCCGTCCCGGCGCGATGGCGACGTCCTGTGGGGGTGTGGCAGCGCCGACATGAAGGGTGGGCTCGCGGTGATGCTGGAGCTGGCCCGGAACCTGACCGATCCCGCCGTCGACGTCACCTGGGTTTTCTACGCCCGGGAGGAGGTGGCGGCGGACCACTCGGGCCTGGCCGAGTTGATCGAGGCCCGGCCCGGACTGCTGGCCGCCGACGTCGCGATCCTGGGCGAACCCACGACCGGGGACGTCGAGGCGGGCTGTCAGGGCGTCCTCCGGGTGTCCTTGACCCTGGCGGGGGAGCGCGCCCACACGGCCCGCGCCTGGATGGGGCGCAACGCCGTCCACCGACTCGGGTCGCTGCTGGTCACCCTCTCCGACTTCGAGCCCCGCCGGCCCGTCATCGAGGGTCTCCACTTCCACGAGGCCCTGCAGGCGACCCACGTCGAGGCCGGGGTCGCTGGGAACGTGGTCCCGGATCGCGCCCAGGTGCGCATCGCGCACCGGTTCGCCCCGGACCGGTCCGCCGAGGAGGCCGAGGACTGGCTGCGTGGGTTCCTGGCACCATTCATGGAGCCGGGTGACGAGCTCGTGGTGGACGACCGCTCGTCGGCGGCCTGGCCGGCCACCGGCCACCCGGTCGTGCGCACCCTGGTCGACCGCAACGCGCTGGAGGTCCGTTCGAAGCTCGGCTGGACCGACGTGGCACGCTTCACGGAGCTCGGTGTGCCGGCGATCAACCTGGGTCCCGGGGACTCGACGCTGGCCCACACCCGCGACGAGCGGTTGGACGTCCGGTCACTGCAGCGCACCTACGATGCGCTCGACGACTTGTTGCGCAACGGCCCGGAGGCTGCGAGGTGACGACGAACAGCGGTCCCCGACCGACCACCGCCCAGGAGTTCGCCGAGCACGTGGCCGAACTGCGTCAACGGCCCGGTCACGTCGATCCGGCGGCGTTCGGCATCGGTGTCGCGGACGTCGCGGTGAGCGACGACCCGGACGTCGACGGGTCGGTCCTCTCGGTCTGGTTCGCCTCCGTCAACTGCGGCCAGAACCCGGGTGCGGCGGCGGTCCTCGCCGACGTGACTGGCGCCGGGCCACCGGGCGGGACGACGACGTTGACCGACGCCGATGCCGATGAGTTCCTGGCGCGTGCGGCGCCGTTCGTTGGCGACCCGGACGCTCATCCGAACGTGGCGGTGGTGGCTGCGCTCCGGGGCGTCGCCGGGGGACACGACCTCCTGCCGATCCGCCAGGAGGTCGTCCTCACCACGATCGGTTCGCTGGAGGACCCGCCGCTCGACGCCGCAGATGCCTACCTGCGACTGCACCTGCTGTCGCATCGTCTCGTCCGGCCCCACGGTCTCTCGCTGGATGGCGTGTTCGGTCTCCTGGCCAACGTCGCGTGGACGAACCTCGGGCCCGGTCCGATCGACTCGCTCGGCGCCGTCCAGCTCGCCTGCCGACGGGCCCGGCGCCCGCTGCAGGTGCTCGGAGTCGACAAGTTCCCGCGCCTGGTCGACTACGTCGTCCCGTCGGGCGTCCGGATCGCGGACGCCGACCGTGTCCGCTTGGGCGCCCACCTGGCCGAGGGGACCACGGTCATGCACGAGGGGTTCGTCAACTTCAACGCCGGGACGCTGGGTCCGGCCATGGTGGAGGGCCGGATCAGCGCCGGGGTCGTGATCGGCGCGGACACCGACCTGGGTGGCAGCGCCTCGATCATGGGCACGCTCTCCGGGGGCGGCAAGGAGGTCATCTCGGTCGGCGAGGGTTGCCTGATCGGCGCCAACGCGGGCATCGGCATCTCACTCGGGGACCGGTGCGTGGTCGAGGCCGGCCTCTACGTCACGGCCGGGACGGTGGTGACGCTGCCCGACGGCTCCACCGCGAAGGCCCGCGAACTGAGCGGGAGCCCCGACATCCTGTTCCGTCGCAACTCGACCACCGGGGCGGTGGAGGCCCTGCCGAGGGCCGGGGCGTGGGCCGAGGGCCTGAACGAGGCCCTCCACGCCAACTGAGCCCGGGACATCCGGGTCCGGACTCAGAGCTTGCGCAGGACGGTGACGACCTTGCCGTAGACGACGACCTCGTCGGAGTCGAAGACCATCGGCTCGAGCCGTTCGTTCGCCGGGATCAGCGTCACCCGGCCACCGGATCTCCGGAAGGTCTTGATCGTCGCCTCGTCACCGGGGATCCCGGCGACGACGACGTCGCCGTTGCGGGCCTCGGACTGGACCCGGGCGACGATGAAGTCCCCCTCCAGGATCCCGGCGTCGATCATGGAGTCGCCGCGTACCCGCAGCATGAACAGCTCGCCGTCCCCGGTGAAGTCGGCTGGGAGCGGCACGAGTTCCTCGACCTGTTCCTGGGCCAGCACCCCGGTGCCGGCCGCCACGTCCCCGACGAGCGGCACGTGGCGGGTCGGCCGTCGCTCGGCGGTGGTGCCGCTCGCGGTGTCGCCCGTCACCTCCATGGCCCGCGGTTCGTTGGCGTGGCGCCTCAGGTAGCCCAGCCGCTGGAGCGTGTGCAGGTGGCTGTGGACGGTCGATGGTGAGGCGAGCCCGACCGCGGCACCGATCTCCCGTACCGATGGGGGGTAGCCCCGTTCGTCCACGGTGCGCTCGATGAAGGCGAGGATGTCCTTCTGGCGTTGGGTCGGTTGTTCGTTCGTCGGACTCATGTGGTCTCCGCTTCCTGGACGGTGGGCCCGGACGGGCCGAACAGGTGTTCCGAACGCTAGCACGGTCGCCGGGCGACGCGGTGGAACACTCGTTCGATTCCCTCCTTGACATCGAACGGGTGTTCGGGGCACACTGAATGACGAACACCCGTTCGGTCCGGATCCACGCCGTGCTGGGGCCCGTGGATCCGGGCCGGAGTCCCTGTCACACCCACCAGGAAGCATCACAACCATGGCAGCAGCGATCCACCCCCGGTCCGTTCCGCTCGACACCGTCTCAGGTCCCCGCCCGGCCCTCCGGGTCATCGAGGGCGGCCGGAGCCCGCGGGCGGTGGCCGAGCAGCAGCGCTACCTGCGGCGGCGGGTCGTGGTCGGGCTGGTGGTCCTGGTGGTGGCGCTCCTGGGGCTCCGGGGGGCGGCGGCGCTCGTCAGCTCGGCGGTCGTGGGGACCTCCGGGGCCGGCGGGGCCGCAGTGGCCTCCACCACCCACCGGGCGGTTCCGGGTGACACGCTCTGGGAGATCGCCGGGCGGTACGCCCCGCAGGTCGACCGTCGGGTCGCCATGGACGACCTGCTGGCCCTGAACGGCGGAGGTGCCCTCCAGGTCGGCCAGCAGGTGCTGCTCCCGGCCTCGTGGTTCTGAACCGGGGGGTAGCGTCATTCGCATGCGCTGTCCGGCGTGCGGCAACCTCGAGGACCGAGTGGTCGACTCCCGTGCGGCCGAGGACGGCTCATCGATCCGCCGTCGCCGACAGTGCGAACGCTGCGGCGCCAGGTTCACCACCTTCGAGCGCCTCGACGAGGTCAGCACCCTGGTCGTCAAGCGCGACGGTCGGACCGTGCCGTTCGACCGGGAGCGGATTCGAAGCGGCGTGTCGGCGGCCTGCAAGGGGAGCCCTGTCGACGAGGTGGCCGTCGAGGGCATCGTCGCCCGGGTCGTCGACCGTCTCGCCGCCTTCTCGTCGCCGGTCGAGAGCGCACAGGTGGGTGCGCTCGTCCTCGAGGAGCTCCGGCGGATCGACCCGGTGGCGGCCGTCCGTTTCGCCAGCGTCTACAAGGCCTTCAGCGACCCCCGGGACTTCGAGCGCGAACTGCAGCTCATGGCCGACCCGCCCCCGTCCGAGCAGTCCGCACCCGAATCGGTCGGAGCCGAACGGCCAGCCGATGATCAGGCCGGCTCGCGGGGTGACCGGTAGGTCAGGAACAACATGTCGTCCTCTCGCAGGACTCGGTGCAGGCCCAGTCCGTGGTCGTACGGACCGCCGTGTCCGACCAGGCCGACCTGGTCGCCGCCGACCAGGGTGGGGGACACGGTCACGAACAGCTCGTCGAGCGCCGAGCACGCCACCAGCTGCCCGAGCAGACCCGGGCCGCCCTCGCAGAGCACCATGCGGGCTCCGTCGGCATGCAGGTCGGACAGGACGAGCGGCAGCTCGACGCGGTCCGATCCGGCGACCCGGGGCTCCAGCCCCGCGGGGAGTCGGGCCGGATCCGACGAGCTCGGGTGGTACAGGATCGGATCCGGGCCGGCGCCCGTCAGGAACGGCTGGTCCTCTGGTACCTCCAGGCTCCCGCTCACCACCGCCAACCTGGCCCGGGTTCCTCCGGCCTCGACGGGTCGTCGGTACCGCTCGGTACGGGCCGTTCCTGCGGCCACCAGGACCACGTCGGCGCATGCCCGCAGCGCCCGGAACACCGCCCGGTCGGCCTCGCTCGACAGTCCTCCCGAGCGGCCGTCCCGGGCGAAGGCCCCGTCGACGGATCCCACCATGTTCGCCGCCACCCAGGGTCGTCCCGCTGGGGCCGGTCGGTCATCCTCCGCCAGGAGCGACTCGATCGAGTCCACCGGCCCCGGGATCGGCACGAGCTGTTCCACCGCGGGAATCTAGCCCCGTGTTCCGAACCCGCCGTCCACAGGTCGCCGCACCCCTGTGGACGGTGTTCTCGCCGGTCGCCCCTGAGATCGGCGCCATTCCGGGGGCCCGTCCCCACCGGCGGATTCCCCGCCCCCGTCGATCGGGGGCAACCGGGTGTCGATGCGCTGAACCTGTGGGGAACTCCCGGAGAAATCCACACGTTGTCCCTCTTCCTCCCCACAGGCGATCGTCCCTAGGTTCGCCGCCGGAGATGTGGCACGGACAGCCGGAACGGTGGCTGGTGTTCCTCGTCGCCCCACGAGGGACGTCTCCTGGGGGTCGGAACCCCCACCACCCACGGGTGGTGTCCGGGTTCCGACAGGCCTCTTCCCGGCTGTCCGTGCCCGCTCCGCCCCGAGTCCCGCCGAGCACCGGTACCGTGGTCCCGAGCGCTCCCGTCCCCGGAGGCCCACGCCGGTGAACCCTCGCGCCGACACGACCAGCAGCCGCATCGGCCGACGCCACACGGTGGCGGGTCGGTCGCCCCACGACGACGTCACCTGGGAGCGTCGGGACGCCCGTCTCGTCGACCACCGTGACGGTTCGGTCGCCTTCGAGCAGGTCGGCGTCGAGTTCCCGGCGTCGTGGTCGTTGACCGCGTCCAACATCGTGGCCCAGAAGTACTTCCGCGGGCCGAACGGGTCGCCCGATCGGGAACGTTCGCTGCGTCAGGTGATCGATCGTGTGGTTGGCGCCGTGACGGCGTGGGGCGGTCGGGACGGCTACTTCGCCGACCAGGACGAGGCCGATGCGTTCGCCGACGAGCTCCGCTGGTTGCTCCTGCACCAGCGGGTGTCGTTCAACTCGCCCGTCTGGTTCAACATCGGCGTGCCAGGGGTCCCGCAGCAGGCTGCGGCCTGCTTCATCCTCGACGTCGAGGACGACCTGCGTTCGATCCTCAACTGGTATGCGGAGGAGGGAGTCATCTTCCAGGGCGGCTCGGGCGCCGGCGTCAACCTGTCCAGGCTGCGGTCGTCGAGGGAACGGTTGAGTGGCGGCGGCGTCCCCTCGGGTCCGGTCAGCTTCATGCGTGGTGCCGACGCGTCGGCGGGCACCATCAAGAGCGGGGGCACCACCCGGCGCGCCGCCAAGATGGTCGTGCTCGACGACGACCACCCCGACGTCCGCGAGTTCATCTGGTGCAAGGCTGTGGAGGAGCGCAAGGCCCGGGTCCTGCGCGACGCAGGCTTCGACATGGACCTCGACGGGGCCGATTCATTCTCGGTGCAGTACCAGAACGCCAACAACTCGGTGCGGCTCAGCGACGAGTTCATGCAGGCCGCGATCGACGGGCGCGACTGGGAACTGACCGCGCGGACCACCGGCCAGGTGCTCGAGCGGGTGCCGGCCCGGGACCTGCTGCGCGAGATCGCGACCGCATCGTGGGAGTGCGCCGACCCGGGCGTGCAGTTCGGCACCACGATCAACCGCTGGAACACCACGCCGAACGCCGGCGAGATCGTCGCGAGCAACCCCTGTTCGGAGCACCTCCGACTCGCCAACAGCGCGTGCAACCTGGCCTCGGTCAACCTGCTCGCCCACCTCGACGACCGGGGCGTCTTCGACGTCGACTCCTTCGTGCACGCCGTCCGGGTGCTCGTCACCGCGCAGGACATCCTGGTCGGGGCGTCCGACTACCCGACCGACGAGATCGCGGCGCAGGCCCGCTCCGCCCGGGACATCGGGGTCGGCTACACGAACCTGGGCGCGTCACTGATGGCCCTGGGTCTGCCCTACGACTCCGAGGACGGCCGCGCCTGGGCCGCTGCGGTCACTGGTGTGCTGACCGGTGCGGCGGCGGTGCGGTCGACCGAACTGGCCGAGCGTCTCGGGCCGTCGCCGCTGTTCGCCGACGACTCCGAGGCGTGGACCGGGGTCTACCGGCGCCACCTGGACGCGGCCCGTGACGTCGATGCGGTGGAGGGTCAACCCGACCTCAACCAGGTGCTCGTGTCCCTCTGGGCCGCGGCCCTCGACCGACTGGGCCGCCACGGTGCCCGAAACGCCGAGCTCAGCGTGGCGGCCCCGACCGGCACGATCAGCTTCATGATGGACGCGGACACCACCGGCATCGAGCCCGACCTCGGGCTGGTCAAGTTCAAGAAGCTGGTGGGTGGGGGTTCGATCCAGATCGTCAACCAGACGGTGCCCCGGGCGCTCGAACGCCTCGGCTACGCATCCGAGCACGTTGAGGAGATCGTGGCGTGGATCGCCGAGCACCACTCCGTCCTCGGCGCCCCCCACCTGGATCCGGCGCACGTGCCGGTGTTCGCGTGCGCCATGGGGGACGTCACCATCTCCTACGGCGGACACCTGCGCATGATGGCGGCCATCCAACCGTTCTTCTCGGGCGCCATGTCCAAGACGGTGAACCTGCCCGAGTCGGCGACCATCGACGAGGTCGAGCAGCTCCTGATCGATGCCTGGCGATCGGGCATCAAGTGCGTGGCGCTCTACCGGGACAACTGCAAGGTGACCCAACCCCTGAGCGTCGGTTCCGGGCCGAGTCGCGGAGCCGACCCGGTCGAGCCGTCCGGAACCGGGCCGGTCGTGGTGGCCCACCACCTCCGCCCCGAACGCGAACGACTGCCCCGCACGCGCCGATCCCGCACCTTCGAGTTCCGGGTGGCGGACTGCAAGGGGTTCGTGACGGTCGGGGAGTACGACGACGGTCGACCGGGGGAGTTGTTCATCCGCGTCTCCAAGCAGGGTTCCACCCTGGCGGGGATCATGGACGCACTGGCGATCTCGGTCAGCCACGGCCTCCAGTACGGCGTTCCGCTCCGCGCCTTCGTCGACGCCCTGGTCGGGATGCGCTTCGAGCCCGCCGGCATCACCGACGACGCCGAGATCCGGATCGCCAACAGCCTGATCGACTACCTGTTCCGCCGTCTCGCCCTCGAGTACCTCCCGCACGAGGAACGGCTCGAGCTGGGGATCCTGGCCACGTCGGAACGCTCCCAGCCGACCCTGCCCGGGGTGGATGAGGCGGCCCCGCCATCGGTGCGCGAGCTGGCCGCTGCCAGCCCGTCCCGCCGGGTCCAGGACGCGCCGCTGTGCTCTGCCTGCGGTGTCGCCATGGTGCGCGCTGGTTCGTGCTTCACGTGTGCCGAGTGCGGTGCCACGAGCGGCTGCAGCTGACGCTTCCTCGATGCCATTGGTCGGGTCGGGTTCCACCACCACGTCGGAACGAATCGAGCGGATGGTGCGCGTCGGTGGCACGATCTGGAGCACCGGTGGTGTGGCGTCGATCCTCACACTCGTGCTGTGCATGCAGGTCAGCGCACGTGGGGACGCGAGCGCATCGCACCGCGGCTGGTGGGGGCCGAGGCGCGGTGGGACCGGCGATGGCTGGTCAACCTCCCGGGCCCGTGGACGGGAGGCCACGTGACGAGCTCTCCGCCGCACGCCGATACAGCTCGCCGCTGCAGCTCGGGCTCATGGGATCCGACGGAACGTCGATGGCATCCGGACCGCAACTCGGACGGCACTCGAGAGCTGCGACGACGCCGGTTCAGGACACCTCGTCGTAGAGGTCGATCGTCCCGGCGTAGCTCGCGACCCACACCCTTCCGGTGGAGTCGTCGTAGCTGATGCCGATCGGATTCGATCCGGTCGGCACCTCGTCGAGCTCACGCATCCCGTCCGTGGCGAGCTTGGTCATGGAGTCGGACCCGTAGTTCACGACGTACAGCGCCGTGCCGTCGGTCGAGATGTCCATGGATCGTGGTTGTGAACCGGTGGAGACATCGGCGACGACCTCGCCGGTGGTGGTGTCCACCTTCGACACGGTGCCGCCCTTGTTGTTGGTGGAGTAGAGCCACCGTTCGTCGGGACTCAGCACGACGTGGCGTGGGCCGAGTCCCACGTCCTCGAGCCACCGGACCGAGTAGTCCTCCAGCGACACGACGGCGACCTTCGTGTCGCCCATGATCGCGACGTAGGCCGTGCGTCCGTCGGGGCTGACGGCGATGCCCCGTGGGTAGCGCCCCAGGTCGATGCTCGCGAGCTCGCGACCGTCGTCGGTGCTCGAGACGGTCAGGTCCCAGCTGCACCAGTTGGTGGTGAGCACGCGTCGGTCGTCGGGCGTGACCGCGACGTACTTGGGCACCGCGCCGACGGGGACGACCTGGTCGATCCGCCAGTCGTCGGTGCCGATCCGGTAGAGGAAACTCGACGGGACGCCGTCGGCGGGGGTGCAGGTGTCGTCGCCCTCACGGAAACCGGGTCCGTACATCGAGTAGTTCGACACGTAGACCGCCGAGCCGTCGTGGAGGAAGGCGGCCTCCACCGGAGCGCCCTGGAACTCGCCCTCCCTGGGGATCCCGAAGTCGCTCAGGCGCACCCGGTCGGGGACGGTGGCGATCAGGTTCCCGTCGGCGTCGTAGGCGGTGACGGTGTGGGTGTACATCATGTTCTGCGCCGTCGCGACTCCCCGGCCCGACGTCACGATCGACTTGGGGGTGATCTCCCCGGTGATCGTCCTGAGCTTCGACAGCCGGCGCTCGGCGGCGGGCGGGCCGGGCCGGGTCGTCGGGGTCGTCCCGGCGGCGGTGGTGCCCCCGTCCGCTGCGGGTTCGTCGGCTCCGGGCACACCCTGGTCGGGGACGGTCAGCTGGACGGACTCCACTGCCTGTTCGCCCGTGTCCCCGACCGGGAGCAGCATGACGGCGGCGAGCGCGCCGAGCGCGACGACCGCGGCCGTGACGGCGACCACCTGGGCGCGGCCTTGGGAGTTCACCAGCAGTGGTGTCCGTCGTCAGGGTCGACCGGGGCCCTCACGCCGAAGCGGGCGCGTACCTCGGCGAGCGGGAGCGGTGCCAGCTCGAGGTGGTCGACGAGCGAGCAGTCCCCGGTGCAGGCCGCCCCGCGGGCCATTTCCTGGCCGAGCAGCTCGGCCGCCCCGGGGGTGGCCAGGATCCCGGCCTCGGCGGCCACCGACGGTGCGCGTGCGAACCCTGCCTCGTGCACGACGAGTGACGCCAGGAGCGCTGCGGTGTTCAGCCTGGTGTCGGCGGCCGCCATCTGGAACGCGCTCACGGCCACCTCGCCGGGGCCGGTCGGTTCGATGCCGGCGATCGTGTGGGTCATGTCGTGGCCGACGAAGAAGTGGTTGATCGCGCTGGGCTCGGTTCCCGGCACGGGCAGTCCGTTGCGCGTGTGGAAGTCCAGGAACGCCCGGCCGAGCGATCCGTCGGGCAGGTCGGCGAGGGACAGGAGTCGCTCGGCCAACTCGGGCTCGGCACGGTCGGACACCACCGGGAGGTCACGCAGCGACGGATCGATCCGCTCGGCCAGCGTCCCGTCCAGGAACCGCCGGAAGTCGGCGGCGGCCCGGGCCGTTCCCACCCTCACCAGGTCGCGGAGGATCACGCGGTCCGGTCCGTCGACACCGATCGCGTCGCAGTACCGCTCGACCGAGTCGACCTGTGCTGCGGTGAGCGGGTGGCGGCAGACCTCGAGGGCGACCAGGAGCTCGTGGAGGCGGCGGGGGCTCCCGTCGTCACGGAGGGCCCGGGCGATCCGGTCGGCGCCGAGTGGCCGGACGGTGGCCAGGTCCAGGTCGGCCCGCCCGAGCAGGTGGGTGGTGATCGAGCGCAGCACGGCGAGCTGCTCGGCCTGGGGACCGCCCTCCACGTCGATCGCACCGAGCAGCGCGGCGACGACCACTTCGACGTCGGGTTCGGCGATCCGGAAGCCCACGGCGCGACGGTAGTGGGCCCGCGGGCGGGGTGGGCCGCATCGGGCGGTAGGTTCCGGCGATGGCGAGGGTGCTGGTGACCAACGACGACGGCGTGGACGCCGAGGGCCTCCACCTGCTCGCGGCCGCGCTGGTCGGTGCAGGCCACGAGGTCGTCGTGGCCGCCCCCTCCTACGACGCCAGCGGGTCGGGCGCCAGCCTCGGCAACCTGCGACCGGACCACCACATCCCGTGTTCCGTCGTCGAGCTGCCCGGTCCGGACCTGGTGGGCGTGCCGGCGTTCGCGGTCGACGGCCCCCCGGCCCTGTGCGTCCTGGCGGCGGCGTTGGGCGGGTTCGGCGAACGTCCCGACCTGGTCGTCTCCGGGGTGAACCCGGGCATGAACACCGGCCGGGTGGTGCTGTACTCGGGGACGGTCGGCGCGTGCCTGAGCGCCCAGAACCTGGGGATCCGGTCGCTGGCGGTCAGCCTGCAGGCCGTGGAGCCGTGGCGGTTCGACACGGCTGCGATGATCGCCGTCGAGGTGCTGCCGACCCTGGAGGCGGCACCGGAGCGAACGGCGCTGAACCTGAACGTCCCCGGGCTGGACCGCAGCGAGGTGCGGGGGGTGCGGTGGTGTCGGCTCGCGAGCTTCGGCGAGGTCCGGGCGGCCACGGCGCAGGTGGAGGACGGCTCGTTGCAGATGCGGGTGGCGGCGGTCGACGAGGACATCCCGCCCGACACCGACTCCGGCGCGGTCCGCGACGGGTGGGCGGCCCTCACGACGATCGTCGGGGTGGTCGAGGCCTGGCCGACGCCGACGCCCGCACCTCCGGCGGGCGTGGTGTCCGAGACCCTCGTTCCCGGTGCGCCGTTCCATCCGGCCCACCGGGTGGCCGACGCCTTCGGCGGTGGCGCCGTGCTCGTTCCCCGGACCGACTGAGCCGTCGACGGGCCCGCGGCGATCGGACCTCAGCCGTCGGCGAGCATCCCGCCGACGAGCGCCTGGAACTCGGTGAGCTCCCGTTCCCTGGCCGTGGCCACGGCGTCGGCGCGGCCTGCGAGCATCAGGCGCTTGGTGGCCACCAGGGGCCCGAGCGGGAGCGAGCCGATGCGGGCCGCGGCCGACCGGGCGACGGCCAGCAGGTCCTCGTCCTCGACCGCTGCGAGCGCCAGTCCGTCCTCGACGGCCCGCTCGCCGGAGATCCACGGCTCCGTGTAGAGGATCTCCGCCGCCCGCTGCCATCCGACCACCCGGGGGAGCAGCAGGCTGGCCGACGCCTCGGTGGTGACCCCGAGACCGATGAAGGGCAGTCGGAGCCGGGCGCTCCGGGCGACGTAGACCAGGTCGCAGTGCAGCAGCATGGTCGTCCCGATCCCGACGGCCACACCGTTGACCGCGGCGACGATCGGCTTCGGGAAGGTCTCCAGGCTCGGCATGAAGCGCTGGTAGCCGGGGGGACGGTCCGCGAACGCCGACGGGTCCGACATCTCGCCCAGGTCCTGACCCGACGAGAAGGCGCGGCCGGATCCGGTGAGCAGCACGCACCGCACCGAGTCGTCGTCGGCGGCGTCGTCGAGCGCCTCGGCGGTGGTGTACCAGAGGTCCTGGTCGAAGGCGTTCAGGGCTCCGGGTCGGTGGAAGGTCAGCTCCCGGTAGCCGTCCCGGTCCTCGAGGAGCAACACGTCCGACATCGGGCCACGCTACCCGGGGATGGGGCTCCCGAGATCGGTGCGCCGGGGCCGCCGGGTGGTGCGGCCGGCGTCCCTTCCCGATCCACTCCGCAATGTCCGGGAAGGGACGCTCAGCCTGCCGACCGGACCCGCTCTCCGGTCGGTTGTGGCCCCTTGGAGGCCGGAACCCCACGATGGCGCGTTCACCTCAAGGACAGGTCAAGTCAGGATCATGTGTTCGGAAATCCTGTGTCGGATGTCGCCGCCGGACGATCGGGGCGCGGTCGGAGCCGGTCCGTGGGACACAATGCACCGGTGGAGACGGCCGAGGACGGACCAGGGCGGGAACCGGGGGATGGTGCCGCCCGGGCTCCCGCACCAGCGTCCGACGCCGGCGGTCCGGAGTCCCCGGTGCCCTGGGCGGTCGACGCCGCCATCGGTGCCACCGCCACGGTCCTGCGCCTCGCCGGTGGCCTCACCCGGGCCGTCCTCGCCTCGCCGCCCGCCCAGGCGGCCGCCGACGTCGCCCGCACCGTGACCCGACCCCTCGCCGAGGAGGGACGGGCGATCCGGACCGGCTCGGCCCAGGAGGGTGCACCCGGACTGGCCGAGGTCGTCCGCACGGTGGCGCCCGCCGTGGTCGACGCGGTCGGGATCAACGGGATCCTCGAGCAGGTCGACGTCGAGCGGATCATCGAACGTGTCGACGTCGACCGGATCGTGTCCCGGGTGGACGTCGACCGGATCGTGTCCCGGGTCGACGTCGAACGCATCGTCGACCGCGTGGACGTCGACCGGATCGTCGACCGGGTGGACGTGAACGCCGTCGTCGAGCGGGTCGACATCGACCAGCTGATGTCCGAGACCGAACTGGGAGCGATCATCGCCCAGTCCACGAGCGGGGTCGCGTCCCAGGCGCTCGACACCGTGCGCAGCCAGGGGGTGGGTCTCGACGGATTCATCGCCAAGTGGGCCAACCGGCTGACCCGGCGTGATCCGGCGGAGTTGCCCGCCGGGCCCCCGTTGCTGGTGGACCAACCACGGGCACTGCCGCCGGCGGAGTCGTCGTGACCGCCGCGGTGACCGGTGAGCTGGCGGGTGACGTCTCCCTGCAGGGCCACTACGCCGGGGCCGTGACGCGTGCGGTCGCCTTCGGCGTCGACCAGACGGTGGCGACCGCGGTGTACGCGTTGGCGACGGCGCTGGTGGCGTGGCTCGTCGACATGGTGGTCAGCCCCGAGGTGACCATCAACCCGCAGGTCGGCCTGGCGGCGGGAGTGTTCGTCCTGTGGCTGTTCGTCTACTACTCGTACCCGTGGTCGGTGAGCGGCAAGACCCTCGGCATGGCGCTGCTCGGCATCCGGGTCGTCCAGCGTGACGGTTCGCCGACGACCCCACGCAACGGGGTGATCCGGACGCTCGTGCTGCCGCTGACCTTCCTGACCTTCGGGATCGGCTTCCTGCCCATCGTGTTCGGTCGTGAACGCCGGGCGATGCACGACTCGGCGGCGAACACGGCGGTGGTCTACGACTGGGACGCCCGCGCCGCCCGGCTCCGCTTCCTGGCCCGTCAGGGCTCGGTCGGACGACGGGGCGGCCCGGGGGTGTCGTCGTGACCGACGAACCGCTCCGCCCGCCCACGCGGCCCGACACCCCGGCGGCGCTGCTCGGTGACCTGCGCGACGTGTGGGTCTCGCTCGACGACCTGCTGTCGTCGCTCGACGACGAGGACTTCGCCGCCCCGACGGCGTGCCCGGGATGGGACGTCGCCGCGGTCGTCGCCCACGTGGCCGGCACGGAACACATGATGGCCGGGGACCCGCCACCGCAGGTCGAGGTCCCGGACCTGCCCCACCTCCGCAACGACATCGCCCGCGCCAACGAGGCCTGGGTGCTGGAGCGTCGCGGATGGAGTGGCGGGGAGCTGCTGGCCGACCTCCGCTCGGTCGTCGCGACGCGGACCGACCAGCTCTCGTCGCTCACACAGGAGCAGGTCGACGCCGACAGCTGGACCCCGGCCGGTCCGGCGACGCTGGCCCGGTTCCTGCAGATCCGCACCTTCGACACCTGGATCCACGAGCTCGACATCCGCGATGCGGTGGGCCGGTCCGGTCACGAGAGCGGGCCGGCGGTCCGTCGCACGCTGGCCGAGGTGGCGAACGGGATCGGCTTCGTCGTCGGCAAGCGGGCCCAGGCCCCCGAGGGTGCCTGGGTGCGCCTCGAGCTGCCCGGGCCGGAGCCGGCGGCCTTCGACGTCGTCGTGCAGGGCCGGGCCCGGGTGCTCACGGAGACCCCTGCCGGTGAACCCGACGTCGTGCTCGTCACCGACAGCAGCAACCTCGTCCGCTGCATCGCCGGGCGGGTCGACCCGCTCGCCCTGCTCCAGGCCGGTGACATCACGCTCCGTGGCGACACCGGGCTGGGGGAGCGCGTCGTGGTGGCGCTGCCGTACACGATCTGACCGCTCCGGGTGTCCGGACCGGGCCCGGATCGGGTCGGGCCGGACCGCTCTGGTAGCATCTGACGTCCCCCTGAGCAGTCTGCGAGGAAGTCCGTGTCGTTCGATGTCGGTGACCGCGTCGTGTACCCGCACCACGGTGCTGCGGTGATCACCAAGCGGGAGAAGCGCAAGATCAACGGTTCCACGACCGAGTACCTGGTGCTCGAGATGGCCCACGGCGAACTGACGTTGGCGGTGCCGGTGGACCGGGCCGACGACGTCGGGATGCGGCCCCCGATCGGCCAGGACGAGGTCGACGACCTCTTCGAGCTCCTCGCCAAGAAGGACATCCGGGAGCCGGCCAACTGGAGCCGCCGGTTCAAGAACCACCAGGAGAAGCTCAAGTCGGGCGACGTCTACCAGGTCGCCGAGGTCGTCCGGAACCTGGCCCTGCGTGACCAGGCCAAGGGGCTCTCGGCCGGCGAGAAGTCGATGTTCCTCAAGGCCCGGAGCGTGCTCGTGTCCGAGCTCAGCTTCGCGCTCGACGTCAGCGAGGACGAGGCCCAGTCCCGCGTCGAGGCGCAGCTGTCCTGAGCGGATCACCGCTCCGGGTCCTCCAACTGCTCGAGGACACCGACGACACCGACCTGTCACGCTCCGCGATCGACCGTCACCGCCTCTGGGCGGCCGACGACGTCCCGGTCCGAACCCTCGCACTCGCACCCGGACGCCGGGGCGGACTCGACGCCTTCGTCCCGGTGCTCGCTCCCGGACGGCGGTCGTTCTCGCTGCGCGCCCAGCTGCGCTCGGAGCAGCTCTGGGCCCGGGTCGTCCTCCTCGTCGGCGGTGCCGGGTCGCTCCTCGGGTCGTGGCGCTGGGGGGACCCTGACGTGGCGGTCGTCGTCGACGACGGCACCGGGACGCTCGCGGTGCCCCCGGTGCGGGCCACCTCGGCCGCCGAACGCGCCGGCGCCCGCAGGTCGCTCGGGGTGTCCGCCGATGCGGCGGTGTGGTGCCCCGCCGGCGCCGTGGAGGACCGGGCCCTCACCCTGGCCGAACTGCGACGTGTGGCTCCCGACGGCGTGGTCGTCGCCCCGCTCGGTGGGGGCCCCGAGGATCCGGAGCAACTCGCGGTGTGGCGGGCGGCCGCCGACGTGGCGGTGGCCACCGCCGCGTCGGTGCGTGTGCCGCGGGACCTGCTGATCGCCGCGTGGAGCGGCCTGCCCCTCGTCGCGCCCGTCCACGGCGCCTTCGCCGAGCTCGTCGACGAGCGGACCGGTGCCACAGTGGATCCGGGCGATCCGTCGTTCGTCGACGAACTCGCCGTGGTGGTGGCCGACCGGGCCGCGCGCGGGGCCGCTGCGGCCGACCGCGTGCGCACCTGGGCCGATCCTGAACGGTGGCTCGGGGCGTGGACCCGGCGGTGCGCGTCGGCGGTACCGTGAGTCGACGATGAGGCGTGCGCATCCGATCCGATCCGCGATCGTGGCGACCCTGGTGGCGCTCGCCGCTGCGGGGCTGGTGGCCTGCGTGCCGACGAAGGCGGAGTCGGCCCGCGAGGTCGACGACGGCTCCGGCTTCGCCCCAACCGGACGGGCCGCACCGGTGTTCCCGTCCTCGGGGCTGGTGCCCGTCGACCTGCTCGTCGAGGGACTCGTCTTCGACTTCACCGATGCGCCGCCCGACCGGAACCTGTGGGTACCCGACGAGGCGCAGGCCACCTGCGCGGCCCGCTCGATCGTCGACGCGATCGGCGCGCCCCGGCTCTCCGAACTGGGCTACCGGCCGGGGACCGACGGCAACGGCCTCAACCAGGTCGACCTGACCTCGGCGGAGCGACGCACCGTCGCCGAGCGGTTCGCCTCGTGTGTGGACCTGGCCGACGCCGTCGGCACGATCCTGATGGGCGACGACCAGATGAGCGGCGCCGAGGCCTCGTGCATCACGGAACGCCTGCGGGAGGGGAACCTGCTCCTGTCGTTCGCCGACGCCTTCGCGTTCGCGGAGAACGTGGACCCCTTCGCCGGTGACGGCGCCCTGGCCGAGGTGCTGCTCACCGCCAGTCAGGTGTGCCTGGGCGAGGACGCGTTCGACTGGCTGGACTCCGAGCTCCCGGGTTCCGGCGACGGGACGGTTCCCGGACCGACCACGACACTGCCCGGGACCCCGGACGGTCTCGCGAACCGGACCGGATCCGCCGGGACGCGCCCCTGAGCGCCGCCCATCGGCCATCATGTCGGCACCATGATCGACCTCACGTCGGCCGTCACCGGCACGTTGGCCTCCATCCCGTCGCCCCCGTTCCAGAACCTCGAGATCGGGCCGCTGTCGTTCCGGATGTACGGGCTGTGCATCGCGCTCGGGGTGCTGGCGGGCATCGCCGTGGCCCGGAAGCGCTGGTCCGACTGGGGTGGTGACCCGGACGACCTGACGACCATCGCCCTGGGGGCGGTGCCGGCCGGCCTGGTGGGCGCACGGCTGTACCACGTCATCACCGACTTCTCGGACAAGTACTCGTGCTCACCCGACGCCTCGGGGTGCTGGTGGCCCGACGCCCTCTTCGTGTGGAAGGGAGGCCTGGGCATCCCCGGCGGGATCCTGCTCGGAACGGTCGTCGGGATCATCATCGCGATGCGGATCGGGATGGACTGGAAGCGGGGGCTCGACGCCGCCGCACCCGCGCTGCCCATCGCCCAGGCCATCGGCCGGTTGGGGAACTGGTTCAACCAGGAGCTGTACGGCCGGCCGACCGACCTGCCGTGGGCGCTGCGGATCGATCCGGACAACCGACCGCTCGACCTGATCGACCAGCCGACGTTCCACCCGACGTTCCTCTACGAGGGGCTCTGGAACCTGGCGCTGGCCGGGCTGATCATCGTCGGTTCCAAGCGGATCGTGCTCCGGCCGAGCCGGTGGTTCGCCGTCTACGTGATCGGCTACGGCATCGGCCGGCTGTGGGTGGAGTCCCTCCGGATCGACGCGGCGACGCAGATCGGTGGCCTGCGGGTCAACACCTGGATGTCCATCGTGATCATCGGCGGCGGGCTGGTCTGGTTGTTCTGGAGGGGATCACCGATCGACCAGGAGGCCACCGGGCAGCTCCGTGGTGGGGAGCCGCTCCGAGACATCTTCCTCCTGTCGCCGGCACCCGGCCTGCACCCCGACGCGATGCCACCGGTCCCGGCCGACCTCCCGGACATCCGTGACGAGATCACCGGAGCCCGAGGCGACTCCAGCGACGACCCGGATCCGCCTCACCGCAGGTCCGGCGATGCCGGGTCGGCGAAGGACGACCGGACCGCGTCGGACTGAGACGGCCAGACCGCGACGGCCCAGTCCCCGAACGGCCGGTCGGCGAAGGCGATGCAACCCAGGTCCACGGTCGGGTCGAACCAGAGCAGCGTTCCGGAACCCCCGAAGTGGCCGAAGGTGCCGGGTGCGCACCGGTCGCCCATCCAGTGCGGGCGCTTCGTTCCGTGCAACTCCGGCCCGAGTCCCCAGTCGCACGGATCGTGCCGTCCCCACCCCGGAACGACGCCGGCCAGGCCGGTGAACGCGCACGACGTGGCGGTGGCTGCGGTGGAGGCGTGGACGAGCCGGGGGGACCGGAGCTCGGCCAGCAACAGGAGCAGGTCGTCGACCGAGGCGTGGAGTCCGGCCGCGGGTGATCCTCGCAGCTCGGCGGTCCGGGCCCCGAGCGGAGCGAGCACCGCCTCGGTCAGGTAGGTGGCGAATGGGATCCCCGTGGCGCGCCCAACGTGGTCGGCCAGCACCTCGTAGCCGGTGTTGGAGTAGATCCGGCGGGCGCCCGGAGGGGCCAGGACCCGGTCGGAGTCGAAGTCCAGGCCGCTCGCATGGGCCAGGAGGTGC
>CAIYGQ010000149.1 GCA_903925745.1 uncultured Actinomycetes bacterium | reverse complement strand
GGGAAGGCGGGGCTATTGGAAATCCGTTCGTGAGGTAATGGACCCGCGAGACACTCTAGTCAACATCCGGGTGAAGTGATCGTGACCGGAACAGCAGAAATCTCTTCACTCTTGTCTCGGATTGCGGGTGCTAGGAGTACTGTGTTGGACTGGTCGGTATTGAAGGCAACGTCATGGAATCTCGAAGTGCCTGCGGACGAAGCCTTCATTGATGCGACCGCTCAGCTACCGGTGCGGATCGCAGGCGTTAACATGAGTATCGTCAGCCTCGAGTGCGACCGTATGGTGGCGCTCGACGCCGAATTCGTAAGGTCAGCACACCTGTCCATAGACAAGGTGAGATTCTCCGATTTGCAGAAGGCCCGTGAGGGACTATGGGTGTCGTCAGCGGGCCCCTACCTGCCAGCGAATTGGTTTCTAACCGTTGAACAGGTCCGCTCGTATAGAGTGCTCATGGTCTTCCAGAGCCTGGATGCAACTGATCTGGGGCCGCAGACCCTTTGCTCTTCGCTCTTGAAAGCAGTTGGACTGCCGGACCGGTTCTCGTCCTAAGGGGGCTGCACCGCAAGGGGTGGGGGTGACGCGGAGGTTCAGCTCGGCTTCGGAGGTGCTGGATTTGGGGTCAGATGCACGATCGTGTGAACACCGATGGACGGAAGTCGTATTGGTCGCGTCCACGCGGCGCGCAAGTGTCTCGTGAATCGGTGCTCGGTGCGAGTCCTGCCACGATCCCGAAGTCTCGGTCGCTGCCGAGGGCGCTTCTTCTGCTGCTGGTCACGTTGATGCCGAACCTGGGGTCATGCAGCAGTGGAGATGCATTCGACCGCCCGTGTTCCGGCCTCGATGGGCGAGCGGGCGAACTGGTGCAGCTTGCGAGAAGGTTTGATATCGGAAGTACGAAGGTCACTTGTGGAATCGGGACGGCCTTTGTCGAAGGTCCAACCGACTCCGGAAGATACGAGAGAGTTCGTGCAGAACTGGCAGCCGCAGGTTGGACTCTTGTGGTAACGACAGATCGTCCTGACACCGGATTGGTCGAGAACGCCACCTCGCCGAACCATCCAGGCTTCACTGTGGTGCTGTCGCAACGTCACGATGCGGCAAGCATCTCGTACAGCTCCTACTCGCAATGATCGGTGGCGATGCCACGGTCGCCGTTGCGGGCGGCAGTCCTCGTGTGTGGCGAACGCCACGAACCAGCAATTCGGGCAGCGCCCCGCGGAGTGGTGGAGATTCGAGGGTGATCTGAAGCACCCCAGGTTTCGTAGAGCCTTCACAAGCCCGAGCTGCTTCAGTCACCCCGGTCTGCAAGACGCCTAGCTTGAGGCGGCGATGTCCTCCCCTGATTCGCGTCCAAGAATCCATCCAACAAACGTGGCGATGTGGGATGGCACGGCCAAGCACCAAGTGGACGAGATCCCTGCCAGGAGTGGGTTCTACGCACCTCGATGTGCTCGCTGGACGGTTCTAGTCGGACTCATAATCGCTCGGTCCCGGGTTCGATCCCCGGCCGGCCCACGAAGGACACGATCACCGGTCATTGCTGGTCCCGCCGATCCTCCAAGGCGTCGGCGTCGACGAGGTCCTGCGGCCGGCCCGCGGCCCGCTTGTTCGCGATCAGGTCCGGCAACGAGATGAAGCCTGCGTCGACGCCCCCGACATCGAGGATCACCCGGTTTGCCCAACAGTCCTCGAAGGCGACACCGGTCACCGAGGTCAGCAGGTCGATGCGCAGCGGCGGGTAGCCCAGCTGGATGACGACGTCCGGCTCCGTGAAGTCGGCGGCGGTCAGTCCGACCGAACCCATTCCGAAGTCGTCTAGCGCCAGAACCAGTCGCTCGGCGTTCTGGGGATCCATGAGCACCCACACGTCCAGGTCCTTGGTGGCTCGCGGGTGGCCATGTGCGGCGACCGCGTAGCCGCCGACGATCAGGAACCGGACTTCACGCCTGTCGCAGCACTCGATGAACTCGACGAAGTCCGGGCTGAGGAACTTCATTCGCGCACTCCAGGCTGAGCTCGGTCGCCATCGCCAGGCGCTCCTGGGCGGGTCGAGTGCGCCAGTACTCGACCCACGAGTCATCGGGGTCGCCGAGACGTCGCTTGGTGGCGACGGCGGCGATCTGCTGCATGCCCCCAGCCTACCGACGCCCGCGTCTCAGACGGGTCGCATCCAACATTCCATCCAACAAACGCAGGCCGATGGCCTGTCACCCGGCAGCACGCGCCGGATTGGCCCATGGACTCTGCAGACCTGGCCGGACCTCGGAGGCCCGTCCAGACGCTTCGAATCCGACTCATCATCGCTCGGTCGTGGGTTCGATTCCCACCCGGCCCACCAGTCGACCGGGCGTGATTCCCCCCGGAGGCACGATCCTCCCCTCTACGCTCGCCGGGTGACCGCCGCGACCGAGGATGCCGCACCGCCGTCGGGCTGGCGGCACCGCGTGGGTTCGCTCCGCCACAGCACGTTCGGGCCCGCGGCCGAGCACCCCTTCCGCCGCCGCCTGTCCGACGGCCTGCTGCTGCTCGGATCAGCGGCCGTCGTGTGCTGGGCGCTGGTCACCGATGTCCGCCCGTCGGGTCCCGTGGCCGACCTGGGCGACTTCTTCACCTCGCTGCCGTCCGGACCGGCGGACCTGATCCGACTCCTGTACGGGTTGGGTTCGCTCTGGGCGGCCGGCCTGGTGGTCGCCGCGGCGCTCGTGGCTCGTCGTTGGCGATTGGCCCGGGACCTGGCCGTCGCCGGTGGGCTCGCCTGGGTGCTGGCCCGGGCCATCGGATTCGCCATCACCGGCAGCACGGACCTCACGGGTCTGGTGGAGGCGACCACCCGGGTCGGGAGTGTCTCCCCGTCGTTCCCCGCAGTGCGCGTCGCTGTGGTCACTGCGGTCGTCCGGGCGGCGGCTCCGTACCTGACCCGCCCGAGTCGACGGATCGGGGCGGCGCTGGTCGTGGTCACCGTCCTGGGCGGCATGTACCTGGGCGCGGCCACACCGTGGGCCGCGGTGGTGGCCTGGATCCTCGGGGTGGGGGTCGCCGCCGGTGTTCACCTGGGGTTCGGTTCGCCGGGGGGACGGCCCACGCTCGAGCAGATGCGCCGGACGTTGGCCGAACTGGGACTGGAGGTCACGGACGTCCGTCTGGACGACGACCAGGCCGGCACGTCGACCCGCATGACGGCCACCGATGCCTCGGGAGTGCTCGCCGTCCGTGTGCTGGGCCGGGACGAGGCCGACGCCCAGTTCATCGGTCGGGCCTGGCACCGGATCCTGTACCGGTCGACGCCGGGCCGGCTCTTCCTGTCGCGCATCGAGGACGTGGAGCACGAGGCGTACTGCGTCCTGCGTGCCGACCAGGCGGGCGTTCGGGTTCCCTCCGTGGTGGTCACCGGCACGGCCGGGCCCGGTGCGGCGGTCTACGTCGAGCGCCCGGTGGACGGGGTCCCCCTCTCGGAGCTCCCGGCCGACCGGGTCGACGAGCGCCTGCTGGAGGAGGTGTGGCGACAGGTGGACCGCCTCCACTCGGCCAACGTCGCACACCTGGCGCTGACCGCCGACCACGTGGTCATCACCGACGACGGTCCGGCGATCGTCGGCTTCGCCGACGCGGCCGCATCCAGGTTGGGCCGAGGGGCCGATGCCGACGTCGCCTCCCTGCTGGTGGCGACGTCGGCGGTCGTAGGAGCGGATCGGGCGGTGGCCGCCGCGGCGTTCGCGCTGGGACGGGACCGGCTCGTCTCGGTCCTCCCGCTGCTGCAGAGCTCCGTGCTGCCGGTCGGGCTGCGGGGCCGGAGCCGGGCGGAACGGAAGTCGGTCGCTGCGGAGCTCGAACGACTGCGGACCGTCGTGTCGCACGCAGTCGACGTGGACCCGCCGCGGCTCACCGAGCTCCACCGCATCTCGGGCACCACGCTGCTGTTGGTCATCGGCACCTTCCTCGGTGTCGCTGCGCTGCTGACGCAGGTGGGCGACCCCGCCGAGCTGTGGGCGACGATGTCGCAGGCCGAGCCGTGGTGGATCGCGTTGGCGCTCGTGGTCTCGTTGTCGACCAATGTGACGACCGCGGTGGCACTGATGGGCAGCGTCCCGATCCGGATCCCCCTGGCGCGCACCACCGAGCTGCAGTTGTCCCTGACGTTCGCCAACCTGGCGATCCCCTCGGTCGGTGGGCTCGCCGCGCAGGTCCGCTACCTGCAGAAGCAGGGCGTCGACCTGGCCGCCGCCGTGGCGGCGGGTGGCGTGGTGTCGGGGGTCGCCAACGTGACCGTCACCAGCTCGGTGTGTCTGGTGGCCCTCGTGTTGTCGCCCATCGAGCTGCAGCTCGACAAGGTGTCTCCGTCCTCGTTGTTCGGCGCGATGGTGATCGTCGCGATGGTGGTCGGTGCGCTGAGCGCGATCGTGTTCGGGGTGCCTGCGATCCGGCGGCGGGTGGTCGAGCCGGCGCGGAGCGCATGGGGGATCGTCAGGAGCGTCGCCAGGTCACCCCGACAGCTCAGTCAGCTGGTGCTCGGCTGGGCCGGCAACGCCCTGTTGTACGCGCTGGTCCTCTACTGCTGCGTCGCGGCCTTCGGTCCGCCGGTCAACTTCTGGACCGTGGTGCTGATCAACACGGGGGTCTCGACGCTGGCCTTCGCCGTTCCGGTTCCCGGTGGGTCCACCGCAGTGTCGTCGGTCGGCGTGGCCGGGGCCCTCGCCGCCGCCGGCGCCTCACAGGAGGTCGCGGTCGCCGCCTCGCTGGCCTACCAGGTCACGGCCACGTTCGTTCCGGCCGTTCCCGGGTGGGTCGCCTTCCGCAACCTGCTCGACCACGACTACCTCTGAGGGCTCCGCTCCCGGCCGGGATGACGGTGCGATGACGCCGGGCCGGGGACGGGGCGCCCGCCCTCAGGCGAGCTGGCCGCGGAGGATGCTCTTGCCCGAGTGGGTGGTGTCGCCGTCGTCGAGTTCCTCGGAGATGTCGACCACGGGGAACTCCGTCGTCGACAGGTCGTCGGGCAACAGCACCTCGACGACCCCGTCGGTCTGGTCGAACTTCGTCAGGGACTGCGGGTTGGAACCGTCGGGGGCGAGCAACCACAGCTCGTAGAAGTCGGCGGTCTCGGCCGGACTCAGGCCGGAGACGTCGACTCGAAGCGTGACTCCTCGTTCGCTCCGGACCAGCTCGGCATCACCGCTCCCACCACCGGCGAGCAGGTCCAGGTTGGTGGACGCCACCAGTTCCGTGCCCCCGGACGAGGCCCGGTTGAACAGGACTGCGCCCAGTGCGGCGACGACCAGGACCGCCGCCGCCACGGCGAGCAGCGTCCGGCCGGTCCGACCCGGGGCCGAGCGAGCCTCTCGACGCTCGGCGAGGGAGGTCACGGTCGGGCCGGCACCGACTGGGTTCTCGGTGCGGAGGCCAGCTGCGATCCGGTCCCAGAGGTCCGCCGGCGGGGCGTCGTCGTCCAGATCGACCGGTCCGGCGGACAGGGCGGCACAGATCCGTTCGAACGCCGCTCGCTCCGAGGGGTCGTCGGTGAGTTGGTCAAGCTCGAGCCGCATCGAATCCCTCCAGGTTGCGCCGCAGGCGTTCCAGCCCACGTCTGATGTCGCTCTTCACGGTGCCGAGCGGCTGGTTGGTGCGCTCGGCGATCTCGGTGTGGGTCAGGTCCTCGAAGAACGCGAGCTCGACCATCTGCCGGGCTCGTTCGGGCAGGTGCTGGAGCGCCTCGGTCAGGAGCATCCGCAGCGCCAGGTCGTCGGCTGAGGTCTCCTCGACCGAGGCCTCGGGAGCCTGCTCGTCGGAGATCTCCGGTCGACGTGCCCGGGACCTGGTGGCGTCGATCGCCTTGAAGCGGGCGATGCCCATCAGCCAGCCGGTGATGGTCCCCTGTGAGGGGTCGAACCGCTCACGGCTCCGCCATGCGGCCAGGAACACCTCCTGGGTCACGTCGGCGGCCAGGTCGTTGCCCACGACACGGCGGCAGTAGCTGTGCACGAGCCGCCCGTGGGCGTCGTACAACTGGCGCAGCGCGGCTTCGTCCCCGTCGACGAAGGCGGCCGCCACCGGGTCGTCGGGGGGTGCCGTGGCGCGGTCCACCCTCGTAACGTAGTGGCCGATCGCGGCCGTCGCGTACGCCACCCTGCTCACCGGGCCGGTTCGATGTGCGTGTTCCGACAGGTCACAACCGCTCCAATCCGAGGATTCCGGAGCGCCGCCGGGCGACGTTGCCCTGAGTGGCGGGATCCGGACCCTTGGTGCTCACGGAGAGATTCGTCGACCGGGCCTGTGTCGGATGCAACCTGCACGGAATGTCCGGCCCGGGACCCGTCGACCCGGGTTCCGCGGTTCGGGTCCTACAGGTCGTCCAGCCAGACGGGTGCGGACTCGAGCAGGAACCGGGACACGTCCAGACACTGTTCGAGCGTGTCGCACAGCTGCTCCTGGCCCATGTAGATCTGGGTGAGGCTCACCTCGATCCGAGCCACCACGGTGAGTGACCGCTCCGAGGGGTCGGTCACCGTCGGGAACGAGTCGACCGCCGAGACCTCGACCGGGAGGTCCGGGCCGCCGATCCCCGCGAGCTCGGTGGCGAGCAGCAGCAGGTCGGGGCAGCGGGGGAGCGGTGGCAGCGACCAGGTGAAGGTCACGGGGAGCACGTGCAACTCCTCGGGTGTGTCGTCGGGGTCCAACGCCAGGACCTGGTCCTCGAACGCGAGCAGCGTCCGGGGCTCGACCTCCACCGACAGGTGGAACTCGAGCGGCCCACCGCAGGCCTCCTCGGGGTGCAGGTCCACCTCCCATGCCTGGCGCATCGAGTACGTCTCGACGAAGTGGCGTTCGTCGTGGATGTGGAACCCGTGGTCCGCAGCGTGGTTCTTCAGGTCGGACACGAACCCGGCGACGTCGATGACTGCCATCACCATCAGGTTGCCAGCTGGCGGGCCGGCAGCGAAACGAGATCCGTCCACCGGGGACCGGTACCCTCGGCGGGATGCCTCGGACCACTGGCGACGACGAGGTGCTGGGACTCCTGGACCGAACGGTCGACGCCGTCGCTGAGGCCCTGGACGGGTTCTGGTCAGCGGACCCGGACCACTGGCGGGACAAGGGGGAGCGACCCGGTCAGTACGCCCTGGACCTGGTGGCCGACCGAGCCGCCCACGGCGTGCTGGACGCCGCGGTCGTCGATGGTGGACCCGTCGGGGTGCTCTCCGAGGAGTCCGGACTCGTCGGAGCCGACCGGGCGGTCGTGGTCGTCGTCGATCCGGTCGACGGTTCCACCAATGCGTCGCGACGCATCCCCTGGTACGCGTGCAGCCTGGCCGCGGTCGACCGCGACGGCGTGCGGGCAGCAGTGGTCGCCAACCTGGCGACGGGTGTCAGGCACCGGGCCGTACGCGGCGGCGGTGCCACCCGCGACGGCACGTCCATCAGTTGTTCGGGCCGGGAGGACCTCGCGGCCTCCGTGCTCGTCCTGAACGGCTACGCCGGGGAACACGCCGGCTGGCGCCAGTACCGGACCCTCGGCGCCATGGCCCTGGACCTGTGCGCGGTCGCCGACGGCACCTTCGACGGATCCGTGGACTGCACCGTGGACGCCATCCACGTGTGGGACTACCTCGGGGGTCTGCTCGTCCTCCAGGAGGCGGGCGGTCACGTCTGCGACCTGTACGACCGCCCACTGGTCTCGCTCGACCCCGGCGCCGGTCGGACGCTGGTGTCGGCCGGTTCCGCCCCGCTGCTGTCGACGCTGCTGGAACGGCGCCGGACCATGCCCCCCGGCCGTCCGGGACGTGCCCCCGGGGCGGACACGCCGTGACGTCCTCGGCGTCGTCGAGTCGGCCGCCGTCGGACGGGTCGGTCGCACAGCACGCCTACGGCCTGTTCCTGAAGGTCTTCGGTGCGCTGCCACGACCGCTCCGGCGTTGGCTCGTGTGGGCCGGTTCGCCGCACTACACCGTCGGTGCCATCTGCATCGTCCGTCGTGACGACGGTGCACTGCTCCTGGTCCGTCACTCCTACTGGGGTCGATGGGGCGCGGCGGGCGGACTGGCGGGCCGTCGGGAGGCTCCGGAGCGGACCGCCGTGCGCGAGGCCAAGGAGGAGGTCGGCCTGGACGTCGAGGTCGTCGGCGAACCCGTCGTGGTCGTGGAGCCGCGGTTCAACCGCGTGGACGTCGTGTTCCTCATGCGACCGGCGCCGTTCGCGGATCTGGGCGACGTCCGACCGACCTCACCCGAGATCACCGCCACCGAGTGGTTCCAACCCGGGGAGCTCCCGGACCTGCAGGACGACACTGCGACGGCGCTCGCAGCGCTGGTCCGCGCCGGACGCCTGGAGCCCGAGGTGCTGCAGGTCAGGCCATCATCTGGCCGCCCGAGACGTTGAGCGCCTCACCCGTCACGTAGCCGGCATCGTCGGAGCAGAGGAACGCGATCGCCGAGGCGACCTCATCGGCCTGCTGCAGCCGCCCGAGGGGGATCTCCCGTTCGACCCAGGCGGCGAAACCGCCGGGCTGCGATGCGTCCATGAACTGGACGAACAGGTCGCCGGGATTGAGCAGCTCGGTGTCGACCGTGCCGGGGCACACGGCATTGACGTTGATGCCTGAGGTCGCCCACTCCCTGGCCATCACCTGGGTCAGGCCGATCACCCCGGCCTTGGCCGCCGAGTACGCACCGAGCAACGGCCAGCCGATCTTGCCCGCCTGGGAGGAGACGTTGACGATGCGACCACCCTCACCGTGCTCGATCATCCGCCGGGCGCACTCCCGTGACACCAGGAACGTCCCCGTCAGATTGACCGCCACCACGGCGTCGAACTCGGCCCGCGGGACGTCGAGCACGGGAGCTGCACCGAACCCGGCCCCTGATCCGCCGGCCACGTTGGCCAGCAGCTGCGGGGGCCCCAGGCTGTCGGTCACCTGCTCGACCGCCCGGGCGACCTGATCCTCGTCGGTCACGTCGGCGGTGACGGCGACGGCCGCGACGCCGAGGGCCCGGAGCTCGTCGACGAGCCCGGCCAGGTCGTCGGCGGTCGCCACGCCGTGGTCGGGGAAGCCGGGGAGCGGACGGGCGATGTCCAACGCCGCGACCGCCGCGCCCTCCCGGGCCAACCTGAGTGCCGTCGCCCGTCCGATCGATCGGGGCCGCGCCGCCCCGGTGACGACGGCGACCTTCCCGGCGATGCCAGCGAGCATCCCCGGACCGTAGTGCCGGACCGGTCCGCCTGACGGTCCCGCCCGGGCACCTGTGCCGGGTTCCGCGCCGGGCACCTGTGCCGGGTTCCGCGCCGGGCACCTGTGCCCGGGTTCCGGGGAGACCTCGGCTCGTGTCGCCGTCACCGGCCACCCCTAGTATCGAACGCATGTTCGATCACATCGACACCCCCTCCGACTCGGGATCGCAACCGTCCCATCGCCCGTCCCATCGCCCGTTCCCGTCGGCCGACACCGAGTGCCCACTCACGGCCGCAGCCCGGGAGTCCGCCGCCGAGGACGTCCGGGCGCTCAGCGACGACGAGCTGCTGGAGCGGATCGCCCGGATCGAGTCCGCCCGTCGTTCGCTCGAGGCTGCGAGCGCCCACGTGGTGGCGGAGCTCGATGCCCGATCGGTCACCGACCGTCGCTACGGCGCGCGGACCAGGGAGTACCTCGCCGCCCAGTTCCGACTCGACCCGAGGGCGGCGGGGCGGCTGCTGCGTGTCGGCCGCGAGCTCCGGCGCCTCCCGCTGGTCGACGCTGCGCTCCGTGACGGCCGGGTGACCCTCGATCACGTGGTCGTCCTGTCGCGCCTCGCCAACTCCCGGGTGGCCCACGTCGTCCAGGGCGCGCAGGCCGAGTTGCTGGACCTCGCCGACGTGCTCGGCTTCGATCCGTGGTCCAGGCAGTGTCGCTCGTTGGTCGACCTGGCCGACGCCGACGGCGGCCATCGTCCGTCCCGTGACGACCGCCGTCTCACCTGGGGGTGGGGCCTGGACGGGGTCCTGCACCTGGTCGGCTCGCTCGTCGGGGCCGAGGCCGCCGCCTTCGAGCACCTGCTCGACGCGCACGCGGACCGTCTCGCCCAGAGGGCCGGCAAGGATCAGCAGGTGTCCGCCGAGGCGACGGCGCCGACCAGGGCGCAGCTCCGGGCCGACGCCCTGGTCGACCTGCTCCGCGTCGCCGTCCCTGCGACGGGCGCAGCCAACCCGGCGCTCGAGGCGACCGTCGTCATTCCGGTCGACCACCCCGCCCTGACCGGCGGCTCCTCCGGTTCGTCGCTCCAGGTCGGCTCGGGGGTCATCGACAGCGGAGAGGCCGCCCTGCTCCTCTGCGATCCCGTGGTCCGCGCGCTCGTGGTGGACTCGCTGGGGAATCCATTGGATCTGGGTCGTGCCGTGCGCTTCGTCACGCCAGACCAGCGCCGGGCCCTGACGGCTCGCGACGGCGGATGCGTCTTCCCTGGCTGCGGTGCGCCGGCGTCGTGGACTGATGCCCACCACGTCGTCCGAGCCGTCGATGGCGGTGGATCAGACATGGAGAACCTGGCGCTGCTCTGCCGACACCACCACGGCGTCGTCCACCGCGACGGCTGGCGGATGGTGCACACGGGCGCTCAGCGGTTCTCGTTCACCACACCCCGGGGCGCCGTGCTCGACTCCCAGCGGCACGGTCGGCTCCGGTCCGACTCATCCTGAGCCGAGCAGGTCCACCGTGATGTCGTCGACGGAGACGCACCCGGCCAGCGCCATGGCGCGGTCCAGGTCATCCGCAACGAGTTCCAGGACTCGCGCAACTCCTGCCTGTCCTCCGACCGCCAGACCCCAGAGGATCGGCCGACCGAGTTGGACCGCGTCGGCCCCCATGGCGAGGGCCCGCAGGACATCCGCGCCCGTGCGGACGCCTCCGTCCACCAGGACGGTCGCGTGCTCGTCCGCCTCGCGGGCCGCCAGCGCGACCGGACCGATCGACCGCGCAGTGGCAGGTGCGCCGTCCAGCTGTCGGCCTCCATGGTTGGACACCACCACACCTGCGGCGCCGCAGCCGATCGCCCGCCGTGCGTCGTCGGCGCGGCAGAGGCCCTTGGTCAGCACGGGCAGGCTCGTGGTTCCACAGAGCCAGGCCAGGTCGTCCCAGGTCACCGAGGGTGACACCGTCCATCCCAGGATCTCGCCGATGCCGCCCGTCACCGGCCCTGTGGCGTCGGAACCGGGGGCGTGACGGCGGAGGTTGACCACGTCGACGCCCTCGGGCAGGTGGAAGCCGCTGCGCCGTTCACGATGGCGTTCCCCCCACACGGGCGTGTCGACGGTGAGTTGGATCCCGGCACAGCCGGCGGCCTCTGCCCGCTGGACCAGGGCGACGGCCACCTCCCGGTGCAGGCCGATGTACAACTGCAACAGGACCGGTGCGTCGGTGGCAGCACACACGTCCTCCAACAGCGTCGACGCCAGGCTCGAGACCACCATCGGCACGCCGGTGGTCGAGCACGCCCGGGCGGTTGCGAGTTCGCCGTCCGGGTGGGCGAGTCGGTGCAGGGCCGTCGGTGCCACGAACACGGGGATCGGCAGGTCGAGGCCGAGCACGTGCGCTGCGGTCGAGCGGTCCGCCACGTCGACCAGCGCCCGGTGCCAGAGGTCGAGCTCACCCCAGGCCTCCCGGTTGCGTCGCAGCGTCCGTTCCTCACCGGCCCCACCCGCGTAGTAGCCGAGCGCCATCGGCTCCAGACGGGTGGCGGCGGCGGCCTCGACGTCGTCCAGGTCCAACAACGTCGCGAGGTCGATCGGGTCGGACGACGGGGTGATCACCAGCCGCCTGCGTGGCTCAGGTACTGCCCCGTGGTGAAGCGGCTCGTTCCATCCAGGAACACGGCGCACAGCGCAGCGAACTCCTCCATCGTTCCCAAGCGACGCATCGGTACGGCGGCCTCGATCCGCGCCCGGACCTGTGGATCGTCGGCGCCCGTCGCCGCCCGGAACTCAGGGAAGTCCATGAAGTTCGTGCCGATCGCGTTCACCTGCACGTTCCGGTCGGCCACCTCGGTCGCGACGTTGCGGACCAGATGGGTGGCTCCCGCGCGGGCCATCGAGTAGAGCGGTGCGCCCTTGGTCGCCCGGGCCGCGGTCGCGCTCGTGATCACGAGCACCTGGCCGCCCCCGTGGTCCGCGAGTGCCGGCACCACCGACTTGAGGAACCTGAACGGCGCCTCCATGCAGCCCTCGACGACCCGCTCGAAGTCCTCGAACGTGGCGTCCTCCACGAACCGTCCGACCACGATCTGGCCCGAGGACGCCACCGCCGAGTCCAGTCGGCCGAACCTGGAGAAGGCCGCCTCCACCAGGGAGTCCGTGGCACCCACCCTGGCCGGGTTGGACGCACCGTCCACCGCCTCGACCCGGGCGCCGAGCGCGCCCAGCTCGTCGACCAGCCCGTCGGCGGGGTCGGCGAGCACCAGGTCGTGCCCCCGCGCTGCGAGCTCCCGGGCCAGGGCCGGCCCGACGTAGGCCGCAGCGCTGTGGACGAGGGCCACGCGCCGGCCGTCGGTTCCGCCGGTCACGACGTCATCCCGCCGAGCCCGACGAATCCACGGGCGAGCTCGATCTCGCCCATGTGCCTCAGCCCGTGCTGGTAGAGCCAGCACTCGATGCCGTCGAGGCGGCGGATGCCCTCGGGCCCTGCGACACGCGCCGAGTAGGTGTTGGCCACGACCGGTGGGAGCGGACGGGGCACCAGGACCTCGTCGAGCTCCGCTCCCATCAGGGTGTCGAGCCACGCCTCGGTGCGGTCGAAGACGAGCCGCTGGTACTCACAGAACGCCTCGTAGTCCCCGACCCGCTGGTGCACCATCTCCTCGACGGTTCGTTCCTTGCCGTGGTCGTCGATGGCCATCCGGACCCGGGCCTGCCACTCGGCGGACCAGATGGGCGCCTCGCCGGCCAGCAGCATGAACGCGGCGTCCTCCATGTTCGTGTAGTGGAACAGCGAGAACGCGATCGGCAGCACGCCGTCGCGCTCGACGTGGTTCACGTGCTCGAGCCCCATCGTCGCGGTGGCGTCGTGGTAGAGCGAGTGCATCGCCCGCATGCGTCGCCGCAGCGAGTCCAGGACCAGATCGTGCACGGTCGCCTCCTGTTCCCGGCGCCTCAGCGCCGATCGTCGAGTGCCGGGAACTCGTCCCGCCACGTTGCGGCCAGTTCGGCATCGACCCCCGCGGTCAGGACCTCCTCGCCGGAGCCGCCCTCGGCGATGACGACGCCGAGCGGATCGATGACGGCGGAGCGCCCGCCGAGGGTGACGCCGGCGTGCGTCCCGACGCCGTTGCAGGCCACGACCCAGCACTGGTCCTCGATGGCCCGGGCCCGGAGCAGCACCCGCCAGTGCTCGATCCGTCGTTCCGGCCACCCCGAGGCCACCACCACCGCCGTCGCACCCAGGTCGACCAGGTCGCGGAACTGCTCGGGGAACCTGAGGTCGTAGCAGGTCGCCACCCCGGTCACCCCCAGCGGAGTGTCGAGGACGACGAGTTCGTCGCCGGCGCTCATCAATGTGGTCTCCCCGCCATCGAATCCGAACAGGTGGCGCTTCCGGTAGGTGGCGGCGATGGTGCCGTCGGGGGCCACGACCACCGAGGTGTTGAACGTGTGGGCGCCGTCACGCTCGGGGAATGCTCCCATGTGGACCCACGTGCCGGTCGCCGCGGCCACGTCCCGGAACCTTCCGACGAGCGGGCCGTCCAGCGGCTCGGCCAGCCGACCGGCCGCCTCCACGTCGAACGCTCCGCTCACCCACAGCTCGGGCAGTACCACCAGGTCGGCGCCCAGCGCCGCGTCCCGGGTCAGCCGCTCCGCCCGTTCGACCCGGTCCTCGACCGGTTCAGGGCCGTCGGATCGCAGCTGCACCAACGCAACGGTCGTGTCCACCCGATCGACACTACCGGTGTGTTGGATCGGTCGACCCGGAGCCGTGGCTCAGCGACCGGGGAGTGACACGTGGCGCCGCCACGCGCTGAAGGACCTGACCGACCGGTCGTGTGGGGTCACCAGCCAGGGCCAGGGGTGGAGCTCGGCGACCGCAGGGCCGATCCGGTTGCGGAGCCGGCGGTTGCCGGGCACCGGGGCGGCGGTCGTCGCCAACCGCCGGTCGGCCAGGACCTGCGCCGGTTCGTCGAGGTGGACCTCGACGGTCCGGCGCGTCGCCAGGTCGGCCAGGCACTCGGCCAGGAAGACCAGACGCGTCGGTCCCAGGCGCAGCCGACCCAGCAGTGGTTCGTCCAGTACGAAGACGGCCGGGAGTCGCGGGTGCGCGTCCAACGCCGGATCGGCGTCGCCCAGGGACTCGGCTGTGATCCACACGGCCTCCGGGTGATGCGATCCCTGGCGCAGGACGGTCGCGGGGCCTGCGGTGGCCGCCGCATCGGGGTCCCGTCGGAGCAGACGGTCCGTCGCCGCCTCCGGCCGTCGGTCCGGCGGGGACGGCAACCCGCTGCCGTCGCCCGTCGCCGTCACGCCGCTCGGTCCGGACCCGTCGGCCGACTCGATCGGGCAGGCGTGTCGCAGCTCGCATCCGGAGCATCTCCCGGGGGCGAGTCGTTCGACCTGTTCGCGCGCGAACGCCCATGGGCGGGCGCTGCCTGCCCCGCTGGTCCACTGCCAGCCGAGCCGGTTGGCCGCCCGGGATCCGTCGAGCAGCGACCGGAACATGAGGTCCTCGCCGGCGGCCCAGTCGAGTCCGCGGCGGACCGCCCAGTCCGAGGCCAGCCACAGGCGACCCCGGTTCGTGATCCATCCGTCGCGGACCAGTGCGTCCACCTGGTCCCCGGTGCAGGCCATGGCCGGATCCAGTCGGGCCCAGCCGTCCCTGAGGTCACGATCCCGGTCCGGTTGACGGTCGCCACCGTGGTCCCGGTCGGCATGGCCGCCACGCACCGCCCGGCGCGTCGCAGTGCCCAACCGGGCGTACAGGTGTCGCGCGTACTCCTGCCACAGGAGTTCGTCCCGGAAGGTGGCGACGTCACGTTCCGGGCCGCCGGAGACGTGGTCCCACACCCGAGGGAGGTCGAGCAGCCCGTGGCGGATCCACGGCGAGAGCCCCGAGGCGCCGCGTCCACGCACCGGCTCGACCACCGAGCGGTTCGCTGCGTACCCCGTGACGTCGAACGACTCGAGCGCCCGATCCGCCGCCCCCTGGCCGCCAGGGTGGGACGGACTCCCGGCGATGGTCGTCCCGCCGGAGGGCGACAGGAGGTGGGACAGGTGGACCCGGACCCAGTCGGCCTCGTCACCGACGGTCGGTGTCGGCAGCATCACCACGTCCGGCCGAACGGTCCGGTGGTGGTCGCTATTCCACGGACTCCATCGACCACGGACTCCATCGACGTGGTTCAGGTCGTGCGCCGGGCGCGCTCGAAGGGCAGTCGCCACGCGTGCGGCGCGATGAGCTGGTGGACGGCGTTGGGCCCCCACGACCCGGGGGCGTATGTCCGAACGGGTGCCGGATCGGACAGGAGCGGATCGGAGACCTCCCACAGTCGTTCGATGCTGTCGCTCGTCGTGAACAGCGTGTGATCCCCGCACATGGCGTCGTGGATCAGTCGCTCGTAGGCCTCGAGCACATCGGCGTCCTCGTGCAGGGCGAACTGCAGGCTCTGCTTGTCGAGCTGCATCCCGGTCCCAGGTCGTTTGCCGTAGAAGGACAACGAGAGCTTGGAGGCGTCGGCCAGGTCGAAGGTGAGGTGGTCGGGGCCGTGCGCGCCGACGCCGGATCCGGGCGGGAACATGCTCCGGGGCGGCTCACGGAACGCGATCGAGATGATCCGCGCTCCCTCCGCCATGCGCTTGCCCGTCCGGAGGTAGAACGGCACGCCGGCCCAACGCCAGTTGTCGATCCGGCAGCGCAGCGCCACGAAGGTCTCGGTGTCGGAGTGCGGGTCGACCCCGGGCTCGTCCCGGTACCCGCCGTACTGGCCTCGCACGACGTCGGTCGGCTGGATCGGCAGCATGGACCGGAAGACCTTCTGCTTCTCCTCGCTGATCGACAGCGGCGTGAAGTCGGTCGGGGGCTCCATCGCCGTGAAGGCGAGGACCTGGAACAGGTGGGTCACGACCATGTCCCGGTACGCACCCGTCGACTCGTAGAACGAGGTGCGCTGACCCAGCCCGAGGGTCTCGGGGACGTCGATCTGGACGTGGTCGATGTGTTGACGGTTCCAGATCGGCTCGAAGAGCCCGTTCGCGAATCGGAACGCGAGGATGTTGAGCGCAGCCTCCTTGCCCAGGAAGTGGTCGATGCGGAAGATCTGCGACTCGTCGAAGGTCTCGTGGAGGGCGGCGTTGAGCGCTCGTGCGGTGCGCAGGTCGGTTCCGAACGGCTTCTCCATGATGATCCTGGTGCCCTCGACCAGTCCGGCGGCGTCGACGAGTCCGATGACCTCGAGTGCGGCCGCCGGAGGGACGCTCAGGTAGTGCAGCACCCGGGCGCCGGCCCCGAGGGCGCCGAGGTGCGCTGCGGCCGCCTCGGCGAGCGCGGCTGGCCCGTCGTCGATGGACACGACGTCGACGCGGTCGAGGAAGCGCTCGAGTTCCTCGTCGTCCACCCGCTGTCGTCCGAACTCGGTGACCGCGCTCCGGACCTGTCCCCGGAACTCCTCGGCGGACCGGTCCCCCAGGTCCACCCCCAGCACGCGGTGTTTGCACAGCAGCCGGGCCCGGGCCAGGTGGTAGAGCCCGGGGAGGAGCTTGCGTCGGGCCAGGTCCCCACCGGCGCCGAACAGGACGATCAGGTGCGGGGCCACGGGCGGGACGAGCCGACTCCCGGTGTCGTGGGGTTCTCCGCCCGGTGCGGAGCCTGTCGCGTCAACCGACATGGCACCTCCGGCCGTCGCAGTCTCCCGGTCCCGCCGGCGGTCCACCGGTCGGCCCGGGGATCGTCGCAGGGTCAGGTCACGGCGCCGTGACGCACGTGCGACGGCCGTGTGTCCGGGACCTCCGTCGCCGCCGGTTCCGATCCTCCGGGGGCATCGACCTCCGGGGGCATCGACCTCCGGGGGCATCGACCTCCGGGGGCATCGACCTCCAGGGGCATCGACTAGACGTGTGTCGTGGACGTCGCCATCGTCGGAGCCGCCGGGGCGTGTGGGCGTCAGCTGGCCGGACAGTTGCTGCAGCGCCACACGATCCTCCCATCGGACCGACTCCAGCTCGTCGGCCACGCCGGTGGGGCGAGCGAGCACGAGCTGTGGGGGCTGCGGTCCGACCTGGAGGACGCGTTCGCGGACCGGGCCCCCGTGGTGGAGCTGGCCTTCGACCCCGACGGAGTGGACGCGGACCTGGTGGTCATGCTGGCGGGGCGCACCGTGTCGCTCGACCCGGGGGCGCCGGTGGACCGGGCCGGGCTGGCGGCGCACAACGCCGCCCTGTTCCGGGACTACGCCGTGGCGCTCGCCCGCCGGGCGGATCCGCCGATCGTGGTGGTGCAGTCGAACCCGGTGGAGCTCGGCGTGCGGATCCTGGCCGAGCACCTGCCGCCGGAACGTGTGCTCGGGGCGGCGGCCTGGTCCGACACGCTTCGCCTCCGACGTGAGCTCGCAACCGACCTGGGCATCTCCCGGCGCGATGTTGCGGTGTTCGTGCTGGGGGAGCACGGCGACCACATGGTGCCGGTCTGGTCGTCCGTCGACGTGCGGGGCCGGGGTCCGTCGGCGGCTGGTGACCTGGTGCGGTCGGTGCGGGGAGACCGGCGGCTCGCCGACCTGCCCGAGCAGATCGTCGCGGCTCGCACGGAGCTGTTGGACCTGGTCCGGGCCGAACGCGTGGCCGAGGCGTGGACCTTCGTGCAGTCGTTGCCGGCCGACCTCCGGGCCGCGGTCAAGCCGTACTTCACGAACTTCACCTCGGGTCGCACCACCGAGGTGGCGACCGCCCACGCCGTGGCCGACCTGGTCGACGCGTTCGTCGCGGGGGTCCGGTGGGCGGTCCCCGCGCAGGTGTGGGTGCGTGGACTCTGGCAGGATCTGACCTCGGCGATCGCCGTCCCGGTGGTCGTCGCCCAGAACGGATGGGTGCCCGCCCTGGACGTACGGGTGGCCGCCGATGAGCTCGATGCGCTCCGGGTCGCCGACCGGGCGCTCGGCGAGGTCCAGACGGCCGCCTTGACTAACCTTCAGTGAGAATGTAAAACTGGCGATTCCGCGTCCAACGAACGGGAGTCCCTGTGCGCCGCACCGCCGCCGAAGCCGCCGAGACCCGCCGGTCCATCATCGCCGCCGCCCGGGCGTCCTTCGCGGCCCGCGGCTACACCGCCACCGGGACGACCGAGCTCGTCGAGCAACTCGACCTGACCCGCGGAGCGCTCTACCACCACTTCGCCGACAAGGCCGACCTCTTCGCGGCGGTGTTCGTGGAGGTGGAACAGGAGCTGAACGACGCCGTCAACGCCGCGGCCTCGGCTGCGGCCGGTGACGGCGTGCGGGCCTCGATCGTGGCGGGCGCGGCGGCGTGCATCGAGTACATGGGCCGATCCGACTACCGCCAGATCGCGGTGGCCGACGGTCCGGCGGTACTGGGCCTCGACCGCTGGCACGAGATCGACCGGTCCATCGGGCTCCAGTCGATGGAGGCGGGACTGGCGGCGCTGTCCACCGAGGGTGAACTCGCGACCCCGCCGACCCCGGCCCTCGCAGCTGCGCTGTTCGGGGCGCTCACCGAGTTGGGTCTGTCCCATGCTTGCGGCGACCTGACCGCCGACGATGCGCTCGCTGCCTTCGAGGTGCTCCTGGACGGCCTGGCACCCCACGGGTGAGGGCCGCTCCGGCCGGAAACCTGTCACGATGTCCGAGCCCGTGGGTCCGGACGGGTGTGAGGGCGTGGATCGGAGGGCACATGCGCACGCATCGACCGGAGGGCTTCCGGTCCGCCGCCGGCGCCCTCCCGATGATCGTCGCGATGCTGCTCGCTGCGGTGACGGTCGCTGCAACGTGGCTGGTGCCGGCGGCCGCCGGTGCGACCTCTGAGGAGTCGGGGGCGAGCTTCGTCCCGCTGGCCCCGTGCCGGGTCCTGGACACACGGGCCACCACGGGGGGGCCGACGCCGTTCGGGCCGGGTGCTGCCCGGGACATCCAGGTCGCCGGCACCGGTGCGAACTTCACCGCCCAGGGTGGGGTAGCCAACGGGTGCGCGGTCCCCGACGGAGTGGCGGCTGTGGAGGTGACGATCACGGCGGTGCAGGCGAACGCCTCCGGCTTCGTCCGTGCCTGGCCGACGGGGACGAGCGAACCGAACGCCACGGTCCTGAACTACTCGCTCGGCCGTAACATCTCGAACTCGGCGGCGGTCCCACTCGCCGCGGGCGGCACGCTCGACCTGCGGATCCGCAACGCCGGGGCGACCACACAGATCCTCGTCGACGTGCTCGGCTACTACGACGCCGATTCCGACGCCGTCCAGGGTCGGCGCTACGTCCCGATCACGCCGTGCCGCATCGCGGACAGCCGGGTCGCAACGCCCTACGCCGACGGGGAGGCACGCGATCTCCGGGTGGTCGGAACCGGTGCGGCGTTCCAGTCGCAGGGTGGCAACCCGACCGGCTGCGGGGTTCCCGCTGGTGCCACCGCGGTCGAGCTCACCCTGACCGCGGCCGGACCCACCGGAGCCGGGTTCGTTCGTTCCTGGGCCGCGGGCGGGGCCGAGCCCACAGCGACGGTCCTGAACTTCGTCGCCACACAGGGCGCCACCAACACCGCGTCGGTTCCGATCACGGCCGCCGGCGGCGACAACCTGTCGGTGCGCAGCCTGGGCGGTCCGACCCACCTGCTCGTCGACGTCCAGGGGTACTGGACCGAGGTCGGTTCGACCTACGTGCCGGTCACCCCGTGCCGGCTGGTCGACACCCGGACCTCCACCCAACTCGGGGCCGTGGGCGCCCGCCCGTTCCGGGTCGCCGGGAGCGGCACCGGCTTCACCCAGCAGGGTGGGTCGCCCTGCGCCGTGCCCGAGGACGCCACGGCCGTGGAGGTCTCGTTCACCGCCGTCGGACCCCAGGCGACCGGCTTCGCCCGACTCTGGCCCGGTGACCGGATCGAGCCGGGCGCGGCTGCGCTCAACTTCGGCGCTGGACAGAGCACCACCAACACCGGGACCGTCGCGCTCGCCTCGAGCGGTCTGGTCGACCTGCTGGCCCGGAACTACGGGGCCGGAACGCACTACCTCATCGACGTGCTCGGCTACTTCTCTGCCAACCCGACGTTCCGACCCGAGGAGACCGCTGCGGGCAACGGCTTCGCGTGCGCCGTGTTCAGCGACCCATCCAGCTCGGCCTTCGACGACCCGGTCCGCTGCTGGGGTCGCAACACCCACGGCCAGCTCGGGAACGACTCGACCTCGACGAGCCTGACCGCCGTGGCTGTCCCGGGTGCCGCGGGGGCGATCGACCTGGACGCGGGTTCCGACCACGTGTGCGCGGTCGTCGACCCGTCCGGTCCGTCGGCGAACGTCCTCCGGTGCTGGGGCCGGAACTCCAGTGGCCAGATCGGAGACGGCACGTTCCTCGGTCCCCGTGACACCCCGACCGCGGTGTCGCTCCCGTTCACGCCGACCGTGGTGGCCACCGGGGCCAACCACACCTGCGCCTCGGGTGGCGCGGGTGGATCGCTCGCCTGCTGGGGTGAGAACGGATCCGGACAGCTCGGCATCAACAACCTGCTCGACCAGTTCCTGCCCCAGGTCATCAGCCTGCCCGGTGCCATCGGCGGTCCCGAGTCCGTCGCCGGCGGCCTCAACCACACGTGCGCCGTGGTCGGGACCGGCGTCCGCTGTTGGGGGTCCAACGCCTTTGGCCAGCTCGGGGTGGGTTCCGGCACGGCGTCGTCGTCGACACCCCTGGTGGTTCCGGGCATCAGCGACGCCGTCTCGGTGGCCGCCGGCGACCTCCACACCTGTGTCCTTCGGTCCTCGGGCGGCGTGAGCTGCTGGGGGGAGGGCTCCCTCGGTCAGCTCGGCGACGGGACCTCGCTCGACAGTCCGACGCCCGTGGCCGTCGCGTTCCGGTCGGGGACCGAGGTCGAGCGGATCGACGCGTCCGGGAACACCACCTGTGTCATCGAATCCACCGCTGCAACCCGCTGTTGGGGTGCGGGCGCGGTCGGACAGATCGGCGATGGCGCCGCAGTGGACCGGGACCGCCCCGCCCTGGTGGGTGGGCTCGGTCGTCACGACCAGGTGGCTGTCGGCGGCGCCGCAGTCTGTGGCATCACCCTCCACCGGCTCGAGTGCTGGGGCGCCAACACCGATGGGGCCGTCGGTGACGGCACCAGCACCCAACGCAACACACCGTCGAGCGTCCAGCTGGGACCCGACCAGCTGGCGGTCGGGGATGGTCACGCCTGCGCAGTGAGGATCGGCGGCCGGGTGTGGTGCTGGGGCGGGAACAGCAACGCCCAGCTCGGTGACGGCACCGTGATCCAGCGGACCACACCGGTGGCCGTCGCCGGAACCTTCGGCACCGGTGCGGTGTCGGTCCAGGCGGGTGCGGGACACACCTGTGCGCTCAAGGAGGACGGCGGGGTGTGGTGCTGGGGCCTCAACTCCTCGGGCCAGACCGGGGCGGCGTCGCCCTCGAACACCTCCACGCCGACGCTGGTGTCGGCACTGTCCGGACTTCCCGTGCTCCAGGTGACGACAGGGGAGTCACACACCTGCGCGCTGCTCGTCGAACGGACCGTGCGCTGCTGGGGCAGCGACGCCACCGGTCAGCTCGGTGACGGAACGGCTGGCGGTTCGACCTCGACACCGGTGACCCCGGTCGGGCTCACCGACGTGATCTCGCTCAGTGCCGGAGCCACCCACACGTGTGCGGTGGTCTCCGATGGCTCGGCCCGGTGCTGGGGTTCCAACGTCGGCGGACTGCTCGGCCGCGGGACGTCCGGAGCACTCGGAACAACCGGACCGACCCCGGCGCCGGTGGTGCAACTCACCGGCGCCACCTCGATCCATGCCGGTGAGTTCCACACGTGCGCGACGCTCCCGGGCGGGGCCGCCCGGTGCTGGGGCAGCAACAACACGTACCAGCTCGGCGACGGCACGCCGACCGCGTCGTCGGTGCCCGTGACGCTCCAGTTCATCTCGATCATCGGACCGGCTCCGGCGACGGGGATCCAGTCGATGTCGGCCGGTGGCTTCCACAACTGCTCGCTGGTGCGCCAGAGCCTGTCCGACCTGGGTCTGTGCTGGGGGACGAACCTCTCCGGCCAGCTCGGGAACACCTCGCTCGTCGCCCCGGAGCTGACGGTGACCGTGGGCGGGATCGACCGGGTCCGCCAGATCGCCGTCGGCCGGGCCTCGAGCTGCGCGATCGCCGGGGTGGGCGCTGCCTCCTGCTGGGGCGACAACTCCGATGGCCAGCTCGGTCGGGGTTCCACGAGCCCGTTCGGCACGGTCAACGCGACCCCGGCCGAGGTGGTGGGCCTCGGGCCGATCTGATCGGAACGACTCCGTGATCGGAACGACTCCGTGATCGGGACGACTCCGTGATCGGAAAGTGTCAGATCATCGGCGGAGCGACTCCCGGACGGTGGCGGCGGCCGCAGTGCGTGGTCGCGATGCCGCTGACCGGCTCGATCCTGCCGTGTGGCTCCTAGGCTGCACGTGGCGGGGGAACAGGGGAGACGCACCATGGCGAACACGATCGACCACGAGGTGACCGGCGGTGGCGGTGGCGGGAGCCGTCGGCGCGTGCGATGCCTGGGTGTCCTGACGCTGGTGGCCCTGCTGGGGTCACTGCTCGGTGTGGCCGTCGAGGTGGTGGAACCGCCGACACCCGCCTCGGCAGGCACCCCGGAGGCCGTTTTCATCGCGACGACGCCGTGCCGGGTGGTCGACACACGGGCCGGTGTCCCGTCGGTGCTCCTCGGTCCCGGGTCGAACCGGACGTTCCAGGTGGGCGGCACCGGAGGCGCCTTCGCCGCCCAGGGGGGCGCCGACGGCGGCTGTGGCGTCCCGGAGTCGGTCGAGGCCGTGGAGCTGTCGTTCACCGCCATCTCGCCGACGGCGGCGAACGGCTTCCTGCGGGCGGGTCCGGCCGGGTCACCGCCCGCCGGCACGATCCTCAACTACACGGTCGGCACCGGCATCACGAACACGGGCACGGTCGAGCTCTCGACCGGCGGGCCGGCGAGCCTGGCTGTCACCAACTTCGGGGGCACGATCCACCTGGCGATCGACGTGCAGGGCTACTACGTGCGGACCTCGGGCCCGCGATTCGTGCCGGTCACGCCGTGTCGGATGGTCGACACCCGGGCGTCGAGCCCCGCAGGTCCGTTCGCCGTGAACGAGACCAGGACCTTCCGGGTCGCGGGCTCGGGGATCGAGGACCTCGCATCGCCCGGAATCGCGCCCCAGGGCGGGGTGGCGGGCGGATGCGGCGTTCCCGAGAACGCGACGGCCGTCGAGCTGACGGTGACGGCGGCATCCCCCGAGGGTGCCGGCTTCGTGCGCGTGGGTCCGAACACGCCCGGGGACCCGACGGGCACCGTGTTGAACTTCACCTCGGCCCAGGGCATCACCAACACCGCCGCGGTGGCCTTCGTCGGGGATGGGAGGTTGAAGGTCAAGGTCTTCGGTGCCCGCACGCAGGTCCTCATCGACGTGCAGGGCTACTACGTCGCCACCGGGGCGATCTCGGAGTTCACCGCCGTGGCGCCGTGCCGCGTGGTCGACACCCGGGCGGCCAGCACGCCGACCCCACTCGCCGCCGGCGAGACCCGTTCCTTCGGCGTGGCCGGTACCTCACTCAGCGGCCAGGGCGGCCTGTCGAACTGCGCAATCCCGACCGGTGCCGCGGCGGTGGAGGTGTCGATCACCGCGACCTCACCCGCAGGGAACGGTTTCCTGCGGGTGTGGCCGTCAGGGAATCCCGAACCCCCGGCCACGATCCTCAACTACGCGAGCGGTCGGGGCATCACGAACACGGCGACGGTGCCGCTCGCCAGGGTGGGGTCGACCCAGCTCTCGGTGCGGAACCTCGGAGGGTCGAGCCACGTGATCATGGACGTGCAGGGGTACTTCACGGGGCCCCGTGGCGCCTCCGGGGTCACGGTGGGCAACGGGTTCGGCTGCGTGGTCCACAACAGCGATCCGCTCTGCTGGGGCGCCAATGTGCTCGGTCAGCTCGGCCGGGGCACCCAGTCCCTGGCGCCCGGGCTGCAGCCGCAGCGCCTCGATGAGATCGCCGGGATGACCCAGATCGACGCCGGGCGGGACCATGCCTGTGCCCTGACGCTCAGCCAGGACGTCACCTGTTGGGGGTCCAACTCCGATGGCCAGCTCGGCCTGGGCCCGGCCCTCACCAGTGTCTCCAGCCCCACCACGATCACGAGTCCGCCGATCGTCGGCATGGTCGACGTGTCCGCCGGGTACGACCACACCTGTGCAGTGCGCGACGACGGAACGGTCTGGTGCTGGGGGCTGAACTCCTCGGGGCAGCTGGGCAACGGCTCGACGCTCGACTCCAACGTTCCGGTGCAGGTCTCCGGGCTGATCGATGCGTCGCAGGTGTCGGCCGGGTACACGCACACCTGTGCCCGGAGCACGAGCGGCATCATCAGGTGCTGGGGCTCCGGCTTCGTGGGCCAGTTGGGCAACGGTTCCTTCAGCAACTCATCGGTCCCGGTGGCGGTACCCGGGATCCCGCCGTCGCGGATCGTGGCCGCCGGCGCGTTCTCGACGTGCGCGGACGATGAATCCGGAGGCATCCGGTGCTGGGGGGACAACTCCGAGGGTCAGCTCGGTACCGGGACGAAGGGCGCGGGTTCGGCGACGCCGGTCGTGGCGACGATCGGCGATGCAGCCGGCCGGTCCGGATCGCTCGCCGGTGGATTCGACGGGTTCTGTGCCGTCACGAGCGTCTCGGAGCTCTTCTGCTGGGGTGACGGTCGTTCGTTCCTCTTCGCCGACGGCGACGTCCGCTCCCGGACGACGCCGACACTGGTCCGGCGTCAGGTGCTCTCGGTCTCCCTCGGTGGCAACTTCGGCACCGGGGCGGCGTGTGTGGTCGAGGAGTCCGGTGGTGTCCGGTGCTGGGGGAGCGGGTCGTCGTTCGGCGACCAGACCGCCACCGGCAACCCGTTCAGCGGCGCTGCTGCGACCCCGGCGTCCGGGCCTCCGCTGCCGTCCGGGTCCTCGGTGTCGCTCAGCGAGTCGTTCCCCGCCGGCTGGGGCTGCGCCCTGGGCGGAGGTTCGATCCGCTGCTGGGGGAACAACCGGGATGGTCAGCTCGGGGACGGGACGACCGACTCCCGGATCACCCCGGCGGTCGTTTCCGGACTGGGTGGGACTCCGACGCAGATCTCGACGGGTGCCGAACACGCCTGCGCCGTCGTGGCGGGTGGGGTCCGCTGCTGGGGTCGGGGCCTCGGCGGTGAGCTCGGCGACGGACTCGCCTCGACGAGTTCGACCCCCGTGGCCGTGACCGGCCTGGGGGGCACGGCGACCCAGGTGGCCGCCGCAGCCGGCACGACCTGCGCCGTCATCTCCCCGGCAGGAACGGTCCGTTGCTGGGGGGTCGGCCCGTCCGGCCAGCTCGGCAACGGGACCAACACCTTCGTGCAGGCGGAGCCGGTCACCGTCACGGGTCTGAGCGGCGTCACACAACTCACGGCCGGGAGGGCGCACTTCTGTGCGGTGACCGGCGGCCAGGTGCGCTGCTGGGGGTCCGGGTTGCGCGGACAGCTCGGGCAGGGGGTCGCGTCGTCGAGCAACGTGCCCGTGGCCGTGTCCGGATCGACGGGAGCCACCCGCGTGGCCGCCGGCGACTCCCACTCGTGCGCGCAGCTGTCCTCGGGTGGCGTCCAGTGCTGGGGTGGAAACGACTCCGGCCAGCTCGCGGACGGCACGGCGACCGACCGGTCGACTCCCGTGAACGTCTCCGGACTGTCGGGTGCCTCGTCGCTCACGTCGTCGGGGTTCCACACCTGCGTGGTGACGGCCGGGACGGTCCGTTGCTGGGGTCGCAACGACTCGTCCCAACTGGGCGACGGGACCTACGCCACCCGGACGGCTCCGACACCGGTGGTGGGCCTCGTCGGGGCCGTGGCGGTGGAGGCCGGGTCCGACACGACGTGCGCACGCCTGTCCGACGGTTCACCGCGGTGCTGGGGGTCACGGAACAGTGGTGGCCTCGGATCCGCGCCCGCCTCCGCGACCCCGCGGCCGGTCCAGCAGTTCGGCTTCTGACCTGCAGCCGAGGTCGCGCCGGCCGGATGCCTGGCGCCGGTCAGTAGCCGGCGTCCACGTCGACCGCCCCGAGGAGTGGCTCACCCCGGATCCAGCGGTCGACGTTGGTCCGGATGCGCTCGGCGAGCAGTGGCCGGGCCATGGTCGCCGTGTTGCCCACGTGGGGCGTGATCATGCAGGTGGGCAGGGACCAGAGCGGATGGTCGACCGGCAGCGGCTCCGGGTCGGTGACGTCCAGGCCGGCGCCGCCGAGTGAGCCTTCCCGCAGGGCGTCGACCAGGTCGTCGGTGACGACGTGCGCCCCACGGGCGACGTTGACGAGCCAGCAGTCGGATCGCAGGCGCCGCAGTCGCGACGCGTCGAAGAGCCCCTTCGTCGCCGGGGTGAGCGCACAGGCCACCACCACCAGGTCGGCATCGACCAGTACCTCGTCGAGTTCGGCGAGGGTCACGGTGCGGGTGGCCGCCGGATGTGGCTCCGGGCGCCGACGGACCACCGTGGTGTCCGGGGCGAACGGCGCGACCAGTCGCAGGAACGAGTCGGTGATGCCGCCGGCCCCGACGATGACGATCGACGCGCCGTGGAGGTTGCGCCCGATGGTCCCGCGCTCGGTGAGTGGGGCGTCGTGAAGGTAGGTGGGCAGTCCGCGGAACCCGGCCAGGGCGAGGGTCAGCGCGAGCTCGGCGACCGGCTCGGCGTACACGCCCTTGCCGCAGGTCCAGAGCCGGTCGTGGTCGAGCACCCGGACGTACGGTTCGATCCCCGCCCACGGCAGTTGGATCCACCGGAGCGAGTCGCCGTGGACCGCGACCACCTGCCCGAGACCGTCGGGATCATCGGGGTGGGCCCACAACAGCCCCTCGGCCCGGTCGACCGGGACGACGGTCGCTCCGCCGTCGCGGACCGCGTCGACGAGCCAGTCAGGCGTACCCGGCGGTCCGACCGCCAGGAGGCCGCGCCGTGGGGCGGCCGCGTCCGGCGCACCGGCGGGCCGATGGTCCGGGGTGTCCTCGGAGGCCATGGGCTGCACTGTAGGACCGGCATCGGAGGGTGACCGGGTGACGGTCCTGTTCCTGCTGGTGCTCGCCGTGGGGTCCGTGGCGGCCGTGGTGGAACGGCTCCGTCGTGGCCGGGTGGTTCCGGAGCGGGTGCTGCGCTCCACGGCACTCGCCCCGGAGAGGGACCTGCTGCGTCGTGAGGATGTCGTCGACGGGCGGCTCGTGGGCGCGGAGGGAGTCGAACCCCCGACTTCTTCCTTGTAAGGGAAGCGCTCTGACCAACTGAGCTACACGCCCGACCGGCGGAGGGTAGCCGGGACCGCTGGCGCCATCGGCGCCGCACGGCGAGAATCAGCGGCGGGCGTCCGGCCCCGGAGTGGTGTTCGGAACGGATCGAGCACACCCAGGAAGCACAACCACGAGATGGAGGCCCGTCGTGACGGTGACCGAACCCGCAGCAACCCGAACCGGTCCGACCGGAGGGACTCCGACGGCCGGTCGGCCCGACCCCGCGGCCGTTCGTCTCCCGGACTCGATCGGGCCCGGGGAGCGGAAGCGGCTCACCGACCTCGTCGCCCGGTCGCACCACGCGCCGCCGGTGACGACGTACGCGCCGTTCACGGGCGAGCCCTTCATCGAGCTGCCGCAGTGCACACCCGAGGACGTGCTCGCCGCTGCCGGGCGCGCCCGGGAGGCGCAGCGCGAGTGGTCCCACCGGCCGGTCGCTGAACGGGCCCGGGTGCTGCTGCGCCTCCACGACCTGGTGCTCGACGAGCGCGACCGCCTCATGGACCTGATCCAGGCCGAGAACGGCAAGTCCCGGCGCGACGCCTACCTGGAGGTCGCCGACATCGCGATCACCTGCCGGTACTACGGCCGGACCGCGGCCAAGGTGCTGGCGCCGACGCGGCGCAAGGGGCTGATCCCGGGGTTGACCGTCGCCGAGGAGCTCCACCACCCGGTGGGGATCGTCAGCATCATCTCGCCGTGGAACTACCCGCTCAGCCTCGGGGCCGGTGACACGATCCCGGCCCTCCTCGCCGGCAACGGCGTCGTGCAGAAGGCCGACAACCAGACGGCGCTCACTGCGCTGGCGGCGCTGGACCTGGCCCGGCGCGCCGGTCTGCCCGAGGACCTGTGGCAGATCGTGCTCGGACGAGGGTCGTCGATCGGCCCCGCCGTGCTGGACGTGGCCGACACGGTCATGTTCACCGGTTCGACCGAGTCCGGTCGTCACATCGCCGCCGAGGCCGGCCGTCGCCTGGTGGACTGCGCGTTGGAGCTCGGCGGCAAGAACGCCCTGATCGTCCTCGACGACGCCGACCTGGACCGGACCGTCGAGGGTGCGGTGCGCGCCTGCTTCTCATCCAGTGGACAGCTCTGCATCTCGATCGAGCGGCTCTACGTCGCCGAGGCGATCGCGGACGAGTTCACGCGGCGGTTCGTGGACCGCGTCCGGGCGCTCCCGATCGGCGCATCATTCGACTTCTCGTTCCAGATGGGCAGCCTCACCTCGGCGGAGCAGCTCGACGTCACCCGTGACCACGTGCGCGACGCCGTCGAGCAGGGCGCCACCGTGCTCGCCGGCGGTCGGGAGCGACCCGACCTGGGGCCGTTCTTCTTCGAGCCCACCGTGTTGGAGGGCGTCGAGCCGCCGGCGGTGTGCCATCGAGAGGAGACCTTCGGGCCGCTCGTGTCCGTCTACCGGTTCGCCTCCGTCGCCGAGGCGATCGAGCGGGCCAACGACAGCCGCTACGGACTGAACGCCAGCGTCTGGGGTCGAGACACGCGACGCGCCCGTCGGGTCGCCGCGCAACTCCGCGCCGGCACGGTCAACGTGAACGAGGCGTTCGCCGCCGCCTGGGGCAGCATCGACGCTCCCATGGGTGGGGTCGGTGACTCCGGCGTCGGCCGCCGCCACGGTGCGCACGGGCTGCTCAAGTACACCGAGACCCAGACGGTCGCGACCCAGCGGCTGTTGAACCTGGCTCCCCCGATCGAGCGGCTCGGTGACGCCGGCTTCGCCGACGTGATGACCCGCTCGTTGCGGCTGCTCAAGTCGATCGGCTGGCGCTGAGCCATGCCGGCCGACGGTGGCGTGTCCAGCGGTGGCGTGGCGCAGGGCGACTACCGGGCCCGGGTCCGCACGACGACCCACGGCGTGGTGCACATCGACGCCGACGACTGGGGCTCGTTGGGGTACGCGCAGGCCTGGGCCTGTGCCCGCGGCCACCTGGGGACGATCCTCGACCAGGTCGTCAAGGTTCGTGGCGAGCGTGCCGCCCACTGGGGGCCGGGCCGCGACGGGGCGCTCGTCGCCGCGGACCTGGGGTACCGGATGCTCGATCTGGTGGGCCGGGCCCCCGGACTGCGGGATGCCCAACCGCCGGAGCTCCGCGAGCTGGTCAGCGGCTACACCGCCGGGCTGAACCGGGCGGTCGCCGAGGTGACGGCGGGGGAGTGGCGCCTGCCCGACTGGTGCCGCGACGCCTCGTGGATCCGGCCCATCGACGAACTCGACCTGTACGCCTGGCTCGGCGACGTGGCGCTGATGGGGTCGGGCCGCAACCTGGTGCAGCTGATCGGGCGCGCCGAGGCCCCCGGCCCGGACGGTCCGCACCCGCCGTCGCCCATCGAGGCACTGGGTGCTCCGTCGCTCGCGAGCAACGGGTGGGCCGTCGGCGGGGACGCCACCGCGTCGGGGCACGGGATGGTCCTCTACAACCCACACTTCCCGTGGGGTGGTGAGGCCCGCTTCTGGGAGTGCCACCTGCGGATCCCCGGGGAGCTCGACGTCTACGGCGTCGCCCTGCTGGGAACCCCTGGTGTCCAGATGGGCTTCAACCGGCACGTGGCCTGGACGCACACGTTCTCGGCCGGCCACCGCTTCACCGTCTACCGCCTGGACCTCCACCCCGACGATCCGACCGTCTACCGGTGGGGTGATGAGCACCGCGCCATGCGGTCGGCCGAGCACACCGTCGAGGTCCTGGACGCCGACCCCGTGACGCGGACGCTCTGGTCGACGCACCACGGTCCCGTGCTGAACGTGCCGTTGCTGGGCTGGGGCGAGCAGGTCGGGTTCTCGTACCGGGACGCCAACCTGGACAACGTGGGGGTGCTGCAGCAGTTCACCGGCATGGGCCGGGCCCGGTCGCTGTCGGAGTTCCGCTCGGTGTTCCACACGGTCGGGGCGCTCCCGTGGGTCAACACGTTGGCGACCGACGCGTCGGGCGACGTCTGGTACACCGACGCGTCCGCCACCCCCCGCCTCAGCGCCGCGGCCCAGGAGCGGTTCCGGCTGCGTCTCGACACCGACCCGGTGGCGGCACTCATGTTCGAGTTCCGGATCGCGATGCTCGACGGCAGCGACCCCGACGACGACTGGCTCGACCACCCTGACGCCCGGGCACCGGGCCTGGAGCCGCCCTCGGCGCTGCCCGAGCTCACCCGGCGGGACTCTGTGGTCAACGCCAACGACTCGCACTGGCTCACCCACCCCGACGAGCCGCTGGAGGGGTACCCGGTGCTCTGCGGGTTGGAGCGGACCGGCAGGTCGCTGCGGACCCGTCAGAACCTGGTCCAGGCCGACGACCTGGTGGCGCGTGGTGACGTGGTGCTGCAGGACCTCGTCGACGCGGTCTACGACGGACCGTCGGGGTCGGCCGCACTGCTCCTCGACGAGGTCGTGGACCGCCTGCGATCGGCGCCGCCCTACGAGGTCGAGGGCCACGCCGTGGACCCGGTCGCCGTGGCCGACGTGCTCGAGGCGTGGGACCAGCGGGTGACGCTGGACTCACGCGGCGCAGCGTTGTGGCGCGAGTTCGTCGACGCGTTCCCCCCGGTCGAGACGCGGCGGGCCGGAGCGCTGTTCGCCGAGCCGTTCGATGCCACCGACCCGGTGGCGACGCCACGGGGCCTGGCGGGCGGGTCGGCGGCGTCGCCGTCCGCGGATCCGATCCTCCAGGCGGTCGGCCACGCCGTGCGTGTCCTGGCCGAGGCCGGCGTCGCCCCGGATGCCCCGCTCGGCGACGTCCAGTGGGCGAGCCGCGGGTCGGCCCGGGTGCCGGTCCCGGGCGGCGGTGAGGGCGAGGGGGTGTTGAACGTGCTCGGTCCCATCGGTGCCCTGCCGGCGTCCTCACTGGAACCCGTGCCGGCCCCGCCGCCCCGCGTCGCAGGTCGTGACCGGACGGGACTCGGACGCGGTGGGTACCAGGTCACCTACGGCACCAGCTTCCTGGCAGCGGTCGAGCTGACTCCGACGGGTCCGGTCGGCATCGGTGTGCTGGCCTACGGGCAGTCGGGTGACGAGTCGTCGCCCCACCACGTCGACGGCACCCGGGCCTACGCCGGCGGCCACCTCCGTCCGTTGCGCTTCGACGATGCCGACATCGACGCCGATCCCGAGCTGCGGGTCCAGGAGCTGCGCGGACCCCGACCCTGATCCGTGAGGTCTCCTCCGCCCGGTCAGGCGACCCTCCCGGTCAGGCGACGGCGATGTTCGCCAGGGCGTGCTCGGTGAACTCGGGCACCGTCATCGGCCGCCCGGTCAGGTACCCCTGGACGTAGTCGACGCCCAGATCGACGAGCAGCTCCAGTTGGGTCGTGGTCTCGACCCCTTCGGCCACCGACCGGCAGTCGAGCGCCCGGGCCATCTCGAGTGATGCCCGCAGGATCGCCTCGTGGGTGCTGCCGGGTTCGGCGATGACGAAGGAGCGGTCGACCTTGAGGGTGTCGATCGGCAGGTCCCGCACCTCGGCGAGCGAGGCGTAGCCGACGCCGAAGTCGTCGATGGCGACCCAGGCGCCCTTCGCCTTCAGTCGCCGCAGCGCGTCGGCGGACCGGTCACGGATCACGGGGAAGACCGTCTCGGGGATCTCGATCACCAGATGGTCGATCGGCGCGCCGTGCGCCCCGAGCACGTCGACCAGCCAGTCGTCCAGATCGGGGCGGGCCAACGAACCGTCGGACAGGTTGACGCCGATCACCGGCAGGCTGGCCCCCGGATCGGCCGACGGGTCGTCGCCGTGGCGGGCGTGCAGGTCCGCCACCAGCGCCGCAGTGAGACGTACGACCTGGTCGTCGACATCGGCGAGCTGCCCGGTCCGGGTGGCGGCGTCGATCCACTCGGCGGCCGGTACCAGCCCGCCGTCCTCGTCGCGGATCCGGGCCAGGGCCTCGCCCCCCGAGACCCGGCCCGTCCTGGGGTCGATGATGGGTTGGACCGCGATCTCGACGCGGCCTGCCTCCAGGTGCTCCCGCACCGATGCTGCCATCGCCGTCTGGGCCGCCCGGGCGCCGCGCATGACCGAGTCGAAGTGGGCGGCCCGGTCGCGACCCGTCCGCTTGGCCCGACGGAGGGCCTCGTCCGCCTCCTCGACCATGGCTGCGGCGGTGGGAGCCGCCGGCGTGCCGATGACCTCGGCCGCCGCCCAACTGGTCCCGACGCTGACCGTGGTGGTCAGGTGGAGCGCCTCCAGGCCGGCGGCCCGGGCCGCGTCCCGGATCGCCCCGGCGTGGGCGGTCAGGACGTCGGCGTCGTCGGTGCGGACCGCCACGGCGAACTCGTCGCCGCCCAGTCGACCGACGGCGATCGCATCGGCGCTCACGTGGCGCAGGCGGTGCGCGAACGCCACGAGCAGCCGGTCGGCCTCGCCGTGGCCGAAGCGCTCGTTGACCGACTTGAAACGGTCCAGGTCGCAGAAGAGGAGTCCGACCCCACCGGTGGGCACATCGGAGAGCGCACTGTCGACGCGCTGCATGAACGACGACCGGCTGGAGATTCCCGTGAGGTCGTCGCTGGTCGCCCGCTGCAGCAGCGCCAACTGGGCCCGGTGCTCGTCGGTGACGTCCCGCAGGGTCATGATCGCCGCCGAGACGCCCGAGTAGCGCATCCGGATCGGGCGGGCTTCGGCATCGACGATGCGTTCACTCCCGTCGGACGCTCGGACGCCGAGGCGTCGTCGGACCGGTTGGAGGGTCCCGAGCGCCTCGACGATCGGCGACACGGCGGTCCGGTCGGCCCCGGGTGCACCGACCAGACTCGTGAAGCGCTCGGCGAGGTCGTGGATGGAACCGCCCACATTGCCGAGCCCGTCACCGAGCAGTCGTCCGGCGGTCTGGTTGGACTCGGTGATGAGCCCGGCGCTGTCGCACAGCACCACGCCGACGCCGACGCCATCGATCATGTCCTCTGAGTTCAACAGCGGTTCGATCCGCCCGCTGAACAGGATCCACGTCCCGTCGGGACGGTCGATCCGCCGGGCGACCAGCTCGACGGCCAGGGTGGGCGTTCCGTTGCGCTGCAGTCGGATCGACGGCCTCGACATCTCATGGCCGTCGCCGAACCGCTCCAGCAGGGCCGCCGCAGCCTCCAGGTCGTCAGGGTGGATGACCTCGAGGGCCGACCGACCCAGGACCTGCGCAGCCGGCTCGTCGATGAGCGCGGCTGCGGTCTCGTTGAGCCCGGCCACGCGACCGGTCGGATCGATGAGCACGACCAGGTCGCCCAACCGTCCGAGGAGTTCACCCGATGGCGGTGCCCCTGCGAGCGCGGTCCAGTCCGGGACCCCGGCGCCGGGCGCGCCCCTGTCGTCTGGTCGGTCGCTCACCTGGATCCTGTGAGCCTAGGCCCGGTCGGCATCCATCGTCCCGGACGTCGGCCCGACCCTGATGGTCGGCGCGACGGGTACCCGCCCGGTGGCGAGCAGGGCGCGATTCGCCGTCCGGTCCTCCGGCGCGTAGCGGTAGTTGGCCATCACGCCATGGGAGCGTCGGGTGCCGAGCGGTGAGGGGTCGGCATCGACCAGGACCCGCCAGAGGCGCGCTCCGTTTCCCAGGTGGAATCGGGCGACGGGGTCGACCGGCGAGCCGTCGGGCTGCAACGACGTCAGGTACGTCGTCGCCAGCCGGACCAGATCCTCCCGCTCCGTCGCCGGCGGATCGCCCGACGCCTCCAGCCAGGCCCGCAGGCCCGGCACCGGCGACAGCGTGACGGCGGTCCGGAGCTGTGGTTCGTCCCGGGCCAGGTGGTCGAGGGCCATCTCGACCATCAACCGGGCGTCGGTCCGTTGCCCGCCATCCTCCGAGGGAGGCGGCGAGGAGTCTCGTGACCCCACGTTCCAGATCGAGTGGAAAACCGCCGTGTCGGCTTGGGCCGGCTCCAGCACCGGCACGGACGGGTCGAGCACGTCGGTCAGGCGGTCTGGGATCCCAACGGTGAGCGCCACCCACAGGACCACCGACGGGTGTCCGTCGACCTCGAGGAGCATCACCCGGCGGTCCGCTGCGACCCGGCGGGCCAGGTCGGCGCGGTCCACCGGGGGGTTCACGGGTTCGGCCGCACCGAGTTCGTCGACGAGCGGATCGTCGGCGGCGAGCACTCGGAGCCGCACCTCGTCCCCCGGTCGTCCCTGCACGGTCGCACAGTTGAGCGTCGGGGTGCGGGTGGGGGCAAACGGGGCGGCGGTACGCTCCCCGTCGTGCGGACACACCTGACCCTCGGCCGGATGCTCGGTGTCCCCATCGGGATCAACTGGGGCGTGATCGGGGTGTGCGTGCTGCTCTTCTGGAGCCTCGCCTTCGTGTCCCTTCCGAACGTGGCGCCTGCCCACCCGTCGAGCGCCTACTGGTTCGCCGGTGTGGTCGGGGTACTCGCCTTCCTGGTGTCGCTGCTCGTCCACGAACTCGGCCACAGCTGGGTCGCGCAGCGCAACGACGTGCGGGTCGTCGAGATCACCCTCTGGCTCTTCGGCGGCGTGGCGAAGCTCGAGGGGGACGCGGACGACCCCGGCGCCGAGTGGCGGATCGCCGCCGCTGGTCCGTTGGCGAGCGCCTTCGTGGCCGCGGTGTCGCTCGGTGGTGCGTGGTGGGTCGACGACCGGGGTGGCAACCAGGTGCTCTTCGGACTGCTGGTCTGGCTGGGAGCGATCAACGTCGTGCTCGCAGTGTCCAACCTGTTGCCGGCGTTCCCGCTCGACGGCGGCCGCATGCTCCGGGCGTTCCTCTGGCGTCGGCGTGGCCACAAGGCTCCGGCGACCCGCATCGCCTCGATGATCGGACAGGTGCTCGCCGTCGCGCTCGTCGTGTTGGGCATCGTGCTCTGGGTCCGCTCGTCGTGGTGGACGGGCGTCTGGACGGTGGCGCTCGGAGCGTTCCTGTTCGTCGCGGCCCGGGTCGAGTGGAGCGCGTCGCAGGCCCGGCCCGAGCTGCTCGACGAGACGGTCGGCCTGATCGCTCGGCCGTTGCCGACGGCGCTCGGACCGACCTCGACCGTTGCCGAGCTCGAGCGCGCGCTCTGCGACGATCCGCGGGCACCGTTCGTGCCCCTCGTCGACGCGAGCGGCGACGTGAGCGCCGTGCTGCCCCGGGAGTCGATCGCCCGGATCCCCCCGGCCCAGCGGGCGGTGGTCCCGGTGCGGTCGCTCGCCATGCCGCTGGTGGGGTTGCCGCGGGTGCGGTCGGGTGAGACCGTCGCCCAGGTCGTGGATCGCCTCGGCCGAGGCGGGCACTGGTGGGCGGTGGTCGTCGAGGACGGAACGCTGTCCTCGGTGCTCGTGTCCGAGGACGTCGAGAACGTCCTGGATCTCGCCACCACCTGAGTGCGTTCCGGCCCTACCTTTCGCCGTGGTCGGGCGGTGGCGTACCGTGGTCACGTGGTCGGCGGACCGGCGGGGCGGCCGGGTCGGGGAATCCGGCGGATGTTGACGGCGCTGCTGCGGCAGCGGCGTCGCCTCGCGCTCGCCACCGTGGCCATTGCGCTGGGTGTCGGCTACCTGGCCGGCGCCCTCACGCTGCTCGACCGGGTCGGCGCAGGTCTGTCGAACCTGGCCTCCACCGGTGTCGGCGCCGAGGACCTGGTGGTCGAGGGCGAGGTCGCCTACGAGTCATCGCTCGAACAGGTCCGCCGCCTGGTCCCCTCCGCGGTCGCCGACACGGTCCGATCGACTCCCGGGGTGCGCGCCGCGATCCCGAGGATCGAGGACATCGCCGTCGTCCTCGGTGCCGACGGGCGTCCCGTCGTCGCGCCCGGCCTGTCGGAGCAGCCGATCGGCGCGAACTGGCCGGCCGGCTCACCGGTCCCACCCTACGAACTCGTGCAGGGCGTCGAGCCGAGCGGATCGTCCGACGTGGTGCTCGACGAACGCACCGCAGAGGTCGGGGGCCTCCGGCTCGGTGACACCGTCTCGGTCGCCGGTCGGACCCGGGTCGGCTCCTACCGGATCACCGGACTCGTCGCGCCCGAGGGCGGCGGTCTGCCGCCGGGCGCGAGCCTGGCGCTCCTGTCGACCGCAGAGGCGCGCGACCTCTTCGACCGACCGTTCGACGACAACTGGGTCGGCATCACGCTGGACGAGGGCGCCGACCGGGCTCAGGTCGAGCGGTCGATCGCGTCCCAGTTGCCGACCGGGGTCGTGCTGGTCGACGCGGCGACCGCCGCTGCGGATCGACAGGACGGCCTGACCCGCAGCTTCGCCCTGGTGCGCAGCCTGTTGATCGGGTTCGCGGCACTGGCCCTGTTGGTGGGGATGGTCACGGTCGCGAACTCGCTGGCGCTCCTCTACGCGGAGCGGCGTCGGACGTTCGCCTCGTTCCGGTTGGTGGGGGCGAAGCCGCGCCAGCTGCTCCTCGCCGCACTCGTGGAGGCCGGACTGCTCGCGCTCGTCGCCTCGCTCATCGGGGCGCCGCTCGGGCTCCTGATCGGTCGCGGCATCGAGGCCGTCCTGTCGGCGCTCGGGAGTCCGATCCCGGTGGCCGGACCCCTGGTGTCCTGGCCGGCGCTGTTGTGGGCCGTCGTGATCGGCGTGGGTGCCACGGTCGCCGCAGCGATCGTGCCGGCCGTCAGGGTGTGTCGGGTGGCCCCGATCGAAGCGGTCGACGAGGCGGCCACGGCGCCGCAGCCGGGCATCGCCGGCACGCTCCGGACGGCTGGGATCGCGGCACTGCTCGCAGGTGGTGCGGTCACGGTGCTGTTGCTCCAGGGCCAGGAGACCACGGTGGCCCTCATCGCCGGGGCGGTCGCAGCGGCCGTGGTGTTCCTGGTCGGTCTGACACCGATGGCCCTCGCCGCCATCGTGGCGGGCGGGGTCCGGGTGATGCCCGTTCCGCCGTCGGCGCTCCGCAGGATCGCGAGCCGCGACGTACGCAGGAGCCGGACCCGCACCGCTGCGACCACCGGAGCGCTCGCCCTGGCCACGGCGGTGATCGTGGCGCTCGCGGTCTGCCTCACCTCGTTCGTGGCATCGCTCGAGGCCGAGGTCGACCGCACGGTGCGGGCGGACGTGGTTGTCGACTCCGGGACCTTCACCCGTGGCGGCCTCCCGGTCGAACTGCTCAGCGACCTGAAGTCGGTCCCGGATGTCGAGGCCGCAACCGGGTGGCAACTGGCCCGCGGCACGCTCGGGGCGACCCCGATCCGCATGACCGGCCTCGATGCGGACGCTGCCCTGGACGTCGTCGGGTTCGACTTCGTGGGATCGGCACCGACCAGGCTCGAGTCCGATTCCATCCTCCTGTCCGAGCAGGCGGCGTCCGCAGCCGGTGTCGCCGTCGGTGAGCGGGTGCCGGTGCTGTTCACGAGCGGCGGCACGGAGTTCCTGGAGGTCGCCGGGATCTTCCGACAGGGCGGCGCCCTGATCGGCGACGGTGTCATCGACCGGTCGGTCGTGCTCCGCCAGGTACCGGCGACCCCGGACCTGGCGGCGTTGGTGGCCCTCGGACCCGATGACGTCGCAGCGCGCCAGTCGGTCGTCGCGCTCGCCTCCGACTACGGCGTCTCGGCGGTCCTCGAGCCCGAGCAGTTCGTCGACCAGCGCTCCGACCTGCTCCGAGGATTCCAACGGGTCATCCAGTGGATGCTCCTCTTCACGCTCCTGCAGGCGCTCGTCGGGGTCGTCAACACGCTCGTCCTGTCGGTCGGTGAGCGACGTCGGGAGTTCGGACTCCTGCGGGCGACCGGGGCGACCCGCGCGCAGATCCACCGGATGGTGCTCCTCGAGGGCATCGCGCTCGCCGTCGTCGGCGCGCTCGTGGGCCTCGCGGTCGGTCTCGTCCTGAGCCGGGCAGCCCTGCTGCCCCTCGCACCACTCGGCCTGGACACCTACGTCGTGCCGGTGGCCGCGGTCGCGGTGGTCGCGATCCTGGCGGTCGCCGTCGGGGTCGTCTCCGCGGTGTTGCCCGCCAGGTTCGCATCGCGTGTGCCTCCTCTGCAGGCCGTCGGTGACACGGGTGACCTGGAGGTCCCGCGCCGTCGGCGTCGCACCTCCGAGTCGGCTCCGGTTCCGGTCCCCGCGCCCTCGTGGAGCGGAGCGCCGAGTCCGGTGGTCGCCTCTGTCGGTGCGGCGGGGGCGAGCCGTCGTGGTCGTCGCAGGCGCCGGGACGACGTCCGACCGGCGTTCCACTACGAGACGATCGGAGCCCCGGCGGCTGCAGCCGCACCGGTGGTCGGATCCGGAGCCGCAGGGCCATCGTCGGCCACTCCGGTCGCAGCGGGAGTCGCCGTACCGGTGCCGCCGCCGTTGCCGCAGGTCGTACCGGTTGCGCCGGTGGTGGGTGTGCCGGTCCCGCCGCCGTTGCCTCCGGTCGCGGCTGGAGTCGTTGCGCCGGTCCCGCCGCCGTTGCCTCCGGTCGCGGCTGGAGTCGTTGCGCCGGTCCCGCCGCCGTTGCCGCCGGTCGCGCCGGTGGTACCGGTTGCGCCGGTGGTGGGTGTGCTGGTGCCGCCGCCGTTGCCCCCGGTCGAGTCCCGGGCGCCCGGCGCACCGCTGTTCGGTCCGACGCGAACGGCGTCGCCCGCCCAGCCGCCGTCGGGGGCGGCCGAACCGCCTGTCGCACCGGTCCCTTCCATCCGGGCAACGGCTCCGACGCAGGAGGCCACTCCGATCAGCGAGGAACCGGTCCCCGAGGGTCTGCCGCTGTTCGGTCCGGCTCGCGCTGCGTACGAATCCAGGCGCGCCGCCTCGGGCTCCCCGTCGGGCCCAGTCGCAGCGCCGGAGCCGTTGGCTCCGTTCCAGTCGCCGGAACCGCTGGCTCCGGTTCCCCCGGTTGCTCCGGCGGCTCCACTGTTCGGAAGGGCATCTCCGGCCACGCCACCGCAGCCGATCGAGCAGCCGCAGCCGTTCGAGCAGCCGCAGGCGCTCGAGCAGCCGCAGCCGGTCGTCCCGGAGGAGCGGGCCCCGCTGTTCCAGCGGCCGATCGAACCGACGACGGTCCCGATGGCGGAGCCGGTGGCCGAGCCGGTCGTCGAGCCGGTGTTCGAGCCGGTCGTCGAGCCGGTCGTCGAGCCGGTCGTCGAGCCGGTGTTCGAGCCGGTCGTCGAGCCGGTCGTCGAGCCGGTCGTCGAGCCGGTGGCCGAGGAGCAGCCGACGGCACCGTTCGAGGCATCCGTTCCTGCGCCCTTCGCCGTGCAGCCATCGATCGCCCCGGTCCCGGAGGCCGAGCCCGAGTCCCCGGCCGAGACCACCCCGCCAGCGGAGCGCCGGCGCCGGCGCGTGTTCGATCGACGGGCGGCCCGGACGACCCGACGTCGCCGTGAGCGTTCGACCACCTCGGCATCCGACCCGGCCGCCGGGTTCATCAGGGTCGAGCAGGCGGCCGGAGACGCGACGCTCGAGGGATCCCCGGTCGTCGACCGGATCGCAGAGGTGTCCGATTCGGTCGGGCCGACGGTGACGCCTCCGCCGTCGCCGACCCGGGGTGGCACACCGACCACGCTGGGGACCCCGGGAGGTGGCCTCCCGCCGCAGTTCGGATCACCACCGCCGTCGTTCGGTCCGTCACCGAGCGGCCCGCCGTCGTTCGGTCCGTCGCCGAGCAGCGATCCGGCCGCCGACGGACCGGAGTCCACGGGGCCCGTGGTCGAGCCCACTCCGGCGACCTCGCTGTTGTCCCTGCTCGCCGACTCCCTGGCCCCCGGCGAGCAGGTCCGTCACGTCGTGCTCGGACGGACGAACGGAATGGGCTGTGCGCTGGCCCGCACGGACCGGCGTCTGCTGGTCGTCGCCGACCGACCCGGCCGACCGTTCGTCCAGAGCCTCCACCCGCAGCGGACCGTGGTCCACGTGCTCGGCCCGGCTGCGCTCCCGGCGACCGTGGTGGTGGTCGACGGCGACCGCCGGCTCGAACTCGTGGGCGTGGCAGACCGGGCCGAGGCGCGGCGCATCGCGACCGCCTGACCGGCTCCGCCCGACCGGCTCCGCCCGACCGGCTCCGCCCGACCGGCTCCGCCCGACCCGCTCCGCCCGCCCACGGCGGCAGTTCTGCCCGGGTGACTCAGTCGACCCGGGGGTGGGAGTCCAGCACGGCGACGACCACCTGGTGGCCATCGGTGTCGCCGACCGGAGCCAGATCCCGGATGGTGTCGTCCTGCGGATCGGCGAGCACCAACGACGTGGCGAGGACCTGGCCCGCGACCCACTCACGGTGCACCTCGAGCGCATCCAGGATCGGCGGGTCGCCGCCGACCACGACCGAGATCCGGTCGGTCACGGCCAGATCGGCGTCCTTCCGGGCCTGCTGGATCAGGCGCACGACGTCGCGGGCTCGGCCCTCGGCCACCAGGTCGTCGTCCAACTCGACGTCGAGTTCGACGACGTCGTCGTGGTGCCGCAGCGTGGCGGCCGCGGTTCCGGGTCGGGGCTGCAACGCGAGCTCGTAGTCACCCGGTTCCAGGATGTGGCCGCCGACTCGGATCCGTCCGCCCTCGAGCCGTTCCCACTCGCCGGACTTCGCAGCGGCGATGACCTGCTGCACATCGCGCCCCAGACGGGGCCCGAGCGTCCGGGCGTCCGGACGGAGCACCGCGTCGCCGACCTGTGCCGTGTCGTCGGTGAGCACGACCTCCCGGACGTTCACCTCGTCGCGCAGCAGGTCGAGGAGCGGTGCGAGGCGCTCGATTTCCTCGCCGGCGAGCGTGAGTCGGCGGAGCGGCAGCCTGGTCCGGAGCCGGAGGTCCTCACGCAGGCCGAGGACCGCCGAGCAGGCGTCGCGTACCCGGTCCATGTCCGCAACCAGCTCGGGGTCGGCCGGGAGCGCTCCCGGGTCGGGCCAGTCCTGCAGGTGCACCGAGTCGCGTGGGTCCGGACCGTCCTCGGGCGAGGTCCCGCCCAGGCCGAGGTGCACCTCCTCCGCCACGAACGGGAGCAGCGGGGCCACCACCCGGACCAGGGTCCGCAGCACCGTGTAGAGGGTGTCGAACGCGTCCCGGCCATCCTCGGTCCCGCCCCCGGTCCCGGGAGACCAGAAGCGCTCACGGGAGCGTCGGATGTACCAGTTCGTCAGGGCGTCCAGGTACGAGAGGATCGACGCGCACGCGCCGGCGATGTCGTAGGCGTCCATCCGGGTGGTCACGTCCTCGACGAGCGCCCGTGTCTTGGCCAGCACGTAGCGGTCGAGCACCCCGGAGGCGTCGCTGCGCTCAACCGCCCGGATCCCCTCGGCGTTCGCGTACGTCGTGAAGAACGTGTAGGCGTTCCAGATGGGGTTGATCACGAGACGGACGACGTCGCTGATCTCCGAGGCGTCCGTCGCGATCCGCAGGTCGCCGCCGCGCAGGATCGGTGACGCCATCAGGTGCCACCGGAGCGGATCGGAGCCGATCGTCTCCATGACCTCCTGGGGGTCCGGGTAGTTCCGCAACTTCTTCGAGAGCTTGCGACCCTCGTGGTCGAGCACGACGCCGTGGCAGATCACGTTGCGGAACGCCGGCCTGTCGAACAGCGCCCCCGACAACACGTGCATCGTGTAGAACCAGCCGCGGGTCTGCGCGATGTACTCGACGATGAAGTCGGCCGGCGAGTGGGACTCGAACCACTCGCGCTGTTCGAACGGGTAGTGGACCTGTGCGAACGGCATCGACCCCGACTCGAACCAGCAGTCGAAGACCTCGGTGACACGACGCATGGTCGACCGGCCGGACGGATCGTCGGGGTTGGGGCGGGTCAGTTCGTCGATCGTCGGACGGTGCAGGTCGGTGGGGCGGACCCCGAAGTCGGCCTCGATCTCGTCCAACGAACCGTAGACGTCGATGCGCGGGTGGGCCGGGTCGTCGGAGCGCCAGACCGGGATGGGGGAGCCCCAGAAGCGGTTGCGGGAGATCGACCAGTCGCGGGCGCCCTCGAGCCAACGGCCGAACTGACCGTCCCGGACGTGCGCCGGGATCCAGTTGATCTCCTGGTTCAACTCGACCAGCCGGTCCCGGATCGCTGTGACCTCGACGTACCAGGACGACACCGCCTTGTAGATGATCGGTGTGTCCGTTCGCCAGCAGTGGGGGTAGTTGTGGTCGTAGGTGTCGTGGCGGACGACGACGCCGCGGGCCTTCAGCTCGCCGATGATGAGCGGGTTGGCCTCGAAGACGTTCTCGCCGACGTGGTCGGTCACCTCGTCGGTGAAGCGACCGCTGTCGTCGACCGGGCAGACGAGGACGATGCCCGCGGCCTCGCAGACCCGCTGGTCGTCCTCGCCGAAGCCCGGGGCCAGGTGGACGGTGCCGGTGCCGTCCTCGTCGCTCACGAACTCGTCGGCGAGCACCACGAACGAGTCCGGGTGGTCGGCGAAGTAGGGGAGCAGCGGTTCGTAGTGCAGGCCTGCCAGCGCGGCGCCCGACACGGTTCCGATGGTCACCGGGTCCGCACCGAGCTCGCGTTCGTAGCGCGACCGGGCGTTCGCGCCGAGCACGATGTGTCTCCCGGCCCGGTCCCCGGAGGTGACCTCGACGACGTCGTAGCGGACGTCACCACCGACCGCGAGCGCCAGGTTGGACGGCAGCGTCCACGGGGTGGTCGTCCAGGCCCAGATCTCGGCGGGGGCGTCGCCGATCAGTTCGCCCAGTGCACCAGGTCGTTCGCCCGTGAGCGTGAATGCCACGGTGATCGCCGGATCCTGTCGGGGCCGTGTGGCGTCATCGAGTCGGATCTCGAAGTTGGACAGCGGCGTCTCGGCGCCCCAGGAGTACGGCATCACCCGGTGGGCCTCGTAGATGAGTCCGCGGTCCCACAGCTGCTTGAACGCCCAGATGACCGACTCCATGTAGTCGGTGTCCATCGTCTTGTAGTCGTCGGCGAAGTCGACCCAGCGCGCCTGGCGGGTCACGTAGCGCTCCCACTCGTCCGTGTAGCGCAGCACCGAGGTGCGGCAGTGGTCGTTGAACCGGTCGATGCCGTACTCCGTGATCCCGACCCGGCCCGACACGCCGAGTTCCTGTTCCGCCGCCATCTCCGCTGGCAGGCCGTGGCAGTCCCAGCCGAAGCGTCGTTCGACCCGGTCGCCGCGCATCGTCCGGTAGCGGGGGACCACGTCCTTGACGTAGCCCGTCAGGAGGTGGCCGTAGTGGGGGAGCCCGTTGGCGAACGGCGGGCCGTCGTAGAAGACGTACTCCCGCCCCTGGCGCTGCTCGACGGAACGCTCGAAGGTCCGCTGCTCCTCCCAGCGTTCGAGCAGGCGCCGTTCCACGGCCGGCAGGTCGATCCGTCCGGCGACGTCGGGGTAGTGGCGCTCGCTCATGGCCGGTGAAGCGTAGCGGCGCGGTGGTGTGGGTCCCGATCCGCAGGACTCACTCGACGACGATGTCCCAGCGGTCCAGGCAGTCGGAGCAGCGGTAGGACACGACGTCGCCCTCCTCGAACCCCACGCCGCCGTCCTCGTCCCGGTAGGGGGGTGTGAGGAGGTGGCACGTGCCGCCGCAGTCGACGCACTGGATCGATTCGGGAACGAACGGGCCATCCGTCGGATCGCCGGCCCCACCCGGACGCCCTCCGGCGTCAGTGCCACCCGGACGCCCTCCGGCGTCAGTCCCTTCCACGACCGTCCTCCGCGCCGGATCCACCGGCCGTGCTGCGGGGATCCCCGCTCCGTTGGTAGTCCCAGGTCGGGCCCATCGTGAGGCGATGCCGGGGACCGTCCCCGTGGAGCAGTTCCACCGACGGTGGGCCGGTCGCGGCCGCCTCGTAGGCGACGTCGCCGTGGTAGAGGGCGATCCACTCGTCGCCGTCGACGGCGATCCGGGTCGAGAAGTGCTCCGGCGGTCCCGCGGCGGCGTGCTCCAGTGCTGCTCCCGCCGAGTCGTGCCCGCCCAGTTGCACCAGCGTGATGTAGGTCGGCGGAGTCAGGCTGACCTCACCGGAGTCGCGACCGACGATGAGGTCCGCCGGTCGCGCCCACCGGTGCTCCCGGATCTCTCCGTCGTCGACCACGACCCGTTCGAGCCCGTCGGTGACGGTGCAGAAGAAGGCGGTGGTGAAGCGTCGCCCCTGGCGTTCCGGTGGGGTCCAGTGCGACCAGCGCACCAGACGGCCGGGATCCAACTCCAGGCCGGCCTCCTCCTGCGCCTCCCGGACGGCGGCACGGCGGGCGGCGGACTCGAGGTCCCCATCCGGCGCGTCCGCGGGGTCGATGCGGCCTCCCGGGAACACCCAGGCGCCCCCGGCGACGGTGAGGGACTCGTCCCGCCGGAGCATCAGGACCTCCGGTCCGTTCCGCTCCCGGAGGACCACCACCGTGGCGGCAGGGGTGGCCCCGGGGGCCCACCAGTCGTCGGGTGTCCCGGTCGGAGTCGACCTCCCCGGTCGCCGTTCCCCGGGTTCGTCCACCGGCCCAACGTACCGGGCCCGGCCGGGTCCAGCCCCGGTCCAGCAACGGTCCAACCCCGTTCCGGCCCCGGTCGTGGGGCCCGAGAGCGGGGCCGGTGGGGCCGTGATGGCGGGGTCGCGAGAAAAAACCCTGTCACAGGGACCTGAAAGCATTGACAGCCACGTAGTTCCACGACTGTAATTACGCCCCTGTCCCACCACATGTGGGGGGACAGCCGGGGACAACCACAACATGTGGTGGTCCACCGGTCGGGACAGGTGATCCGACCACGGGCTCCTGCGGAGCTCACGACGGCAGAGCTGCCGGGTCGAGCCACCGAGGACGCCGCTCTGGGGGAGCGCCCACGGTGACAGGGGTCACTCCACGTCCCGGATCAGGTCCAGCAGCACCAACGGCACGACTCCAACAGCACAACAACGACCGGCGGCACGGGTGGGACCCGCTCCGCCGGGGAACGAGGGGAACACAGGTGGCACTTTCCGAGGACACCCGATCGGTCCACGTCGTCGAGGACGACCCGTCCGAGGCCGTCGACACCGGATCGAGCATGCGGGTTCGCAAGCGTGACGGTTCGTTCGAACCGGTCGACGTCAACAAGATCGTCAAGGCCGTGGCCCGCTGCGCGTTCGGCCTGGACAACGTCGACCCGATGCGGGTCGCGACCCGGACGATCTCGGCCCTGGTCGACGGCGCCACGACCGAGGAGCTCGACAACCTCTCCATCCGGACCGCGGCCGCGTTCATCGCCGAGGAGCCGAACTACTCGAGGCTCGCCGCCCGCCTGCTGTCGACGGTCAACGACAAGGAGGTGCAGAACCAGAACATCTACTCCTTCAGCCAGTCCGTGGCCGTCGGTCGCGCGCAGGGCGT
>CAIYGQ010000148.1 GCA_903925745.1 uncultured Actinomycetes bacterium | reverse complement strand
GTGGCGTGCCGGACTCGCCTGCGGCCTCGCCGCGTGCCTCGCGTTCGCCGGCTGGCGGACCATCACCGACCGCACCGCCACCACCGACCGCGGCTTCACCCTGACCGCACCCCAGCAGGAGGGGGCGCCGCCGGAACCGGAGGTCGTCCTCGAGTACCCCGTACCCGACGGCCTCGAGGACGCCCCCACCCCCACGGGCGTCACCCCGGCGGCCATGGCCGACTCCCCCTGGTGGAGCGCGCCCGCCTACCAGCAGGGCCGGGACTACATCCTCAACTGGATCGTGGCCTGGCGCCACGAGAACCCCTACCGGTTCCTGGACGCATCCTCGGAGTACATCAACGTGGTCGACGGGCTCCGACGGACCTGGACCCCACCCGCGTGCGACTGCCGACGGCTCACGGTGTGGATCTACGGCGGGTCGACCACCTGGGGCATCGGACAGCGCGACGACCACACCATCGCCTCGGAACTCGCCCGTGTCGCCGCCGAGAACGGCGTCACCCTGGACGTCCAGAACCGGGGCATCACCGGGTTCACCCACTGGATGGAGGCCGAACGGTTCGCGTGGGACCTGACCACCAACCCCCGACCCGACCTGGTCGTCTTCTACGACGGTGTGAACGAGATCTACTCCGGCAACGGCGCCAACGACTTCCGGGCGACCGACGAGGCGCCCGTGGACGCAGCGGCGGTGGACAACTGGCGCAACGTCGGCCGCCTCGACGGCGAACGACCCGACCCGCCATCCTCCGGCGGTCTGGTCGACACGACCGACGACCCGCTCGGTCCGGTGCTCCGGGCCAGGGACAGCGTCGCCCGCTACGACCGGACGCGGGCCATGTCGCGTTCGGTCGCGGCACAGAACGACGTCCCGGTCCGCTACTTCTGGCAGCCGAGCCGGTACGACCGTCCGCTCGTCCCCGGGGAGCCGCACTGGTCCACGTGGCAGGAGAACGACATGCGTCGGGTGACGCAGGAGGCGGCGGCCAGCCTCCCGGCCGACGTGGTGAACCTGCGGAAGGTGCTGGCCGGTGACACGACCCCGATGTTCACCGACGACGTGCACCACAACGAACGGGGGGCACGCATCGTGGCGGAGGCGCTGTTCGCCGAGCTGGAGCCGGAGTTCACCCAGCTCGCCGCCGGACGGCCGCTGCGGGATTGACCACAACGTGGATGGACGGGCCTTCCGCCTCTGACGGCGATCAGGGGCGCGCTGTCGATGCCGGTCGGCGCGCGGACATCCAAGGCCTGCGCGGCCTGGCGGTGCTCTGTGTGGTCATGTTCCACACAGGACTCGCACCATCGGGCGGCTTCCTGGGCGTCGATGTCTTCTTCGTCATCTCGGGATTCGTGGTCACCCGGCGGCTGGCAGGGGCTGCGGACGCGGACGGCACCATCGACCTCGGCGACTTCTACCGTCGGCGGATCCGACGTCTGCTCCCGGCACTCGCAGTCATGACCGTCGTGACCACGGCGGCAACGGCCCTGCTGCTCAGCCCGTTCGGCCCCCAACAGCGGGCGTACCGGACCGGAGGCGCCGCGACACTGTTCATGGCGAACGTAGAGCTGTACCGGACGACGGGGTACTTCGACTCGTCGGCAGCGCTCAACCCCTTTCTGCACACGTGGTCGTTGTCACTCGAGGAACAGGTCTTCCTAGTGCTCCCGCTCATCATGGCCGCAGGGCTGTGGCTGGGACACCGACGATGGGGCTGGCGGTCGTCGACGGTCGGTCTGGTCGCCCTGACCTCGATGGCTTCACTGACTGTTGCGATCGCCATGACGGCCGGAGAGGATTGGTGGGTCGAAGCGCCGGCCCGACTGGCATTCCTCGCCATGCCCACACGGCTGTGGGAGTTCGGCGCCGGGGTCCTGCTCGCGCTCACACCGGCGACAGCTCGTGCTCGTCGGTGGTGCTCCCCCTTGGGCATGGTGTGCCTGACCGTGATCGTTGTCGCCCTGGTCACAGTCTCCTCGGTAGACCGCCACCCGGGACCGTGGACTGTGTTGGTGGTCGTCGCCACGGCAGCGCTGATCCGTTCGGGCTCCAACGGGGGTCCAGCGGCTGCACTGCTGTCCGCACGACCACTGGTGTTCCTCGGTGACGTCTCCTACGGCTGGTATCTCTGGCATTGGCCGGCCTTGGTCTTCTGCGCAGTGCTGGCCCCCGACAGGCCATTGCTTGCGTGGATCGTGGCGCTGAGCAGCCTCCTGCCCGGGTGGGCCTCGCACCGGTACCTGGAACGCCCCATCGTGACCGGAGCGTGGTGGACGCCGAAGCGCACGTGGGCACTGGCGGCGACCTGCGTGCTCGTGCCGCTGGGGCTGCTGTTCGGCGCCGACAGGTTGTCCCACTCGGGTTGGGGACTGGACGAGCCACTCGGCTGGTACGACTACCCCCCATCGCAGGGAACGTCGTGCCACATCATCAACCGCGAGTCGCCGGGCTCGCCGGTGGACGAACCGTGTCGCTTCGGACCACAGGACGCCGAAGGCACCGTGATGATCGTCGGCGACGAACTGGCCAACGGGGTCACGCCGGCGGTCATCGACGCAGCTGCTGCCCGGGGGCTGGCCACCGTGCAACGAACCCGCGCCGGGTGCCCGTTCCTGGTGGGCGTCACTCCGGATGGCTACCCGGAATGCCGCCAGTGGCAACGCGAGGTGCTGGAGCAGATCGAACAGGAACGCCCGGAGTTGGTCGTCGTGGCTTCGCAGGCGAACCGATACGTGAGCAGCGCATCGCCGTCCGGGGTCGCCGACCAGTTCGGGTCGGTGGGTATCGGGTCGATCGACGTGAGCCAGTGGGAACAGGGTCTGGCAGACGCACTGGCCTCACTCGAGCAGTTCAGCTCTGGGATCATCGTCGTGGATCCGATTCCGGACTTCGGTGACTCGTTCCCGCGGGACCGCGTATCGATCGTTCGCCCTACGGTGTCCGTTCCGGAACTGGAACGCAAGCACGTGGAGTCTCGTCTCGCCGGAATTCAGTCGATCACGGAGTCGGTTGCGGCATCCCGCAACGAGGTCGAGGTGATCGATCCGGTTCCCTTGCTCTGTGGGCGACAGGAGTGTCGTGCCGTCAATGGAACCGGGTGGTCGTACCTGGGGCCGATCAACCTGACCACAACTGGAGCCGGACGAGTTCGCGGGGAACTCGATCTGGCGATCAATCGACTCCTCGGTCGGTGACGACGTCGTCGGAAACGGAGTTCCCGGCCATAGAGTACTTATGATGGACAGACGCGCACGCCGAGCGACGGACGGGCGCCCGTACCGAGGCAAGCGGGTGGTGGATCTCACCCTGCTCGCCATTGTCGCCGCTCCGGCGTTACTGCTCGGTCTCGCATGCGCCGCAGCCGTGAGGCTCACTTCGCCCGGTGGGGTGTTCTTCAGGCAGGAACGGATCGGCATGGGCGGCCGACCGTTCCAAGTGTGGAAGTTCAGGACCATGGTCGCCGGCGACAACCCCATCTTCCCCGACGCTTCCCGCATCACCCCGGTTGGCCGGGTGCTCCGTCGACTGTCGCTCGACGAGCTGCCACAGCTGCTGAACGTGGCCGTGGGCGACATGAGCATCGTCGGTCCCCGGCCCACCCTCGCCTACCAGGTAGAGCGCTACGACGAGTTCCAGCGCCGTCGGCTGGCCGTGCGGCCCGGGCTGACGGGTCTGGCGCAGGTGAACGGCCGGAACAGCCTCACCTGGGCCCGCCGGATCGAGTTCGACGTGGAGTACACCGAGACCCAGTCTCCGTCGCTCGACCTACGGATCGTGCTGCAGACCGTTGGGACCATGCTCTCTGGCGAGGGGGTCGAAGGGCATCCCGAGGGCGACCCACTGGCCGAGACACATACCCCGGATGGGCCGGAGGCCGTCCCCGACAGGGCCCGGGGCGACCGATCCGGCGAAACCGGCTAACCTTTTCACCGATACGGGTCCGCGGCGGTACCGGCGGACACCAGATGGACCGGTGGGAAATCGGACGAGTTGGGGGGTTCCGGCAGTGCGGGAGTATCCGATGCCCATGCCGTTCGGCTGGTTCCAGGTGGCCTGGAGCGACGAGCTCGTCGCCGGGTCGGGACGGCCGTTGTTCTACTTCGACCGTCACCTGGTCGGCTGGCGGAGCGAGTCCGGGGAGGCCCACGTCTGGGACGCCTTCTGCCCCCACATGGGCGCCCACCTGGGCGTGCGCATCCGGGTCGAGGGCGAGGAGCTGGTCTGCCCACTCCACAGTTGGCGCTACGACGGGTCGGGCAGCTGCGTCGACGTCCCCTACTCCGAGCGCATCAACAAGCGGGCGGTCGTGCGGACCTACCCCACCGTCGAGCGCAACGGCGCCGTGTTCGCCTGGTACCACCCCACCGACGAGCCGCCCGGATGGGACCTCCCGGAGCTCGACGAGTTCGCTGCCGACAGCGGCTTCTCCGAGGTGTTCCGCAAGCACTACCGATTGGGCTGTCACTGGCAGGAGGTGGCCGAGACCCAGGTCGACGCCGCCCACATCCAGGCGCACCTGATCGACTACCAGATCGCCCTCAACGGTGGCGTGCGACCCGAGCGGCCGACCATGCCGCAGGTCGACGCCTACGACACCGACGGTCCCGTGGCCCGCATCAGGATCTCGCAGGGGTTCCCGACGCCCCAGGGCGTGGTCACCGGACGGATCGACACCGACGTGTGGGGTCCCGGCCTGGCGGCCACCTGGTTCACCGGACTGGTCGACACGCTGCTGCTCGGCTGCGCCGTGCCCGTCGGTCCCGGATCCTGCGAGCTGCGGTTCAGCTTCGTGGTGCGGGACGCCGGCGACGCCTCGGCGACCTCCAAGCTGGGCGAGGCGTTCATCGAGGAGATCCACGAGCGGACCGCCGAGGACGTCGAGATGTGGCAGTCCAAGGCGTACGTGCCCCGTCCGAACCTGATCCACGGCGACGGCCCGATCATGCAGTACCGCCGCTGGTGCGAGCAGTTCTACGCCGAGGGCGTGGACCGACGCACCGAACCGTGGGTGCCGGACCCCAGCGACGTCTGCGGCCTGGACCGTCCGGCGCTCGTCGACCTGCCCACCTGATCCCGCGGCCGTCCGGCGACGGCACCGGGGCACCGGGGCACCGGGGCACCTGCGGCCTACGATGCCGGTCGTGAGCGAGCTCGTGATCGTGGGGTGTGGCGGCCACGGACGTGAGGTCCTGGCCACGGTCGCAGCCCTCAACGAGCAGGTGCCCACCTGGGAGGTGCTCGGGTTCGTCGACGACGCCCCCGACCACCTCGACCGTCTGGAGCGACTCGGGCTGGACGTGCTGGGCGACGTCGGCTGGCTCACCCGCCACCCGCGGCGCTACGCGCTCGGCATCGGCACCTCGGCCACCCGCCGCGCCGTGGCGGCGCGCCTCGACCGGGCCGGGGCGGAGCCCGCCTCCCTGGTCCACCCGACCGCGAGCATCGGACCCGACGTCGAGCTGGGCCCGGGTGTCGTCGTGTTCGCCCACACCACGGTGACGACCGACGTGCGGATCGGCGCCCACACGCACCTGAACGTCGGCTGCTCGGTGCAGCACGACACCGTGGTGGGCGACGCGGTGCAGTTCAGCCCCGGGGTGTTCGTCAACGGCGACTGCACGATCGGCGACGACGTGTTCCTGGGCACCGGGGCCGTCGTCACCCGGGGCGTGACGGTCGGTGCCGGTGCCAGGGTCGGCGCGGGCGCCGTGGTCCTCGAGGACGTCGCCGCCGGCGTCACGGTGGTCGGCGCACCGGCCCGGCCGACCGCCGGCTGAGAACTCAGCGGTACCGGGTCTCGATCGACCGGACCACCGTCCGGGCGTCGAACTCGTCGCCCCGCGCCGCGGACGCCTCGGCGAGCGAGGACCGCAGGTCCGGGTCGTCGAGCACGCGACCGAGCGCCGCCACGAACGCCCGGTCGTCCCCGGCGGACACGAGCACACCGTCCACGCCGTCGACCACGTGGTCGACGAGGCCGCCCACCGCCGTGGTGACCACCGGCAACCCGAGCGCCCGTGCCTCCATGAACGCCACCGGGAGTCCCTCGTAGTGCGAGGTCATCACGAACACGTCGAAGCCCGCCATCAACCGGGGCGCGTCCGGCTGGTGGCCCAGGCACTCGAAGCGGTCCGCCAGGCCCGCCCGCTCGACCTGCGAGCGGATCTCGCCGAGCAGCGGCCCCTGGCCGACGCTGACGAAGCGGACGTCGGGCCGGTCGACGAGCACCTCGCTGGCGATGCGCACCATTCCCTCGTAGTTCTTCTCGGGTCGGAAGTTCGCGACGGTGCCGACGACGACCTGGCCGTCGGTCGCACCCACGCGCTCCCGGGCCTCGGCCCGGTGCTCGGCGTGCGCCCGCACCGCCGCCAGGTCGATCCCGTGGTCGAGCACCTCCAGTCGGCTCCGCAGCCCGGGGGGCACCGAGTCGTACGCCGCCCGTGACACGGCGATCTGCGCGTCGTCGAGGCGGTAGGTCCAGCGGTTCGCCAGACGCGTGGGCGACCGGTAGGCGCCCCAGCTGTTGTGCTCGGTGTAGACGAGCCGTGGACGGGGGCGGAGCCGGCGGGCGAGGGGCCGGACCGCCGACGCGACCAGCGGCGAGTGGGTGTGGACCACGTCGAACCCGTCGCGCCGCAGGAGCCGCTCGAGGTGCACCGGCCAGGGTCGGCCTGCCCCGGAGAGCCAGTGGACGGGCGCGCCGAGCGCCTCGAACTCGGGGACGAGGTGGTGCTTCTCCTCGGTGACGAACGCGACCGAGTAGTCGAAGGCCCCCCGGTCGCCGAACCGCACCTGGTTGACCAGCAGCCGCTCCATGCCACCCGGGCCGAGCCCACGGGCGAGCAGGAGCACCGACGTCCTGGGCATCAGAACATCTCCACGTCGCCGAGCGACAGATCGAGCCCCGACAGCGCCGGCACCCCCGGTGCGGCGAGCGGCTTCCACGTGAGGACGGGTCCGAGGCGGGGTGCCGGGACGAAACGGGCACCGAGCGGTCCCCGACCGGTGCGGAGCGCGAAGTCGGCGCCGGTGGTCGCCGCCACGTGCGCCCAGAAGGACGGTGACGGCTCCGGCCCCAGGACGTCGCAAATGGTCGCCTCCACCGCAGCCCCCCTCCGGCGGACCCGCAGGACCACCAGGCCGTCGTCGAGCCGGTCCCCGCGCGGCAGGACCCGGTAGGCGAGCGGTTCGAACCGGTAGCGCCACCTGAGGTACTCGACGCTGAGGTCGGTCGACAGGACCGACCGGGGGGAACCCGAGAGGAGGTTGGCGACGGCGTCGGCGTCGGCGAACGCCTCCTCGGGGGACACGCCGACGTCGACGACCTCCGACCAGCGCTCCGCAGCAGTGCGGGCCCCGAGCAGTCGCCGCGCGGCGTCGGGTCGGCTGAGCCGGACCGACACGGGGACACGGCCCACGACGCTCCAGCCCATCTTCAGGTAACCGGGACGGCTCTTGTCGTTGGGCGTGTTGAAGACGAACCCCACCCCGGCGTCACGCAGGTCGGGCAGCGCGCCGAGCGTCAACCGGCGGAAGATCCCGCGACCCTGCCACTCGGGATCGGTGGCGGTGTCCACCGCCCGGACCGCGGTCACCCGCACACCGTCGGCGTCGACGAACCCCCACCGCATGAAAACCCGCACGCCGACGATCCGGTCATCGGCGACGGCCACCCAGGACGGGGACGCTCCGAATGGGTTCTCCTCGTGCTTCCAGACGAAGAACCGTTCGTCGACCGCGCCGTCGGTCCACCCGAGCGTCGACCGGCAGAGTTCCAGCACCTGGACGCGGTCGTCCGGCGTCGCGATCCGCACCTCCAACGGTGACCCCATTGATCGCATGGTACCGGGCCGGACCGCGGCGACCGGTCCGTCCAGCGGCGTCGACTCAGCCCGGGGCGACGGGCGCGTCCGGGCCGGCAGCCTCCTGCGGCAGCCTCGACCAGCGGCCGATCACGACCAGGAGCAGGGTCGCCGCGGCCGCCACAGCCCACGCCGCAGCCGCGCCCAGTCCGGAGGCGAGCCGCGGCACCGTCACCACCACCGTCAGGTACCCGGCGAGCACCCAGCCCGTCCGGCCGTCCCGGATGCGGTGCCGACCCATCCCCACGACGACCGGGAGCACCGCCACCACCCCGGCGGCGCACACTGCGGCGAGGGCGGCACCACGACCGGCCGAACCCACCCAGACCGCCCCGAGCACCGCCACGACGAGCACCAGCGAGCCGGTCGGCCCGGGGGCGAGCCGACGCAGGAACCGGTCCACGGCGAGCGGCAGGAACAGGCCAACGGTGGCGACGACCGGCTCGGTGTCAGGGACAGCCAGCCAGGCGCCGCCGAGGCCGACAACGGCCGCCGGCACCGTCCACCGCCCCAGCGGGTGCGGCGGGACACCCCGGTCCGGGGTGAGCAGCAGCAGCGCTGCGGCAACGAACCACACCGGCCACCGGTCGGTGTCGCCGACGCACAGCAGCGGCGCCACGGCCCCGGCGAGGGCGAGCGATCGGGACCTCGACGCCGGTGGGCCCACTCGGTCCAGGAGCAGGACCACCAGGCCCGCACCGAGGCCGACCAGGCCGAGGACCACGTGGAACCGCTCGAGCACCCCAAGAGTGAACCACGAGGGCGAGGATCACCGGTGTCCGGTGGCTAGCATCACTCCGGCGACTCGAGGGGGTTCGATGAAGGTCGTGGTCACAGGCGGGGCAGGGTTCATCGGGGCCAACCTCTGCGAGCTGCTCGCCGGCTCGGACGGGTTCGACGAGGTCGTGGCGATCGACGACCTGTCGACCGGCTTCGTGGAGAACCTCGACGGGATCGACGTGGAGTTCGTCGAGGGGACGATCCTGGACGCCGGGCTCCTCGACCGGGTGTTCGACGGTGCGGGCTCGATCGTCCACCTCGGTGCCCGGGGGTCGGTCCCCCGGTCGGTCGACGACCCCGTCGCCTCCCACGAGGCCAACACCAACGGCACGCTCCAGGTCCTGGAGGCCGCCCGCCGGGCCGGCGACGTGCAGGTGATCGTCGCGTCCTCGTCGTCGGTGTACGGCGCCAACACGCAGCTGCCCAAGGTCGAGACCATGGCCACCCGGCCGGTGAGCCCCTACGCCGCGACCAAGCTGGCCACCGAGTCCTACACGCTGGCCTGGCAGTTCACCTACGGCCTGCCCACGCTGGCGTTCCGCTTCTTCAACGTGTTCGGTCCCAAGCAGTCCGTGGGCCACGCGTACGCGGCGGTGATGCCGGCCTTCCTGGACGCGGCGATCGGCGGGCGGCCACTCCCCGTCCACGGGGACGAGACACAGTCGCGGGACTTCACCTACGTCGGCACCGTGTGCAGCGTCATCGCCGACGCCGTGCTGCGCCAGGTGTCCCACCCCGAGGCCGTCAACCTGGCGTTCGGCACCCGGATCAGCCTGCTGGAGGTCATCTCCGTCATGGAGGACCTCATGGGCCAGGAGCTGCCCCTCGAGTTCCAGCCCACCCGGCGCGGCGACGTCAAGCACACCCAGGCCGACAACGGGGTCCTGATGGGCCTGTTCCCCGACGTGGAACCCGTCGACCTGCGCACCGGGCTGGCCGACGCCATCGACTGGTATCGCGGCCACCTGGCCTGAACCCGCACCTCACGAGCGGCGGAACGCTGCGCCGGACGGCCCGGCTCAGTTCGCCCGGCGGATCTCGCTGACCTCGACCCCGTCTGCCTGGTCCAGCCGGAGGTCGATCACCACGGCGCCGTCCTCGGACTCGACACCCAGCACCACCGACGGCGCCAGGGGCGGTACGTCGACCCGGTGGATCATGGGGTGCTCGGAGACGGTGGACTCCTCGTCAGGGGCGAAGAGCACCTCGTGGAGCTTCTCTCCGGGACGCAGGCCCGTGAAGACGATCTCGACGGGTCGGTCGGCCTCGGCAGCCAGCCGGCGGGCCAGGTCGGCGATCCGGACCGGCTCGCCCATGTCGAGCACCATCACCTCGCCGTCGCCACCGAGTGCGCCAGCCTGCACCGTGAGCTGACAGGCCTCGGGGATCGTCATGAAGTACCGGGTGACCTCGGGGTCGGTCACCGTGATCGGCCCGCCAGACTCCAGCTGCGCCCGGAACAGTGGGAGCACCGAGCCCCGGCTGCCGAGCACGTTGCCGAACCGGACCGACAGGTACGTGCCAGCGTACTGACCACCGGCGTGCGAGGTGAGCTGCTCGGCGAGCCGCTTCGTGCGACCGAGCACGCTCGTCGGTTCCGCCGCCTTGTCGGTGGAGATGTTCACGAACTTCTCGACGCCGTGGGCGCCGGCGAGCTCCAACAGGTTCTGGGTGCCCTCGACGTTGGTCTTCCAACCCTCGTCGGGGTGCATCTCAAGCAGAGGCAGGTGCTTCAACGCCGCGGCGTGGAACACCACCTGGGGGCGGTGCTCGGCGAACACCTCGGCCAGCCGGTCACGGTCGCGGATGCAGCAGACGACCAGGTCTCGGCTGTCCAGGAGCCCCCGACCCTCGATCGAGAGCTGCACCGCCTGGAGCGCCGACTCGTCACGGTCGAGCATGACCAGCGACTCCGGGGCGAACCGGTGGAGCTGGCGGCAGAGCTCGGAACCGAGGGAGCCGCCGGCGCCGGTGACGAGCACCCGCTTGCCGGTCAGGTAGTCGGCGACCGAGTCGATGTCGAGGTTGATCTCACGGCGACCGAGCAGGTCGGCCTCGGTGAGCGGCCGCACGTCTGCGACGCCGATCTGGCCGCCGAGGAGGTCGTCGATCGGCGGCAGGGTCAGCGTGCGGACGCCCGCGTCATCGGCGACCGCCACCAGGTCCCGGAGGAGTTCGGCGCCGGCCGACGGGATGGCGATCACCATCGTGGTCGCACCGGTGCGCTCGACGACGTCGGCCAGCGCGTTGCGGTCACCACGAACCGGCACTCCCTTGACCAGCAGACGATGCAGGTCGGCGTTGTCGTCGAGCACCGCGACGGGCTCGTAGGGGCCGCTACGGCGCATGGAGGTGATCAGGTGCAGGCCGGCCACACCGGCGCCGTAGACGACGACCGGTTCCCGATCGTCGTCGGCCTCGGCGACGGCCCACCGCTCCAGCTGCACCCGCCAGGCGAACCGAGCGATGGCCATGACGAAGAGCACCAGGAACCCAGACAGGACGGCAACCGACCACGGGACCGGACGATTCATTCCCGGCATCAGGTCGACGGCAGTGACCAGAACGGTGACGACAGCGACCGTCTTGACCGTGGCGACGACCTCGTCGAACGTGCCGTACCGCCAGCGGTGGACGTAGAGGCCGAACACACGCCCGACGGCCACCTGGAAGATCACCGCCACCAGGCCGATCTCGACGAGGCCGACCCACGGCACGTCTGCGACCGCCAGATCGAACCGCAACAATGCCGCTGCAACCAGCGCCACGACCCAACTGGCGGAGTCGTAACCCGCCTGAAACAGGAACCGAAACCTCGGAAAGTGCCTGCTCACTCCGCCTGCCCCCTCGACCCCATCTGCCCCGTGGCCCACGAGTGGGCCATCCCCAACCTGACCGATTCCCTCACCTGTCAAGCTGAGTGCCCGACCCCTCCCCGGTCACTCCGCTGGAACCTCATGACCCACCCAGTGGATCCGGCTCAGGCATGAGTGAACCACCGCACGTCCAGCGTCGCAACAGGGATTTCCCCCATGGCGAGCGCGGAATCCCTGCGGTCCGTCCCCGAGACGCAACCGAACAGCGTCAAGTCGACGGATACCGTTCGGGTGGCCACGGAGAGCGCGGAACAGTGCAGTGGCCCGCGCCTGATCGACCGACGACCCGTGCCCATCCCGTTGCCGCACCGGTACCCTGATCCCGGGTCGCAGGACCATCGAACAGGGGGCATGACGTGGCACGAGTCGTCGACCGGGTGGTCGTGGTCGGTCAGGGGTACGTGGGACTGCCGGTGGCGGTCCGGGCCGCCGAGGTCGGCTTCGACGTCATCGGCTTCGACGTCGAGACCCGCAAGGTGAAGCTCCTCAACGCCGGACAGTCCTACGTGGAGGACATCACCGAGGAGCGACTCGGAAGTGTCCTCTCCGCCGGCTCCTACCGCGCCAGCGACCAACCCGCCGAGTTGGTCGACTTCGACGTCGCCGTCATCTCGGTGCCCACCCCCATGGGCGAGGGCGTGCCCGACCTGTCCTACATCGAGTCAGCGTGCCGCATCGTCGGCCCGCACATCACCCCCGGCTGCACCGTCATCCTGGAGTCGACCACCTACCCCGGCACCACCGAGGAACTGGCGCAACCGATCCTGGAGGACGAGTCCGGACTGCAGGCCGGCGCGGACTTCCACCTGGGCTACAGCCCCGAGCGCATCGACCCGGGCAACGCGAACTGGTCGCTCGAGAACACCCCCAAGGTCGTCTCGGGCGTCGACGAGGCGTCGCTCGACGCCGTTGACGCCTTCTTCAGCCGTCTGGTCGATCGGACCGTCCGCGTGTCGGGCACGCGGGAGGCCGAGCTCACGAAGCTGCTGGAGAACACGTTCCGCCACGTCAACATCGCCCTCGTCAACGAGCTGGCGATGTTCGCGAACGACCTGGGCATCGACGTCTGGGAGGCGATCGACGCCGCATCCACCAAGCCGTTCGGCTACATGCGCTTCACGCCCGGACCGGGAGTCGGTGGGCACTGCCTGCCCATCGACCCGTCCTACCTGTCGTGGCAGGTGGAGCGGTCGCTGGGCCAGCGGTTCCGGTTCGTGGAACTGGCCAACGACGTCAACGAGCACATGCCGGACTACGTCGTGCGCCGCGTCCAGGACCTGCTCAACCGGCAGGCCCGTGCCGTCAACGGCTCCACCGTCCTGCTCTACGGACTCGCCTACAAGGCCAACACCGGGGACGCCCGAGAGACGCCGACCCGACCGCTCGTCGACCAGCTCCTGGCGCTCGGCGCCGACGTCCGGCTGGTCGACCCACACGTCCCGGCCCACCAGTTCCCCGAGGGCGCGACGCCCGCCGAGGGCGGATCCACCGACCTGGAGGACGCCGACGTGGTCGTCTACCTGGTGGACCACGACGAGTTCGACACCGAGATGGTGTCCAAGTCGACCACCCCGGTGCTCGACTGCCGTCGGGCGCTCGACGGTCCCCAGGTCCACTGGCTCTGAGCCGACAGATGCCGACGACGACCGCCGGCCTGCGCACCGGGATCACCGGAGCACTCCGCCAGACGACGAAGACCGCCGCTGCGGCAGTGGACCGGCTCCGGCCGCCGCCGACGGGCATCGTCGTGCTCATCTACCACCGCGTCGGTGCCGGGAGCGGCGGGCAGATGGACCTGCCGCCCGAGCGTTTCGATGAACAGCTCCGCTGGCTCGTCGAGCACCACCGGGTCGTCGACCTGGACACCGCCGCCGACGAGCTCGCCGCCGACGCTCCCGTCCGACCCGGCGTCGTGGTCACCTTCGACGACGGCACCACCGACTGGGTCGACCACGTCCTGCCGGCGCTGGACCGGCACGGTGTGCCGGCGACGTTCTACGTCGCGACGGACTTCGTGGATCGGCAGCTGCCGTTCCCGGCCGATGGTCGGCCGCTCACCTGGAGCGGCGTCCGGGAGCTGGCGGCATCGGACCTGGTGACGATCGGATCGCACACCCACACCCACGCGCTCCTGGACCGGCTGCCGGCCGGCCAGGTCGCCGAGGAGCTCGACCGGTCGAACGAGCTGCTCGGTGAGCACACCGGCGAGACCACCGAGCACTTCGCCTATCCCAAGGCCGTCGCCGGCTCCGCCGTGGCCGAGGAGGCGGTCCGGGAACGGTTCCGCACCGCCGTGCTCGCCGGCACCGTGGCCAACGGACCGGGTGCCGACCCGCACCGGCTGGCCCGCTCTCCGATCCAGGCGGCGGACGGCCCGAGATGGTTCCGGCTCAAGGCCGCCGGAGGACTGCGGCACGAGGACACCCTGCGCGACGCCGCCAACCGGTTCCGCTACCGGAACGCCACGACGTGAGCCGCCCCCGGGTCGTGCACGTCACGACCACCGACATCAGCCTGGAGCTCCTGCTGGGACCACAGCTCAGCGCGTTCATCGATGCTGGCTACGAGGTCGTCGGCGCCAGCGCGCCCGGCGGGTTCGTCCCCGCCGTCGAGGCCCGAGGTGTCCGCCACGTGCCGCTCCGCCACGCCACCCGTGCGATGGCGCCGACCGAGGACGTCCAGGCCATCGGCGAACTCCGCAGGCTCTTCCGGGAACTGCGGCCCGACATCGTCCACACCCACAACCCGAAACCCGGCCTGTACGGACGACTCGCGGCGCGCGCCGCGCGGGTACCGGTGGTCGTCAACACGGTGCACGGCCTGTACGCGCTGCCCGAGGACCGGCTCGCCAAGCGTGCGGTCGTCTACTCCCTGGAACGACTGGCCTCGAGTTGTTCGGACGCCGAGTTGGTCCAGAACCCCGAGGACCTGGAGCTCCTCCGCTCCACGCTCAGGGTCCCGGACCGCAAGCTGCACCTGCTCGGCAACGGTGTCGACCTCCAGCGGTTCCGCCCGCCCACCGACGGCGACGAGCGCACCCGACTCCGGGCGGCGCTCGGCATCGACGACGACCGGGTGGTCGTCGGCGCCGTCGGTCGGCTCGTCGCCGAGAAGGGCTACCCCGAACTGTTCCAGGCCTGGCGCGACCTGGGCGAGGACCGGTCCGAGGCCACGCTGCTGGTCGTCGGGCCAGACGACCCCGACAAGTCCGACGCGCTCGACCGGGACGTCCTCGAGCGGGCCCGGGCCGACGGTGTGCGGTTCCTGGGCATGCGCGACGACGTCGAGGAGCTCTACCGGGCCATGGACCTGTACGTGCTCGCCTCGCACCGGGAGGGCTACCCGCGCTCGGCCATGGAGGCCGCCGCCTCCGGCCTGCCGATCGTTGCGACGCAGATCCGGGGATGCCGACAGGTCGTCGACGACGGCGTCACCGGACTCCTGGTCCCCGTCCGCAGCGCCACCGGCCTGGGCGATGCACTGCGGGAACTGATCGGCGACGCCGACCTCCGTGAGCGCATGGGAGCCGCGGCGCTGGAGCGCGCCCGGAAGGAGTTCGACCAGGAACGCGTGATCGCCACCACCCTGGACGTCTACGCCACGCAGCTGCGGCGGGTCGGCCGGTCCGCTCCACGAGGGGCACCTGCGTGACCTGGCAGGCCGATCGGCCCCTGTGTGTCCTGGTGGTCTGCACCGCCAACCAGTGCCGCTCCCCCATGGCCGAACGGCTCCTGGCCCGCCGCCTGGAGCAGGCTGGCATCGACGCCCGCGTCGGATCAGCCGGCTTCCTGGCGGGGGGCGCACCCGCCGCCGACGGCGCCGTCGCCGCACTCGATCGCCTGGGCCTGGACCTGCGGGACCACCGGTCCCGGACGATCGACACCGACCTGCTCGACGAAGCCGACGTCACCATCACCATGGAGGGCGCGCACGTGGTCGACATCGCGACGACGTGGAGCGGGCACGGCCACCGGGCGATCACGCTGAGCGACGCAATCGACGGACTGGCCGTGGCCGTCGAGCAGCCGCTCGACGACCCGCAGTCGCTGCGCATCTGGGCCGAGGAGGTCCACCGGGCGTCCGTCACCTCGGTGTTCGACCAGCGACGCGACGTTCCCGACCCCATGGGACGGAGCCGGCGGGCCTTCCGGACGACCGCCGGGCTGCTCGACGAGCGACTCGGGCTGCTCGTCGACGCCTGGGGCTGAGCGAACCGCTGCCGAGCCGACAGGGGTACCGGGCGAGTGGTGGCCCGGGTGGGATCAGGACGCCTCGACGCGGATCGTGTGCCAGCCGCGGGCACCGTCGGGGGCCACGTCGGTCACCTGCGAGGTCTGCGTCTCGCCGGCATCGTCGGTGGCCCGGACCCGCAGCGTGTGCTCACCCGCATCGGGTGTCCACGACAGCGCCCACTGACGCCACGTCGTGTCGGAGTAGGCCTCACCGAGCCGAGCCTCCTGCCACTCACCGTCGTCGACTTGGACCTCCACCCGGGTGACGGCGCCGAGCATCGACCAGGCGACCCCGGCGATCGGCGCCTCCTCGCCGGCCGCCACCGAGTCGCCGGCGCGCGGGACGTCGATGCGGGACTGGGTCAGGACCGGACCCTCCACCGCCCAGCCCCGCGGGATCCAGTAGCCCTCGAACTCGTCGAACCGGGTGAGTCGGATCTCGCTCAGCCACTTCGTTGCCGAGACGTAGCCGTACAGACCCGGGACGACCAGACGTGCGGGGAAGCCGTGCTTGGCGGTCAACGGTTCCCCGTTCATGCCGACGACCACCAGGGCGTCCCGGCCATCGAGGACCGCGGTCGGGAACCCGGCGGTGAACCCGTCGACCGACACCCCGACCACCTGGTCGGCCTCGGGCTGGACGCCGGCCTCTGCGAGCAGGTCGTCCAGACGGCACCCGAGCCAGCGGGCCGTGCCGATCAGATCGCCGCCCACCTCGTTGGAGACACACGCGATGGTGACCGCCCGCTCGATCATCGGCCGGGCCAGCAACTGTTCGTAGGTCAACGTCAGGGGGCGATCGACACGGCCCGTCACCCGGAGCGTCCAGTCCTCGGCACCGACCTGCGGGACGACCAGCGCGGTGTCGATCCGGTAGAAGTCCGGCGTCGGTGTGATGAACGGACCGACGCCATCGACGCCGACCGAGACACCCGCCGGAACCGGGGGGGCCGGACTGACCGGACCCGGCAACACCACCTTCAGGCGCTCGACCGTGACGGCGGCCTGCCGCTGCAGCCAGCGTCCGACCCCACCCACTGCCACCGAGGCCGCGGCGACACCGGCGGTGACCCCCAGGAAGCGGCGGCGGCTGTCGGCCTGCAGGGCCCGCATGGAGACCGCCCGATCATCGGCCAACGCCGCAGTCCCCGAGGCCGCTGCCGTCGGGTCACCTGCACCCCAGGCGGACCGCGCCGAGGTGGCCAACCATCGGAGCACCACGGCCGTCACCGCTCCGGCCACCAGGCTCGGCGCGACCTCGACCACTCCCGAACTGCCCCGTCCGAGCGACGCCGCAGCTCCGGCGACCGCGAACGCCCCGACCCCGGCCCACGCCGCCGTCCATCGACCCCGACAGGCCCACACCCCGACCAGTAGGGCCACGGCGGCGATGATCACGAGCGTGCCGGCGATCAGCACCACCTTGTCGCTCGTCCCGAAGGTGTCGATGGCCCAGTCCTTCACCGCCGGTGGAACCAGGTCGACGACCCGGTCACCGACCACGACGACCGGGGAGCGCCAGCGGTCGACCAGGCCGGCGAGCAGCTCCGCCGAGGCCAGACCGGCCAGGGCGGCGACCACACCGACCAACCCTGCGGCCCACACCGGAACCTGACCAGCAGGCCGGCTCCCGTCACCGAGCGCCGGTTCGTCCGGCGCGAACACGCTCACCGCACCAGCATGCCCCGCCGCCCCCGCTCCCGTGATGCAGCCGCCCCGCATTCCGGCAGCTCTGTGGTGCAGCGACGGGGCCCATGGCCCGGCGCTGCAGTACAGAGCGGGGAAGGGGGGCCGGGGGGCGGCCGGGGGGGCCGGGGGGGCCGGGGGGCCGGGGAAGGGGGCGGGCGGGGCCGGTCAGGGGGCGGCGACGACGAGCTGGGCGACGGCGTCGTTCGCCAGGTCGCTCACCGGACCGGGTGCCACACCCAGCACGATCACCCCCACCACCGCCAGACCGATCGCCAGCGTGGTGGCCGGCGGGATCCGGGGCGCCGTCACGCCCTCGGGGGCCTCACCGAAGTACATCGTCGCCACGATCCGCAGGTACATGAACGCCGAGACGACCGCGGTCAGCATGGCGATGACGGCCACCCAGTCGAACCCCGACTCCACTGCGGCGGTCACCACGTAGAACTTGGCCAGGAAGCCGACGGTGAGCGGAACACCCGCCTGGGACAACAACAACACGGCGAAGGTGAGCGCCAGACCCGGACGCAACGACGCCAGCCCCCGGTAGTCCTCGAGCGACTGCCGGTGCTCCCCCGTCCGGGCGACGACCGAGACGACCGCGAAGCTGCCGGCGGCCATGAACGTGTAGGCGAGCAGGTAGAACAGCGCCGCCCGGGTCCCCTGGGTGGAGGCCGCCAGCACCCCGAGCAGGATGAAGCCGGCGTGATTGATCGAGGAGTACGCCAGCATCCGCTTCACGTTCGTCTGTGAGATCGCGCCGAACGCACCGACGACCAGCGTCAGCACTGCGAGCGCCGCGACGACCGGCTGCCACTCCTGTCGGTACGACGGCCCGAGGGCCACGACGAACACCCGGAGCAGCGCCGCGAACGCGCCCACCTTGACCGCGCCCGCCATGTAGCCGGTGATCGGCGTCGGCGCCCCCTGGTACACGTCGGGAGCCCAGGAGTGGAACGGGACGGCGGCGACCTTGAAGCCGAACCCCACCAGCATCAGGACCAGACCACCGAGCAGCAGGGCGTTCTGCGTGACGACCTCGCGGGACAGGAACCCCTGGATGTCGGCCAGGTTGGTCGATCCGGTCGCCCCGTAGGTGAGGGCGATGCCGTAGAGCAGGAACGCCGAGGAGAACGCACCGAGCACGAAGTACTTGAGGCCCGCCTCCTGGGAGGAGATCCGACGGCGGTGCATGGCGGTGAGCACGTAGACGGCGACCGACAGGATCTCCAGGCCGACGAACAACACGATCAGGTCGTTGGCCGAGGCCATCGTCACCGCGCCCGAGGCCGACAACAGCACCAGCACGTACCACTCGGGTGCGTCGAGCGACTCACGGCGCAGGTAGTCCGACAACAACAGCGCAGCGAACACCACTGCGATGCAGACCTCGACCGTGGCGAACAGCGAGAACCCGTCCAGGCCGACCGCACCGGCCATCAGGGACTCCGGACCGCTGTCGGTGAACCGCTGCCAGAGGGGAACCACCGCGCACGCCGCGGCGACGGCCGCCGAGATCGTCCAGACCGCTGGGAACCAGACCGGCAGCCGACGCTTCAGCACCGACACGACCGTCAACAACAACACCCCGCCGAGCATCAGGATCAGGTTGGGGGCGATGCCCGCCCAGTCGATCGACGGCGTGGACAGGCCGTCGGCGGCGTCGACCAGAACGTCCTGGAGGGTGGCGGCGAGGACGGTCACGGCACTCACCCGCCCGACTCCCCGCCGGTGCCCTGGCCGCCGGTGCCGGTGCCCTCGCCGGCACCGCCGGTGCCCTCGGACTCACGGGCCTGGGGGCCCACGAACTCGTAGCGGGTCTCCGAGAAGCCGTCGACCTGCTCGTCGACGTGGGCCACGAGTGCCTTCACCGACGGCTCCATCCGGTCGATCATCAGGCCCGGGAAGAGGCCCAGGACCACGATCAGGACCAACAGCGGTGCCAGCACCCCGAACTCGGCGGGCCGCATGTCACGGACGGTCGCGTTCTCGCCCGTGGCCGGCCCGTGGAACGTGCGCTGGTAGGCCCACAACAGGTAGAGCGCCGCCAGGATCACCCCGGTGACGGCGACGACCCCCCACGCCCGTGAGGTCTCGAAGGCCCCGAGCAGCGCGAGCAGCTCACCCGGGAAGCTGTTCAATCCGGGCAGGCCCACCGATGCCAGCACGACCAGCGTCATGACCGCCGCCAGCACCGGCGCAGAACGCTGCAGGCCCGACAGCTGCGAGATCTCACGGGTGTGGCGCCGTTCGTAGATCATCCCGACCAACAGGAACAGCGCACCGGTCGTGATGCCGTGGTTGACCATGACCAGGATCCCGCCCTCGATACCGACGACGGTGAGGCTGAACACACCCAGCACGATGAAGCCCATGTGCGCCACCGACGAGTACGCCACCAGGCGCTTCAGGTCCGTCTGCATGGTGGCCACCACGGCGCCGTAGACGATGCCGAGCACCGCCAGGGTCAACAGCACCGGACGGGACCAGACCGCCGCCTCGGGGAACAGGTAGACGCCGAAGCGCAGCAGGCCGTAGGTACCGAGCTTCAACATGACCGCAGCCAGGATCACCGACCCGGCGGTCGGCGCCTGGGTGTGGGCGTCGGGGAGCCAGGTGTGGAGCGGGACGAGCGGCACCTTGATGGCGAACGCCAGCGCGAAGGCCACGAAGATGAGCCGGGCGGCGTTTTGGGAGATGCCCGGATCCGACGCGATCTCCACCAGGTCGAAGGTGAGCCGGCCGCCGACCCCGCGCTGGTGGAGCACCGCCGTCGCCACCAGCCCGACCAGCATCAGCGCCGAGCCGAACATGGTGTACAGGAAGAACTTGGTCGCCGCTGCGGTGCGTTCCGCGTACCCCCACAGGCCGATCAGGAAGTACATGGGCACGAGCACCAGCTCGAAGAACACGAAGAACAACACCAGGTCCAGCGCCAGGAACGCGCCCATGGATGCGCCCATCAGGACGCAGAGCCACGCGTAGTAGGGCTTGGGATCGTGGTGCGGGGTGGCGCCCAGGATCGCGATCGGGAAGATCACGCCGGTGAGGACGACCAGGAACAACGAGATGCCGTCCACACCCAGCGTCAGCGAGATGCCCAGGTCGTCGATCCACGGTTGGCTGACCGCGAACTGGAACCCGGCCTCGGCCGAGTCGAACTGGGTCAACAGGTAGACGGCGAGCACGCCGGTGCTGGCCGTCACCAGGAGCGCGAGGGGCCGGAACACGTCGCTGCGCCGGGCCGGCACCAGGGCCAGGAGACCTGCGCCGACGAACGGCACCAGGATCAGGGCCGGGAGCAGCCACGACGCCGAGGACTGGGCGGCGATCACAGGCTCATCCTCAGGACCGCGAACACGACGAGTGCGACCGCTCCCAGCCCGATGCCGAAGGCGTAGCTGCGGACGAAACCGGTCTGCAGGCCGCGGAACGCCCGGCCCAGTCCGAGCGCACCGCCCCCGACACCACGGACGGCGCCGTCGACGACCTCGTGGTCGAAGTCCGCGGCCGCCTGGAAGGCCGCCTCGCCCGGCCCACCCACCACCTCGGCGTAGGTGTCGTCGATGTACCAGGCGTGGGCCAGCACCGGCTGTTCCAGACGGGTCCGGTCGACGCGGCGCTGCTGGTACACCCGCCAGGCGAACCAGACACCGGTGAACGCGCCGGCGATGGAGACGAGCGCCAGGATCCACTGGACGACGCCCGGTGGGAGTTCGCCCTCTCCCTCGATGACCGGCTCCACCCAGTGCTCCAGGAAGTGGAGGCTCTTGGCGAACGGCAGGTTCAACACGCCGGCCACCGCCGCGAACGCCGCGAGCACCACCAGCGGGGCGAGCATCAGCACCGGCGACTCCCGGGGGGTGTGGTCCGGGGTCAGGTGGTGGTCGTGGTGCGCGTCGTGGTCGTCGTGGCCAGCGTGCGCCGAGTCGGCGTGCTCCGTGGCGTCGGCCACGTCGGCAGGGACCTCGGGCAGCGACTCGGGGCCCTCGGTCCGCCACTCCTCCCGCCCCCCGGCGAAGGTCATGATCATCATCCGGGTCATGTAGAACGCGGTCAGCACCGCAGCGATGATCCCGACGATCCAGAGGAGCTGACCGGCGGGCTTCACCGTGTAGGACCCGGCCAGGATCTCGTCCTTGGACCAGAAACCGGAGAACGGTGGGATCCCGCTGATGGCCAGCCAGCCGACGAACATCGTCCCGAAGGTCACCGGCAGGTACCGACGGAGCTGTCCGTAGCGCCGCATGTCCTGTTCGTGGGCCATCGAGTAGATGACTGCGCCGGCACCCAGGAACAACAGGGCCTTGAAGAACGCGTGCGTGATCATGTGGAACAGCGCACCGACGTAGTTCTGCGATCCGACGGCGATGAACATGAACCCCAGCTGCGAGACCGTCGAGTAGGCGAGCACCTTCTTGATGTCGTTCTGGGCCACGGCGGCACCCGCTGCCAGCAACGCCGTGACCGCACCCACCCAGGCGATCAGGTCGTTGGCCCAGCCGGCCGCCTCCAGGATCGGACTGAGCCGGGTCAACAGGAACACGCCAGAGGTCACCATCGTCGCCGCGTGGATCAGGGCCGAGACCGGCGTCGGACCCGCCATGGCGTCGGGCAGCCAGACGAACAGCGGGAGCTGGGCCGACTTGCCGGTGGCCGCCAGGAAGAACAACAGGGCGATGGCCGTGGCCGTCCCGCCGGCGATGCCCGGGGCGGCGGCGTCGATCTGCAGGTAGTCGACCGTTCCGAAGGTCACGAAGACGAGGAACGTGCCGAGCATGTAGCCGAAGTCGCCGATCCGGTTGGTGACGAAGGCTTTCTTGCCGGCCGACGCGTTGGCGGGATCGGTGAACCAGAACGAGATCAGGAGGTACGAACAGGCGCCGACGCCCTCCCACCCGAGGAACGTCAGGATCAGGTTGTCGCCGAGCACCAGCAGCAGCATCGAGGCGACGAACAGGTTGAGGTAGGTGAAGAACCGGGGGAAGTCAGGATCCCCGCGCATGTAGGCGATCGCATACACGTGGATCAGCGCACCCACGCCCGTGATGAACAGGCACATCAGGATGCTGAGCTCGTCCGCGAGCAGACCGAAGGACACCTGGAAGGAGTCCGCCGGGATCCACTCCCACAGCGTCTGGGAGACCTGGCGGGTGCCGTCGGCGTCGCCGAGCAACGTGACCCAGACCAGCACCGACGCCACGAACGCTCCGGCCACGGCGGCCGAGGCGACCCAACCGGCGGCCGGGTCACCCAGCCGTCGGCCCGCCAGGACCAGGACCAGGAACCCGGCCACGGGCAGCGCCGGGATGAGCCAGATCAGTTCCACCTCAACCCCTCATCAACGACACGTCGTCGGCGTTGGCGCCCTCACGCCGACGCATGATCGCCACGATGATGGCCAGGCCCACCACCACCTCTGCCGCGGCGACCACCAGCACGAAGAACACGGCGGTCTGGCCGCCGACGTCGTCGAGCAGGGTGGAGAACGTCACGAACGTGAGGTTCACCGCGTTGAGCATCAACTCGACGCACATGAACATGACCAGCGGGTTGCGGCGGACGACCAGGCCGACCGCACCGATGGCGAAGATGATGGCGGCCAGCACCAGGTACCAGGAGTCGCCGAAGGTGAACATCAGCGCGCCGCCTCCAGGTCGTCCTCGGGGCCGGAGTCCGGTTCGTCACCGACGGATCCGGAGTCCGTGGAATCGGCGTCTGCGCCGGTATCGGCACCGGGGTCGACGCCAACCGGCGCATCCCCGGCGGGGTCGGGATCGACGGGATCGTCGTCGATGGACGCAGGGTCCACACCGTTGGCCTCGGCCCAGGCGTCGATGGCCGTGCCCTCGGGGAACTCATCCAGGTCGATCGGGGCCCCGGCGGTCCGGCGGGTGAGCACGACGGCCCCGACGACCGCGACGGTCAACAACAGGGCGGTGATCTCGAAGGCGAAGACGTCGTTGGTGAACAGCGCCCGCCCGAGTCGTTCGACGTCGGGGACGCCCGGGTCCAACGGGGCGGTGACGGAGCGGGCGCCGGTGACCCGTTCGTCCGCGGCCAGCAGGAGCGCAACGCTGCCCGCCAACAGCACGGCGCCGCCGATGATCGCCGCCGCCCGCCGGATCCGGAACGGGTCGCGCTCGATCGCCTCGACTCGATCCACGCCCAACAGCATGATCACGAACAGGAAGAGGACCACGATGGCGCCGGCGTAGACGATCACCTGGATGGCGGCCAGGAAGTAGGCCTCCTGGGCGATGAACAGCACCGCCACCCCGAAGAGCGTGGCGACGAGGCTCAGCGCGTTGTGGACGGGGTTGCGGAACAGGACCACGCCGAGCGCTCCGCCAACGCAGATGGCCCCGGCCACCAGGAACGTGAAGACCTCGACGCGCATCAGTGCGATCCGTGGCCGTCGTGATCGTCGTGGCCGGCCTGCGCCGCAGCCTGCTGCTCACGTTCCAGCGGCTGGCCACCCTCGGGCGCACGCACCCCGTAGCCGAGCTCCCCGGCCCATGCGACGATGCCCTCGAACTCCGAGCTGCCACCGGGCGAGGTGGCCCGCATCCAGCCCGAGGTGTCCTGGGCCGCGTCGAATCCGCCGTCCCAGTTCTCCCACGGGAGCCGGCGCGGCCGGCCGTCGTCGTCGACGACCAGTTCGTCCTTGGTGTAGATCGCGTCCGCCCGGTTGGTGAACGCGAACTCGAACAGCTTGGTCTCGGTGATCGCCTGGGTCGGGCAGGCCTCGACACACAGGTCGCAGTGGATGCACCGCAGGTAGTTGATCTCGTAGACGAACCCGTATCGCTCACCGGGCGAGGTCGGATCGTCCGGGTCGTTGTCGGCCCCACGGACGTAGATGCAACGGGCCGGACAGACGCCGGCGCACAGCTCGCAGCCGATGCACTTCTCCATGCCGTCCTCGTACCGGTTGAGCACGTGGCGGCCGTGGAACCTGGCCGGCTTGGGCCGGGTCTGCTCCGGGTACTGCAGGGTCACCCGGCGCCCCGTGTCGGTGCGGGTGCCGAGCCACTTCCTGAACGTCACGACGAAGCCGTTGAGGTACCCCATCAGGCGTCACCCCCCGCTCCGACGGTGGCGTCGTCGAGTTCCTCCCCCGACGCGGCCCGGATCGACGAACGCAGCAGCAGCCCGCCGACCACCACGACCGCGATGGTGACGCCCACCGTGGCGACGGGGTTCCACCCCTGGTCGTCGGCGACCTTGAGCGCGGTCAGGATCAGGAACCACCCGAGCGCGAGCGGGATCAGGAACTTCCAGCCCAGGTCCATCAGCTGGTCGTAGCGGAACCGGGGCAGCGTCGCCCGGAACCACACGAAGACGAAGAGGAAGATGAACAGCTTGCCGAAGAAGTACGCGAGCGGCAGCAGGTAGTCCTGGACCCAGCCGGGGGCACCCGAGGGGATCGGGCCCGACGGTCCACCCAGGAACAACGTCACGATCACCGCGGACATGGTCACCGTGTTCATGAACTCGGCCAGGAAGAACAACGCGAATCGGATCGAGGAGTACTCGGTGTGGAAGCCACCGACGAGTTCCTGCTCGGCCTCGACCAGGTCGAACGGCGGTCGGTTCAACTCGGCGGTGGCGGCGATCACGAACACCACGAACGGGACGAACAGCGTCATCCAGAGGTTCCAGCGCCAGCCCGCCTGTCCGGCGACGATCCCGTTGGTCGTGAGCGTGCCGGCCAGCAGCAGGACCGAAGCGACCGACAGCCCGAGCGCCGCCTCGTAGGAGACCATCTGCGCCGAGGCGCGGACCGAGCCGAGCAACGGGTACTTGGAACCCGACGACCAGCCCGCCAGCATGATCCCGTAGACGGCGATCGAGCTCATGGCCAGCACGAAGAGGATCCCCATCTGCGGGTTCGCCACCTGCATCAGGGTCTCCTGGCCGAGCAGGGTCACCACCCCGTCCTGGCCGTCGCTGAAGTTCCCCGCGATCGGGATCACCGTGAACACGAGGAACGCCGGCACCAGCGACAGGTAGGGGGCGAGCTTGAAGACGAACGGGTCCGACTTCTCGGGCTGCAGGTCCTCCTTGAAGAAGAGCTTGATCCCGTCGGCCAGCGTCTGCAGCAGTCCGAAGGGGCCGGCCCGGTTGGGGCCGATCCGGTTCTGCATGTCGGCCACGAGCTTGCGCTCGAACCACACCATCAACATCACGCCGACCATGAGCGCGGCGAAGGACACGACGACCTTCAACAGGACGATCAGGACCTGGGTGAGCCCGATCCCACCGGAGAGCAGCGGATCCATCAGGCGATCTCCACCCTGACGTCGCAGGCCACCTGCTCGGCCGACAACAACTCGAACGGGTCCGATCCGTCCAGACGGTGCACCAGGTGCGCACTGCCCCGGGGGATGCCGGCGGACACGCGGGCCGGCAGCGTGATCGCACCGCGCTCGCCCCGGACCACCAGCGGCGTGCCGTCCGCGACACCCAACCGTTCCGCGTCGCCGACCGAGATGCCCACCGTCGCCGGACGGGCCAGGCCGGCCAGCGACGGCGACCGACGCAGCAGCTCGCCGCCGTCGTAGAGCTCCCGGGTCGCGACGAGCCGGAGCGAGTAGCTGTCGATCTGGGGGGGCGGGGTCGGCTCGATGCGACCGGGATCGACACCGGAGAGGTCCGCCAGGACCCCGTCGACGGACTCCGCGCCCTCGAGGTCCGACCAGGACGTCCCTGCGAGCCTGGGGGAACCGGCGACCAGCTCGTCGCGCAGCGCCCCGACCGACGAGGCGGACCAGGGCGAGCCGAGTCGGCGGGCCAGGTCGGCGGCGATCGACCAGTCCGTCCGGACCGTCCCGGGTGAGGTGACCTTGGCCCGGAGCCGACTGACACGGCCCTCCAGGTTGGTGGTGGTGCCGTCGACCTCTCCCGGTGCCGCCACTGGCAGCACCACGTGCGCCCGGGCGACCGACGGGTTCACGAACGTGTCCAGGGCGAGGATGGTCGGCACCCGGTCGAGCGCTCGCCGTGCCAGGTCCCGGTCCGGGACGTCGCTGAGCGGATCCGCCCCCAGGAGCACGAGCACGTCCAGCTCGCCCGCTGCCGCGGCCCGCAGGATCCCGAACGCGTCCCGGCCGGTGGACACCGGCACCGAGCCCCAGCGCGACGACCAGGCGTCGTCGTCGCGGCCGAGGCGCCCGCCGCCCGGCAACCGGCCGGGGGACAGGCCCGCTGTGAGCGCACCGCGTACGTTGCCGCGTCGCAGCACCGGGAGGAAGGTCGCCCCCGGCAGCGCCGCCAGCTCGACCGCGGCGTCGAGCACCACCTGGCCGGACTCGGCCAGATTGGCACGGCCGACCACGATCCGGACCGGGCCGGAGGCGGCTGCCAGGGCGTCGGCCGCGGATCGCAGGGTGTCGGCGTCGACACCGGCGACCCCGTCGGACGGGACGTCGCCCGAGACGAGCGCCCGGGCCACCGCGGCCAGCTCACCCGGACGGGAGTGGACGCCCAGCGCCGCGTACGGCGCCAGGCTCGTGGCCATCGGCGTCAGCTCGATGATCCGGACACCGTCACGCGTGGCCGCGTGCTTCAGGCGCAGGAACAGGACCGGGAGCTCCTCCTTGGGATCCGGGCCCAGGTAGACCACGGTGCCCCCGGGGGTGCACACCTCGTCGATCGTCGCGCCCGGCAGGTCGAGCACCTCCACCGGGAGCCCGTCGCCGAGCTGGGCGTCCACGTGGTCGGTGCCGATCACACCCTTGGTGAGCGCCGCCCACGCGTAGGCCGACTCGTCACTCAGACGGGCGCCACCGAGCACGGCGATCCGGTCCGGGTCGGTGCTGCGCAGCGCGTCGGCGGCGGCGCCCAACGCCTGGGACCACCGGGTCGGCTCGAAGGAGCCCCCGTCGACCCGGCGCAGCGGCTCGGTGAGACGGTCCTCGGAGTTGGTGGCCTCGAAACCGAAACGGCCCGCGTCGCACAGCCACGACCAGTTCACCGCGTCCGCGTCGACGCCGTTGATGCGGACCAGCCGGTCACGGCTCGACTCGAGCGTCACGCGGCACCCGACCGAGCACGTGGTGCAGGTCGACTCGGTCCGCTCCAGGTCCCACGGGCGGGCCTTGAAGCGGTAGGGCGTGGCGGTGAGGGCACCCACCGGGCAGATCTGGACGGTGTTGCCCGAGAAGTACGAGCTGAACGGTTCGCCCGGGAACGTGTTGACCTCGGTGTTCGACCCGCGGTTCACGAAGTGGATCAGCGGATCGTCGGTGACCTCCGAGGCGAACCGGGTGCAGCGGTCACAGAGGATGCAGCGCTCCCGGTCCAACAGCACCAGCGGCGAGATCTCGATCGGCTTCTCGTAGTGGCGCTTCTCCTCCACCCAACGCGACTCGCCCGGGCCGTAGGCCATCGTCTGGTCCTGCAGCGGGCACTCGCCGCCCTTGTCGCACACCGGGCAGTCGAGCGGATGGTTGGCCAGCAGGAACTCGAGCACTCCGTCCTGGGCCTTGGCGACCTGCTCCGACGTGGTGTCCACGACCATGTCGGCGGCGACGTTGATCATGCAGCTCGGCTGCAGCGCCGGACCGCGGCCGGTGTCGACCTCGACCAGGCACATCCGGCACATCCCCACCGGCTCCATCCGAGGGTGGTAGCAGAACCGGGGGATGTAGGCGTCGTTGCGCTCGCACGCGTCGATGAGCAGCTCGCCCCGCTGCACCTCGACCGGTCGACCGTCGACGGTGATCGTGACCGGGTCGGTGATCGTGACGGGACGGGGGCGTTCAGACACCGGGACCTCCGACGGGCTCACCGGCGACCGACTCGGCGGCCACCGCCACCGGGATGGGATCGCGGCGGGTGATCCGGGCCTCGAACTCGTGGCGGAACCGGCGGATCGCCGAGGTGATCGGCGCCACCGACGAGGGACCGAGCGGACAGATGGTCGTCTGGCGCGGCGGGAACGGCACCGCGTCGAGCCCCTGGGACGGGTCGGCCGCCACCGGGTACGGGCCCGGGCTGATGTTGTCGGCCACGTCGAGCAGCAGGTCGATGTCGGACGGACGGCCGTGGCCCTCCAGGATCCGCTCGAGGATCTTCTCCTCCCACGTCGTGCCCTCCCGGCACGGCGTGCACTTGCCGCAGGACTCGCGGGCGAAGAACCGGACCAGCGAGTAGCAGGCCTCGACCGCGTCGGTGGTCTCGTCCATCACGACGACGGCACCGGAGCCGAGCATGGAACCGGCCCCGCCCACGGTCCGACCCTCGAGCGGCAGGTCCACCTGCTCCGGGAAGAACCAGGGCGCCGAGGCACCACCCGGGATGAACATCTTCAGGGCTCGGCCGTCACGGATCCCGCCACCGTAGCGATCGTCCTCGAACAGGTCCCGGAACGTCGTGGTGCCCTGCGGGACCTCGTAGACACCCGGGCGGCGGACGTGGCCGGACAACGCGATCAGCCGGGTGCCCGGGGACGTCTCGGTCCCCACCGAGGTGTAGGCGTCCACGCCGTGATGGAACAACCACGGCAGGTTGGCGAGCGTCTCGACGTTGTTGACGATCGTCGGACGCAGGTACAGGCCCTTGGCCGCCGGGAAGTAGGGGGGCTTGAGGCGGGGCATCCCGCGGTTGCCCTCCAGGGACTCGATGAGCGCCGTCTCCTCGCCGACGATGTACGCACCCGCACCCCAGTGCAACACGACGTCGACGCTGAAGTCGCTGCCCATGATGTTCCGGCCGACCAGACCGGCCTCCAGCGCCTCGTTCAGTGCGGCGGCGATCCGTTCCTGCGCGTGTGGCATCTCGCCGCGGACGTACAGGAACACCTGGGCCGCACCGAGGGCGTAGGCGGCGATCAGCGCGCCCTCCACCAACTGGTGGGGGTCACGCTCCATCAGGAGTCGGTCCTTGAACGTCCCGGGTTCGGACTCGTCGCCGTTGACCACCAGGTACCGGGGCCACACGCCGGGCGGACAGAATCCCCACTTGACGCCCGCCGGGAACCCGGCGCCGCCGCGCCCGAGGAGCGTGGCGGCCACCACCGTCTCCCGGACCTGGTCGGGGGTGGAGCGGAGCGCCTCGGCCAGCCCGGAGTAGCCGGGGTAGGAACCCGACGTGCGGTAGACGTCCAGGGTGTGGCCGTCGGCCACGTCGAAACGCGACGACACGACCAGCGGCGCGTCGCCGGCCGATCCGGTCCGCTCGACGGGTGCATCGAGGGGCGTGCCGGGGGCGTCGCTCACGATCCACTCCCCCCGTCGGCGGCCGCCTCGGCGTGCCGGGCGAACCAACCGGGGACGTCCTGGTCCTCCGGCGGGGACACGTTGGCCAGGTCGTCGGCACCCAGTTCCTGGCGGACCAGCCCGAGCGTCCCGTGCGGGGGGAACTCAGCAGCGCGACCGGAACCGCTGCGCAGGTCGTCGATGAGCGCGTCGAGCGCCGCCTCGTCGACGCGTTCGACGTAGCGGTAGTTGACCTGCAGCGCCGGTGCCTCGGTGCAGGCGGCGATGCACTCGACGTCCTCCAGGGTGATCGTGCCGTCCGCGGTCGTCCCACCGGCGCGGACCCCGAGGCGTTCCTCGGCCCGGGCGAGCAGGTCGGCGCCGCCGACGATGCGACAGGAGATGTTGGTGCAGATGTTCAGGCAGTAGCGGCCCACTGGGTGGAGCTTGAACATCTCGTAGAAGCTGGCCGTGCCCAGCACCTCGGCCGGCGTGCAGCCGACCAGCTCGGCGACGTGGGCCATGCCCTCCTCGGTCAACCAGCCGTCCTGCTCCTGGGACAGGTGGCAGAGGGGAATGGTCGCCGACTTCGGCTCGGGGTAGCGGGCCACGATGCGGCGGGCGAGCAGCTCGTTGTCCGGAGTGAGGCGGGCCACGTCAGGGTGCTCCGGCGCTCAACGGTCCACGTCACCCATGATCGGATCGACCGACGACACGATGGCGACCGTGTCGGCGATGAGCGAATCCTTCATGAGGTGCGGGAGTGTCTGGAGGTTCACGAAACTGGGGGCTCGAATGTGCATGCGGACCGGGTGGGACGAACCGTCCGAGACCAGGTAGCAGCCCAGCTCGCCCCGGGGGTTCTCGACCGCCACGTAGACCTCTCCCTCGGGGACCTTGAACCCCTCGGTGAAGATCTTGAAGTGGTGGATGAGGGCCTCCATGGACTCGTCGATGCGGGCCCGTGGCGGCGGGGTCACCTTCTTGTCCTGGATCCGGTAGTCGCCGGGGGGCATCTTGTCCATGCACTGGCGGACGATGCGAATCGACTCGCGGATCTCGGCCAGACGGATGCTGTAACGGTCGAAGCTGTCGCCGTAGCTGCCGACCACGACGTCGAAGTCGAGCTGGTCGTAACAGAGGTACGGCATGTCCCGACGCAGGTCCCAGGCGTACCCGGTGGAGCGCAGGAGCGGACCGGTCGCGGCCAGGCTCAGGGCCTCCTCGGCGGTGATCACCCCGACGCCCTGGAGCCGCTCACGCCAGATCGGCTGGCCCGTCATGAGGGTGTCGAACTCCTCCAACCGCTCGGGCAGGACGTCCAGGATCGAGTCCAGGTGCTCGGCCCAGCCATCGGGCAGGTCGGCGGCGACCCCGCCCGGCCGGATGTAGTTGTGGTTCATCCGCAGGCCGGTCACCGCCTCCAGGAACCGGAGCAGTTCCTCCCGCTCCCGCCAGCCGTAGAGCATCATGCTGACCGCACCCAGGTCCATGCCGTTGGTCGCCATGAAGAGCATGTGCGAGGAGATCCGGTTGACCTCGCACATCAGCGTCCGGATCCACTGCGCCCGCTCCGGCACCTCGATCCCGAGCAGCTCCTCGGTCGCCATGGAGAAGACGAGCTCGTTGAACAGCGGCGCGGCGTAGTCCATGCGGGTCACGTTCGTCGGACCCTGCAGGTAGGTGAGCTGCTCGCCGGTCTTCTCCATGCCGGTGTGCAGGTACCCGATCACCGGTCGTGACCTGGTGATCTCCTCGCCGTCGAGCTCCAGCACCAGCCGCAGCACGCCGTGGGTCGACGGGTGCTGCGGGCCCATGTTCATGATCATTCGCTCGCCCATGCCCTCGTCGGTGGGCGGCTGGTAGCCCGAACGCTCCTCGGCCTCGGTCGCCGACATCCGCAGCACCGCGTCGTCGGTGGCCAGCCGCTCGCGGGCGGCATCGAGCGCCGCCAGGTCCACGGCTGCGTCCTGGGTCCCGACGGTCGTGGGGTCGATGGTCTGGCTCACGACCGGGCCGCCTGGTCGGCGCCGAGCTTGAACTGCACCGGAATCCGGCCGATGTCCTCGTCCTTGCGCAACGGGTGGCCCACCCAGTCGTCGGGCAGCAGGATCCGGCTCAGGTCCGGATGCCCCCGGAAGGCGATGCCGAGCAGGTCGTGCGTCTCCCGCTCCGAGGCCTCCAGCCCCGGGTGGACGTCGAAGAGCGAGTCCACCACCGGGTCCGACTCGGGCACCTGCACCCGCAGGCGCGTGCGACGCCGCTGGCGGTGGTCGAGCAGGTTGACGACGACCTCGAAGCGCTCGGGTTCGACCGAGGCGGGCAGGCCGCGCCGGCCGGACGTGCCCAGCAGGTCGACACCGCACAGGTCGACGGCGACCCAGTAGCCCTGGGAGCGGAGCTCCTCGACCAGGCCTCGGTACCCGTCCCGTGACGGGTGCAGCACCTCCTGGCCGCAGGAGGTCGTCACCGGGACCCCGTGCAGCGTGGGCTCGTCGGCCGGTCCGGCACCCGGGTCCCCGACCTGGTCGGCGCCACGGTCGACGGCCCCGTCGGCCGACATCACCGCGACCCGCTGGACGGTGCCGGAACGGCGACCGGGGACGCCTGGCCGTCGAGCTGGTCGACGACGATCCGGGCACCCGCGCCGGTGTCGTCGCGGCGCCGCAGGATCTCACCCGTCTCGATCTGGCCGTGCAGGGTGATGATCGCGTGCAGCAGGGTCTCGGGACCCGGGGGGCAGCCCGGGGCGTACACGTCGACCGGGACGACCTGGTCGACGCCCTGGACGATCGCGTAGTTGTTGAACATCCCACCCGACGACGCGCACACGCCCATGGAGATGACCCACTTGGGTTCCATCATCTGGTCGTAGATGGTCCGCAGGACCGGCGCCATCTTCTGGGAGACCCGACCGGCGACGATCATCAGGTCCGCCTGGCGGGGGGAGGCCCGGAAGACCTCCATCCCGAACCGGGCCAGGTCGTAGTGGGCGCCGCCCGCCGCCATCATCTCGATCGCACAGCACGCCAGGCCGAAGGTGGCCGGCCAGCAACTGCGCTGGCGGGCCCAGCGCACCAGGTCCTCCAGCCGCCCCGTCAGCACGTTGTGCTGCAGCCCGGCGAGCCCGTCCTCTCCGACGTCCGCGATGACCCCCATCAGGCCGCGACCTCCTCACCGCTGCGGACGCGGCCCTCGGTGCCGACCCGGCGGATGGTGTTGGTCGTCGTCCGGTTCGGCGTCGAGCGCAGCAGCGTCCTGCGCAGCCGGACCGCCGGCCCCCAGTCCAGGGCGCCGTTGCGGATCAGGTAGAGGAACGACTCGAAGACCGCGGCGGAGAAGATCCCGATGGCGACCAGGCCGAAGCCACCCAACTGCTCGGCGATCATCGTGAACGGGTAGAAGAAGATGATCTCGATGTCGAAGACGATGAAGATCATCGCGATCAGGAAGAACCGGACCGGGAAGCGCTCGGGCGGGTCGGACTGATCGACGATCCCGCACTCGTAGGGAGCCACCTTGGCGGCGGTCGGCCGCCGGGGTTGCAGCAGGCTCGAGGCCACGAAGCTGAGCGCGGCGAACAGAGCGGCCAGGACGATCATGGCCACGATGGGCAGGTACTGGCCCACGGCTCAGCGCACCTCGGCGGGCAACTCCGCCTGAGATGGGTCCCACTCGTCACGGACCTGCATGGCCCGCTTGTCACGGTTGTGGAGCATCCAGACGAGCGCTGCGAACACCACGCCCGAGAAGAGCGTGAACAGGAAGGGGATCAACCGGCGGGTCCCCAGGTTGCGAACCATGACCACCGTGACCGTGTCGGCCGTCTCGTCAATCTTCGGCGGGGGTGGCGCCTCGCCGGGCGCCACGATCTGCTCCACGTTCTTCTGCAGGGTCACCGCTGCGTACAGGGGCGGATTCTTCGGCTCGAAGACCGTCACGATGCGTCGCCACGCCTTGTCGAGCAGCGAGCGCTCGCCCTTCACGGTCTCGGGCTCGGCGGCGGACTTCCCGCCGTAGAAGAACACGTCCTTGACCGTGTACATGGAGGACGAGGTCGACTGGCCGAACGCCTGGTACTCCGCCAACAGGGCGTCCGAGGCCGCCACGGCATCCCCACGCCGGGAGTCGGTCTCGGGCAGGATCCGCCAGCCGTTCAGCTGCTCGTCGAGCGGCTCCTTGAGCGACGGTGCCACCGTCACGGCGTCGGTCAGGGTCTGGGCGGCGAACCCCTCGCCCTCGGAGTCCGCGATCTTCTGGGCCAGCTCGGGGTTGGTCGCCAGATAGTCGGCCAGGAAGGTCTGCGGGTCGGGCAGGTCGTCGTTGGCCGGTAGGCGCTCGACCACCTCGGTGGCCACCGCGTCGGACCGGGTGAAGTTGACCTCCTTCGGTGCCCACGACGGGTCCGCGCCCCGCAGACCGATGCCGTAGATCCACCAGATGAGCCCCATGGAGAACATCCAGCCCATGAGGCCCGCCAGCGCGATCAGGAACCCGTTGCGCACACCGGTGTTGGTGGCGAGCAGCAGGTACACGGAGCCGCACAGCACGACCACGCCCACCAGCACCACGAGGGCGCCGCGGATGTTCGGGTCGAAGGCGATGGCGGAGAGGATCAGGGTCATTGCGTTCCCTCGCTGAGACGTGCGACCGCCCGGCTACTCGCCGGGGGTCCCCCGGTTGGCATTCACGAACGACGGGGACTCAGCAGTTCCGGCGATCGGGGACTTCACCGTGGAATCGTTGGACAGGTTGCGTTCGTAGGTGACGATCGCCCAGACCTGCTCGGGGGCCAGCTGGCCCTCCTTGCCCAGGTCGGGGATTCCCTCGTCTGATCGGCCGGTGTTGCGGTTCACACCGAAGCCGGGCATCTGGGGGTTGCCCTGCTTTCGGGAGAAGTAGAGCTTGCCCGAGTCCATGCCCTTCCAGATCAACTCGAAGTGCTGCTGTTCGGTCGACTCGTTCTCGACGCCGACCAGGTTCGGGCCGAAGGCGCCGTACTGCAGGCGCTCGAAGGGCTCCCAGCCCTTGCCGTAGCTGGCGCCGGCCACGTGGCAGCGGGCGCACGAGTAGGACCCGGCGGCGAGCTCCTGGTTGTTGAACAGGATCTCGCCGAGCTTCAACTCGTCAGCCCGCGACAGCCGATTGGCATCGACCGGCTCGACGTCACCGTTCGGCGCCACGTCGGCGTTGGAGCGCCGGACGGCCATCATCCGCTCGTACAGGTCGGCGTCGATCGACTTCACGAACTCGTCGACCTCAACGCGCATCTCCTCAACGGGGAGCTGCACGGTCCAGAGGTAGTCGATGATCTCATCGATCTGCTGGGTCGTGAGCGGGCCGCCGCCCTCCGCCCCCCAGGCGGCCATGGGGGAACCGGGCCGTCCGTAGTTGAGGACGTAGCGCACCTGCTCCTCGTCGTAGCGGTACAACACGTTGTTCAGGGCCGGGGCGATCCAGTTGACCTGCGCCACGAAGCTGCCGCTCTGGTCGTTGATCACGAAGTTGGCGAGGCCGCCCACGCCGGCACCACCGTGGCAGTTCACGCACTGGGCACCGTTCTCGTACAGGTCGAGGCCGCGGCGCACGAAGGTCTCGTCGAAGGTCTCGACCGCCCCGTCCTGCCGGCCGGGCTCACCCAGCCAGTACAGCGGCAGGCCGACGGCGATGATGGCGAGCAGTCCCAGTGCCGAGAACAGCGCCACGTTCAGCCGCTTGCCCTCGAGCTCCTCATCCGGGGTCCCGGGGCGGCGGTTGGCCGCCAGCTCGATCTCGGCGCCGATCTCGTCACGGCCCGCACGGAGGTTGGCGACCAGCCACAGGATGAAGCCGACGGCGACCACCGCCAGGACGACGAAGCCGATCGCACGTTGTGTGGTTGCGAGGAGCATCAGGTTCAGGATCTTCCTTCAGGAGGGTCGACGGGGAGAAATCGATCAGCCGCTGTGGCCGCCCGACGCCGCACCGATGCAGTTCGGGCCCTCGGCCTCCTGGCCGGTGGTGTTGGTGCCGATGGGTGGGCCCTGGATGACCTGCCCGGTGTTGACGACCAGCACGCCGCCGTTGACCTCGGTCGCGAAGCGGTCCATGCCACGGGGGGCGGGGCCGCCCTTCTTCTCCCCGGCCTGGTTGTACTGCGAACCGTGGCAGGGGCACTCGAACCACTGCGAGCTCTTGCAGTCAGGCACCCGACAGCCGAGGTGCGGGCACTTCTGGTACATGACGGCGATGCCGGCCTTGAGCGAGTTCAGCACCGGCGCCGAGTACACCTGCTCGGCCTTGGGCATGGCCGCAGCCGGATAGTTGGTGAGCCACATGCGTCCTTCGGGCTTGTAGAGGAAGCCGTTGCCCTTCTCGATCTCGGCCTTGAGGTCGGCGACCGAGCCGACGCGGATCTTGGATCCGAACCCGCCGCCGCCCGATGGCCACAGGAATCCGACGATGGCCACGCCGAACGCCGTGAGGCCGAGGCCGAAGGCGGCGATGACGCCCCGGTTCAGGAACTGGCGCCGGGTCACGCCGTAGGTCTCGGGGTCCGGTGGGACGAAGACCGCCGGAGGGGACACGTCGTCGGTGGTCGCGATGGTGCCACCGCCGACCCGCTCGAGGGCGGCCGACCGCTCGACCTCGGCACCCGTGGGCGCCGTGACGACCGCCGCCGCCTCCTGCTTGCGGGCGGCGCGGTCGCGTTGACGGGTCTCGCGGGTCAGCGTGCCGGTGGCGCTGTCCACGTCACGGCGCCGGATGGCGCCCATGAGTGCCACGGCCGCCAGGGCGCAGATGACCAGGACGGCGAGGACGATGAAGAAACCGCTCATTGGTGTGTCACCTCACAGTTCGAAGAAGAGGCCGTCGATCCACGGCAGGGTGAAGTTGAAGCCCGGCCCACGGAAGAACGAGCCGATGATCACGAGCACCGCCCAGAACATGAGGAACAGCGTCATCAGGGAGATGGCGAACTTGCGGTCCTCGGGCTTGTTGGACGGGTTCTTGTCCATGTAGGGGGCCAGGATCAACAGGAAGATCCCCATGCCCGGGATGGTCACACCGGCGACCATCGGGTGGAAGTAGACGAGCAGCTCCTGCAGGCCCAGGAAGTACCAGGGGGCCTTGGAGGGGTTCGGCGTCTTGTTGAAGTCGGCCAG